>NZ_JBSGVG010000047.1:0-46812 GCF_053608345.1 Nocardia sp. NPDC055050
GGACTCGTGCCTTCGGCACTTTGTCCCGCCCCGTTTTTCGGGTGGCCGGGCCGCTACGCCCGCTGCGCGGGCGAGGGCCTCCTCGAGGTCGGCCCGTGGGGGTTGGGTTGTGCGGGTCGGGCTCGTACGGGGTGGACCCGTGCGAGGTCGGCCCGTGTGGGGTTCGGTTGTGCGGGTGGGTGGCTGGTGCTGGGTTCGCGGTGCGGTTTTCCCGAACTGGGTGTGAAGTCGGGCGATTCTCAGCGGGCCGCGAGTGATTCGCCGATGTAGTGCATTTCGTCGGGGGTGGTCACCATCGACACCGTCGCGCTGCCGGTGCTGGTTCGGACCGTGATCCGGTTCGGGGCGTACGGGTCCTGGATGAGGGTCACGTCGGGTGGCAGCGCGTCCGGATCACGTTCGGTGGTGCGGATTTCGACGAAGGTCGCACCGCCCAGGTGGGTGGTCGGCGCGATGCCGTCGAACACCAGGACGGTGGTGGTCGGATACGGCGCCGCGGGGACGGGTGGCGGGCCGGGGGGCGCCTGTGGGGTCGCGCCCGCGGCGCGTGGCGCGATCGACAGCAGCTGGGGGGTAGCCAGATTGGCGACCATCGACTGCCACGCCTGCGGGCGCGTGGTGTGCACGACGGCGTGCGCGCCGAGCGCGGTGGCCCGCAGGACCACCTGCTGAGCCAGGTCCAGGTTCCCGATCACGTCGACATGGCGTGTGCCCGCGCCGATCAGCGGGACGGCGATGCCCTGGCCGCGTTCGTCGGCGCCGATCAGCTGGCCGCAGCCGGTCGTCGGCACGGCGATGTCGGTGAGTGCGGTGAGGGTGCCTCGGTAGCCGTCCCGGCCACCGAGGGCGTCGGCGGCGCCGATGGGCAAGGTATCGAGCAGGATTCGCCGCTGGCTGCCGGGGAGCTCGCGCAGACCGGCGATCGGCGCCTTGTCGTAGGGCTCCACCGAATCGAAGCGGACCACGGCGTTGAGCACGACGGTCCCCGCCTTGTCGTCCGCCCGGCCGATCCGGCCCGCGCCGGGGTGCAGGCGCAGGGTGACTGTGGTCGACAACGTGGGCAGCGACCAGATCTCGGCCAGCCCGTTGGTGCCGATCATCGGTGCGGTGAGCTGGTAGTGGGTGAGATGCCTGCCGTACTCGGATTCCAGGCCGTGCGCCGACTCGGTCAGCCGCAGCGGATCGAAGCCGTAGGACAGTTCGCGTAGCGCGCTGTTCATCTCGGTCGCGGTGAGCACCGCGGCGTCGATGCCCTGGGTGGCCAGCCGATTCGCGACCCGGCGGGTGGCGATGATCATGGTGCGCAGCGCACCGGTCGCACCGCCGCCGCGCTTGTCCACCGCGGTCGCGTTGGCCACGGGGTCCAGGCGCAGCACGAGCCAGCAGGTGCGGTGCGCGATGGCGGGCAGCGGGCCGAGAATCCGGTTGTACAGCTGTGCGGCCGCACCGGTGCCCGCGGTGCGCGCGCCGGTGGAGATCACATCGATGCTCACCAGGCCCACATCGAATTGCTCGAGGCAGCGCGCCACTTCGGTGAGCGGCAGCAGCTGGTCGGCACTGAGCGAGCCGCGACGCAGGAGAGTGAGGGTGTCCGGCGGCGGGTCGATCCGCAGCATGGTGAGCAGCAGGTCGCCGTCCCAGCGCACCCCGCAACCGCCGCCCTCCGGCAGCGGTACGTCGAACGCGGGCGCCCGATCGAGGGTGTCTGCGCGGCCGCGCAGGCGACGGGCCAACCAGTCGCCGATGCGGACCGCCGGGGGCCGTCGCCGGATCGGCACGAGCCCGATCAACAGCACGACCGCGGCGCCGCCGATCGCGCCGTAGACCGAATCCGTCGTCGCCAGCACGATCCAGGCCACGATCGCCGCGAGTATCGCGGTCGGCACACACGCACGCAGCGGGTACATCCGGAACAACCAGAATTCCGGGTCACGCAGGGTGTCGTAGACGTGTGCGCTGCCGGTTTGCCCGGCGTTCATACTGTTGTTCAAAGCCGTTGTCCCCGCTTGGCGTACGTCGAATCATGGTGAAGGACAAGTTCCGGATTTACGGTACCGTGTCCGACGAGATGGTGATCAACTCAGCAATGGAGTCCCTGTGCCGGCACAGCTGACAACCAAAGCCCAGGTCAACGGTTATCGCTTTCTGCTACGCAGGCTCGATCATGCCCTGGTCCGCCGTGACGTGCGCATGTTGCACGATCCGATGAAGTCGCAGAGCCGGTCGCTGATGGTCGGCGCGGTCCTCGGTCTGATCATCGTGGCAGGGGCGGCCATCCTCGGCTTTCTGAAACCACAGGGCGCGATCGGCGACGCGCTGATCGTCACCGGGAAGCAGAGCGGCGCCATGTATGTGGTCGTCGAGGCGAAAGAGGGCGAGAAGACCCTCCACCCGGTGCTCAATCTGGCCTCGGCCCGGCTCATCGCCGGCGACGCGCAAGCCCCGAAATCGGTGAAGGACGACAAGCTCGGTTCGATGCCACGTGGTCCGCTGCTCGGCATTCCCGGCGCCCCGGCGGCCATGCCGGGGTCCAAGCAGGGGTCGAGCTCGAATTGGACGCTGTGCGAGACCACCCCGCTCTCGGCCGCGGGGAGCGCGTCCGGCGCGGGCGGTGGCCTCACCACCGCCATCGTCGGCAAGCTCGAGACCGGCGACCGGATCGGCGCGGTCGGCGCCGACGACGCCATGCTGATGCGCCACAGCGACAAGACCTTCCTCCTGTACAAGGGCGCGAGGGCCGAGGTCGACCCGACCAACTCGGTGCTCGCCAGGACGCTCGGGCTGACCGGTCAGCAGGTCCGTCCGATCGGTAGCGCTGTGCTCGGCGCGACCACCCAGGCCCCGCCGCTCGCCGTGCCGACCATCGACCGCGCGGGCGAACCCGGCCCCGGCAAACTGTCGAATGTGCCGATCGGCGGGATCATCTCGGTGACCGGCGTGGAGGCCGCGGGCAAGGAGACGATGTACGTGGTGCTCGCCGACGGCGTGCAGCGCGTCTCGGAGTTCACCGCCGACCTGCTGCGCAACGCCGATTCGCGGGGTATGCGCGAGATCGCCGAGCTGGCGCCGGATGTACTCGACCGGATGCCGATGCTGCACACCTTGCCGATCGACGCCTTTCCCGAACACAAGCCCCGGATCCTGTCCGCCGAGGACGCCCCCGTGGCGTGCGTGAACTGGGCCAAGGACCCCGGTGAGGCGACCGCGCAGGGCAAGTCGGTGGACGGGCCGACCGAACGCGCCACGGTGACGTTGCTCGCCGGAACGAAACTGCCGCTGGCCGGATCGGCCAAGCCGGTGACTCTCGCGACCGCCGACGGTTCGGGCAACCGAATGGATGCCGTGTACCTGGCGCCGAGCACCGGCGAATTCGTGCAGGTCACCGGTGTCGAGCCGGGGAGCTTGCGGCGTGAATCGCTGTTCTATGTGGCCGACAACGGGATTCGCTACGGCATCCCCGACGCCGCGACCGCCGCGGTACTCGGCCTCGGGGACAAGCCGAAGCTCGCACCGTGGTCGATCATCGGCCAGCTCGTCCCCGGCCCGACGCTGTCCGCGAAAGACGCACTGACCAGCTACGATTCGTTGCCCTCGGCCAGTAAGTAGCCGAAAAGAGCGGGGCCTGGCGCGCATTCGCACCGGGCCCCTTCGGCGTTCAGCCCAGGTTCGGGATCTGTCCGATATTGAGGGTGGCGACGATCCCGGCGAGCGCGGTCCGCATGTCCGGCTCCTCGATGCGCATCAGCACGTCGTCGTCGACCTCGGCCAGGTCGAGCCCGTCGGTATTGGCCAGCCGGAACTCGCGTTCCTCTTCCGCCGACTCGATCACATTGCGGATGAAGCGACCGTTGCCTGCCAGGTCCACACCGCGGCGCGGTTGTCCGCTCTGGTCGGTGCTCTCCAGGTTGTACAGGTAGTCGCAGGTCTCGATCAGGGTGGCCAGCGACTCCGGCGAGAGTTGGGAATCCCGGCTGCCGGCCACGATTTCGCCGATCTGCCCGAGTTCGGCGGCCGTGTAGGAGGGGAACTGCAGTCGCTTGGCGAAACGCGAGGCCAAGCCGTCGTTGGCGGCGAGCAACCGGTCGATCTCGCCGTCGTATCCGGCGATGATCACCACGAGCCGATCGCGGTCGTTCTCCATGCGCGCCAGCAGCGTGTCCACGGCCTCGCGACCGAACGCGTCACCGCCCGAAAGTCCGGTCTGGATCAGCGTGTAGGCCTCGTCGATGAACAGCACGCCGTCCATCGCGCTGTCGATCAGCTTCTCGGACTTGATCGCCGTGCCGCCGAGGTTCTGGCTCACGAAGTCGACACGCTTGGCCTCGACCACCTTGTCGGTCTTCAACAGCCCGACACCGCAATAGATCTTGGCGACCACTCGCGCGATGGTGGTCTTACCGGTACCGGGCGGGCCGGTGAAGGCCAGGTGCTGGCCACGGGACTGACTCGACAGGCCCTTGCCCGCACGGATCTTGGCCAGCTGCGCCGAGGACTGCAGCTTGGCCACCTGGTTCTTCACCGAGGCCAGTCCGACCTGCTTGTCGAGCTGTGCGCGGGCCTCGGCGAGCACGGTCTTCGCCCGGTCCTCGGCGGCGGCTTCGTTCATCGAGGCCAGCGTCGGCGCCGAGCCGGAATCCCACTTGTCGGTGCGCGCGTCGATCACCTCGCGGCTGGTGACCACGATCCGGAAGGTGCGGTCGCGCATGGCGGTCGTGTTGGCGGCGAAATCGGGCAGCTGCGAGTAGACCTGCTCGAACAGCTTCTGGGCCTCGGCCTCGTTGCCCGATTCCCGCAGGCACAGGCCACGGTTGTACATGGCGGTGAACTTGGCCGACGGAATCGGGCCCGCCTCGGCCTGTTCCATCCGCCGGATCGCCTCGCCGAACAATCCCAGCTGCGCGCACGCGGTGCCCACCATCACATTCGCGCCGGTGGCCAGATAGGGGTCTTTCCAGCTTTCCGAGCCGGCCAGCACGGTCATCACATCCGACCAGCGCTGCGTGTTGTAGTGCAGGATGCCGCGGATGTAGGAGCTGATCCGATCGTCGATCTGCTTGTCGGGGTCGTCGGCGCGACCGCCGCGCAACCTCGCCAGTTCGTCGAGAACCTGCTCGGCCTGGTCGTAGTCGGTGTCGGCGATCAGCTGCGATGCCCAGGCCAGCCAGATCTCGGTGAGCCCGGCCAGCGGGTAGTCGATGTAGAGCCCGGGCAGGAACCGGCCGGCCATGGCGCGCGGGGCGAGGCCGATCCTGCGCTGCTCGCGACCGAGTGAATCAAGGCTGGTCCGGTGCAGATTGAACAGCACCTCCTTGGTCACCTCGCCGGCGGCCGCGCGGCCCAGCCACGCGTCGCACATCGACGAATCCCATTCCGTCGCGCGCTGGAAGGCCAGCTTCGCGTACTCCTCGTCGCGCGCGGACTCCTGACCGTCGATGGACAGACCGAGCGAGAGGACGCCCGCGTCGAAGGCGCGCTGAGCCTGGCGAATGTCTGGCATGTGGTGTCGGACCCCGAAATCTTCCTCTGATGGACAGCTGGTGTTCAATCCGGCGGTAGGACTTCGATCGCGCCGGTTTGCCCTGTCCGTTAGATTAGGTAACGCTGCCGTGTGGTCGCAACGGAAGTAGTCAGCTACGACTGAGAGTTCATCACTGGTGTCGACGTTGTTAGGCAATGAGCCCGAACTATGCCGAGTTTCAGTGATCGGGGGTGATACGCAGCTCGACATAGGTCTGCCCGCCACGGTGCCGATCGCCGGATTCATCGGTGATCTGGTGGCGCTGATCCGTTCGCGGGATCCGCGCCTGCCCGACGGCGACGAGGACTCCGCTCCGATTCGCGCCCAGCACTGGACGCTGGCGCGACTCGGGCAGGACCCCCTCGCGCCGAGCCGCACGCTCACCGAGGCCGAGGTCTACGACGGTGAGCTGCTGGTGCTGAGCCCGGTGACCCGCAGGGAGTCGCCCGCGCTGTTCGACGACGTCATCGACGCCGTATCCCGGCTCACCGCAGGCGAGTTCCGCGGTTGGTCCGGATCGGCGGCCCGCTGGGCCGGGCTCGTGCTGGCGACCGTTTCGATCATCGCCGCGCTCGCGCTGTTGATCGTCTCGCGCACCCATACCGATCCGCTCGCCCCGGCGTTCGCGCTGCTCGGTACGGGGATCGCCGCGTCGGCGGCGGCCGGAATCGCCGCGCGGAAATTCACGGATTCGATTACCGCGAACTGGCTTTCGCTGGACGCGCTGCTGCTGTTGTTCGGCGGTGGTGCACTGGTGGTGCCGGGCGTGCTCGGTGCGGGCAGCCTGTTGCTCGGCAGCGTGATGCTCCTGGTCGCCGCGGTGATCGGGTATCGGGTCACCGGAATCGGAGCCGGATTGTTCGCCGCCGCGATCACGCTCAGCGTGTTCGGCGCGGTGTCGGGTGTGATCTACCTGATCTGGCATCCGGGGCTGGCCAAGCTGTTCGCCGGGGTGCTCGTGGCGGCGGTGATGCTGCTGTCGTCGGTGCCACGGCTCGCCGCGGTGACGGCACGGCTGCCTATTCCGCCGGTGCCCACGGCGGGCGGGGCGATCGATCCCGCCGATCACGAACAGCGCCCCACCATCGAGGGCGTCGGCGCGGTCGGCGCGATCGCGCTGCCTTCGGCGGCCGGGCTCGGCGAACGTGCCCGGGTCGCGAATCAGATCCAGACCGGCCTCGTCGTCGCCTGCGCGCTCGCCGCGCTGATCGGTGCCGTGGGCGCGGCCGACCCGTTCGGCTCGTTCCACTCCGGCGGCGTCGCGCTCGCGGCGGTCGCGGGGATCGTGCTGTGTCTGCGCGGTCGCTCCTACGCCGACCTGGTGCAGGCCGCGACGCTGATCATCGCGGGCGCGCTCACTCTGTTCGCGTTGCTCACGGGCCTCGGCCTCGGCCACGAATCGCTCGAATTCGTCGCGGTGGCACTGCTGTTGGCGACCGCGGGTGCTGTGATCGGGTTCGGCGTCATCGGACCCCATGTCGAAGTGACACCGGTGACGCGGCGGATGATCGAGATCTTCGAGTACCTGTTGATCATCACGATGATCCCGCTCGCGCTGTGGGTAATGGATGTGTACTCGACCGCCCGCAACATATGACCGGCGCAGCCATGCGGCGCGCGCTGCTGCGGCTCACCTGTGCGGCGACCGTGCTCGGTACGGTCGCCGGATTCCCGGCGCCCGCGGGCGCCATCGCTCCGCCACGCATCGATCCGGGCGCGCTCGACGCCGCGCTGGCGCTGAGTGGTAGGCCGGCTCCACTCGAGGCGACCGAACAGCGCGAACTGTGTGCCGAACCGGTGCTGCGCGGCAACGCCCCGGTCGAACCGCCGATGTCGCAGCAGGTCCTCGATCTGCCCTCGGCCTGGCAGTTCAGCCGGGGGGCCGGGCAGAAGGTGGCCGTGATCGATACCGGCGTCAACCGGCATCCGCGCCTGCCCGCGCTGCAAGCGGGCGGCGACTACGTGAGCGATACCGACGGCACCGTCGACTGCGACGGCCACGGCACACTGGTGGCGGGCATCATCGCCGCCCGGCCCTCACCCGACGACGCGTTCGTCGGGGTCGCCCCGGACGCGGAGATCCTGGCCATCCGCCAGCTCAGCCTCGCCTACGACCGCAAGGACCGGGCGGGTTCGGTCAAGGAGGACGGTGCGCTGCGCAGCGACGGCTACGGCAGTGTGCTCACCCTCGCCGGTGCGGTCGTGCGCGCGGTGGACATGGGCGCCACCGTGATCAACATCTCCGAAGTGGCTTGCACCGCAGCCGGTTCCAATACCGCCGACGGCGCGCTCGGCGCCGCCGTGAAGTACGCCTACGACCGCAACGTGGTGGTCGTGGCGGCGGCGGGCAATGTGGAGCAGGGCGGGCCGTGCCAGAACCAGAACGAGGGGTCCGGCTGGAGTTCGGTGACCACTGTCCCGTCCCCGGCGTGGTTCACCCCGTACGTGCTGTCGGTCGGTTCGGTCGACGCCGACGGCCAGCCCTCGGCGCTGTCGCTGCGCGGGCCGTGGGTCGGGGCCGCCGCGATCGGCCGCAACATCGTGTCGCTGGACAGCAAGCCCGGTGGCACCGGGCTGGTCGACGGCGTGCAGACGATGGAGGGTGTGCAGCCGGTCGACGGAACCAGTTTCGCCGCACCGTATGTCGCGGGGTTGGCCGCGCTGATCCGGTCGCGCTTTCCGGACCTGTCCGCCCAGCAGGTGATCGAACGGATCACCCGCACCGCGCACGCACCGGGGCGCGGCCGTGACGACGCCATCGGCGCCGGTCTGATCGACCCGCTCGCGGCGCTCACCGCACCGTTGTCCGCCGAGCCGCCCAGCAGGGGCGCCGACATCGGCCATCCG
This sequence comes from Nocardia sp. NPDC055050, assembly GCF_053608345.1. Taxonomy (NCBI): domain Bacteria; kingdom Bacillati; phylum Actinomycetota; class Actinomycetes; order Mycobacteriales; family Nocardiaceae; genus Nocardia; species Nocardia sp. NPDC055050. The sequence goes on from NZ_JBSGVG010000047.1 coordinate 8,366, forward strand.
ATCGCCGAACCCTACGTGGCGCCGGAACCGGATTCCCGCCCGCGCCAGGTCGCGATCGCCGGATCGCTGTTGCTGTTGGCCGCCTTGGGAATCGGCGCCGCGTTCGGGTTCCCGTTCCGCCGCCGCGGTGTTGACCTCAATCAGGAATTCGAGGAGTAGAGGGTTCGATGGCAACCGAAGGTTTCGTCCGTCGCCCCCGGATCGCGCCGCCGCGCGCACCGGGTGGTGAAGTAGCGCTCACCCCGCCGCCGGAGATCCAGCGCGCCATCCCGTCGCCGCTGATGATGAAGCTGATGCCCGTCATCATGGTGGTGGCGGTGGTCGGCATGATCGCGATGATGGTCACGATGGGCCGCAATCTGCTGGCCAATCCGATGATGATGATGTTCCCGATGATGATGCTCATGTCGATGGTCGGCATGATGGCGGGCATGCGCGGCGGTGGTCCCAAGCGCGCCGTCGAGCTCAACGAGGAACGCAAGGACTACTTCCGGTATCTCGACCAGGTGCGCAAGGACGTGCGCACCACCGGCACCAAACAGCTCGAGACGCTCGGCTGGAGTCATCCCGAACCCGCCGATCTGCCCTCGCTGATCGGTAGCAGGCGGATGTGGGAGCGCCGCCCCAACGACCCCGACTTCGGGCATGTGCGCGTCGGCGTCGGTAGCCACCGCCTCGCCACCAAGCTGGCCAGGCCCGAAACCGGCCCGCTCGAAGACCTCGAACCGGTGTCCACGGTGGCGCTGCGCCGTTTCGTCCGCACGCATTCGGTGGTGCACGAACTGCCGACCGCGGTCTCGCTGCGGGCCTTCCCCGCCATCAATATCGGTGGTGACCTCGACGAGGGCCGCGAGCTGGTGCGGGCGATGCTGATGGAACTGACCACCTTCCACGGGCCGGACAATCTCGTCGTCGCCATCGTCTGCGCCGATCCCGATACGCACTGGGCCTGGGCGAAATGGCTTCCGCACGTGCAGCATCCGTCGGTGCGCGACGGACTGGGCTCGGCGCGGATGATGTACACCTCGCTGGGCGAGCTCGAATCGGCGTTGCAGACCGAGCTGATGGAACGCGGCCGGTTCATGCGCAATCCGCAGCCCACCCAGGGCCGGTTGCACCTGGTGGTGGTGATCGATGACGGCTACATCAGCGGCAACGAGCGCACCATCAGCGAATCCGGCCTCGACTCGGTGACCGTGCTCGACCTGACCGCGCCGGAGAACGGGCTCGCGGCGCGCCGCGGCCTGCAACTGGTCGTCGCCGACGGCGCGGTGTCGGCGCGCAGTGCCGCCGGGGTGGAACGGTTCGCCACGGCCGACGAGGTCAGCTCGGCCGAGGCGGCGGCCTTCGCGCGCTCACTCGCCCGCTACCGGCTCGCGACGGCCGCGCAGATCGTCAGCCTGGGGGAGGGCACCACCAGCGACCCCGGCCTGATGGCCCTGCTGCGCATTCCCGACGCCGCCCAGATCGACCCGGCCAGGGTGTGGCGACCGCGGACCGCGCGGGAACGCCTGCGGGTGCCGATCGGCATCACCCCGGACGGCACGCCGGTCGAGATCGACATCAAGGAGTCGGCCGAGAACGGCATGGGCCCGCACGGCCTGTGCATCGGCGCCACCGGCTCGGGCAAGTCGGAGTTCCTTCGTACGCTGGTACTTTCGCTGGTCACCACGCATTCGCCGGATGCCCTCAACCTGGTGCTCGTCGACTTCAAGGGTGGCGCGACGTTCCTCGGCCTCGACTCGCTGCCGCACGTCGCGGCCGTGATCACCAACCTCGAGGACGAGCTCTCGCTGGTCGACCGCATGAAGGACGCGCTCGCCGGTGAGATGAACCGCCGCCAGGAGCTGCTGCGCTCGGCGGGCAACTACGCCAACGTCACCGACTACGAGAAGGCAAGGGCGGCAGGCGTTCCGCTCGATCCGCTACCCGCGCTGTTCGTGGTGGTCGACGAGTTCTCCGAATTGCTCTCGCAGAAACCGGATTTCGCCGAACTGTTCGTGATGATCGGCCGTCTCGGTCGCTCGCTGCACGTGCATCTGCTGCTGGCCTCGCAGCGCCTGGAGGAGAACAAGCTGCGCGGCCTGGAATCGCACCTGTCCTACCGGATCGGTCTGCGCACCTTCTCGGCCAACGAATCGCGCGCGGTACTCGGCATCACCGACGCCTACCACCTGCCCAGCGTGCCCGGCGCGGGCTACCTGAAAAGCGATGCCTCCGAACCACTTCGGTTCAACGCCAGTTACGTCTCGGGTTCCTATGTCGCGCCGGTCGGCACGGTCATCGACGACGACGGCGCGCCGGTCGGCGGGCAACGGCCCGTGGTTTTCACCGCGGCCCCCGTCGAAGCCGCCGAGCTCGAGCCGGAACACGAGGAGACCGACCCGATCCTGCGCGGTCGGCCGGAACTCCCACCACCGCCCCCGCCCGGTGGTCAGAGCGCCGAGGAGGGTATTCCGGATTCGTTGCTCGATGTGGTGGTCAAACGGCTGACCGGGCACGGCAGGCCCGCCCACGAAGTGTGGCTGCCACCGCTGGAGGAATCGCCGACCGCCGACATGTTGCTGCCCGACCCCGACTGGCGATCGCCGGTGAACCGGCACGGTCAGCTGTGGATGCCGATCGGTGTCATCGACAAGCCCTACGAGCAGCGCCGCGACGTGCTCACCATCAATCTCGCGGGCGCACAGGGCAATGTCGCGGTGGTCGGTGGCCCGCAGTCGGGCAAGTCGACCACCTTGCGCACGATCATCCTGGCCGCGGCCGCCACGCACACGCCCGAGCAGGTGCAGTTCTACTGCCTCGACTTCGGTGGCGGCAGCATGGCCGGTCTGGTCGGGATCCCGCACGTCGGTTCGGTTGCCGGTCGTCTCGACGGCGATCGGGTCCGGCGCACCATCGCCGAGCTCACCACCCTCATGCGGCAGCGCGAGGAACGATTCGCCGAGCTCGGCATCGAATCCATGGCCGAGTTCCGCCGTCGCAAGTTCTCCGCGCTCGAGGCGCGACAGATCAACGGGACCACCGCCGCACCGGGCGACCTGCTCGCCGCCGACCAGTTCGGTGACGTGTTCCTGGTGATCGACGGCTGGGGCGCCATCCGCGAGGAATTCGACATCCTCGAACCGCTGATCAATGCCATTGCCACCCAGGGTCTTTCCTTCGGCGTCCACCTGATGATCGGCGCCTCGCGCTGGGCCGAGATCCGGCCGGTGGTCAAGGACCAGGTCGGTACCAGGCTGGAGCTGCGCCTGGGCGACCCCGGTGACTCGGAGATGAATCGCCGCACCGCGCACCAGGTTCCGGTCGGCAGGCCGGGCCGGGGTCTCACCCGCGAACAGTTGCACATGCTGATCGCGTTGCCCCGCCTGGATTCGGACTCCGATCCGTCCACGGTCGCCGACGGTGTCACCAGGGCGCGCGAAGAGCTCATCGCGCTGTATCCGGGACGCCGTGCCCCGCAGGTGCGCATGCTGCCGCTGAGCTTCCCGCGCGACGAGGTCGTCGCCACCGCCAAGGGACAGGGCGTCAAGCTCGACCGCAGCAAGGTCGTCGTCGGTCTCGGCGAGTCCGAATTGCAGCCGCTGGTACTGGATTTCGGTCTCGAACCGCACTTCATGGCCTTCGCGGACGTGGAATGCGGCAAGACCACGCTGCTGCGCAACATCGTGATGAGCATCGCCGAACAGTCCGACGCGTCCGAGGCGCGGGTCATCCTGATCGACTACCGGCGCACCATGCTCGGTGTGCTCGAGGGCGATCAGCTGGCCGGATACTCGACCTCGTCACAGACCTGTGGGCCGATGATCGCCGAGGTGGCGGGCTATCTGGCCAAGCGAATTCCCGGTTCCGACATCACCCAGCAGCAACTGCGCGAACGCAGCTGGTGGTCGGGCCCGGAGATCTATGTCGTCGTCGACGACTACGACATGGTGGTCACCGGATCGGTCAACCCCTTCGCCCCGCTGCTCGAATACCTGCCGCAGGCACGCGATATCGGCCTGCACCTGGTCGTCACCCGCCGTATCGGTGGCGCGTCGCGGGCGCTGTACGACCCGGTACTCGGCGCGATGAAGAACCTGTCGGTGCAGACGCTGATCATGAGCGGTTCCCGGGACGAGGGAAAGCTGATCGGCGATGTCCGCCCGAGCAAGATGCCGCCCGGCCGAGGCACGCTGGTCTCCCGCAGCCAGGGCATCGAACTCGTGCACATCGCCGATCTGCCACCGCTGTAACCCCGCACTCAGCCGGGGAAGTGATCCATCAGCGGCAGTGCCGGGACGGAGCGCCGGTGCGCCGGGCGGCGGACCGGTGAACCGCACCAGCTGTCGGTGCGGCGTTCGAACAGCGCGCAGGACGGGCCCCTCGCCAGTGGGTCGGCGATGCGGGCCAGGGTGAAGCCGGCGCGGCGGTAGTAGTCGTGGAGGTGGCGGTTGGCAGTCCAGGCATCGAGGCGGACCCAGTCCCGGTGCTTCTGGTCGGCCAGCCGGGCGGCGTGGGCGAGCATCCGGTGCCCCACCTGCAGACCCGCGAACCGCAGGTCGACGATCATGAAGTGCACGATCACCGACTCGGCCAGCTCCCACGTCGACCACAGGCCGGGATCGGCTCGCTGGTTGACCGTGATCGTCCCGGCGGGCTCACTGTCGACCTCCGCGATCCACGTCTCACCGCGATCCAGCGCCCGCCCGACCGCCCCGGCGAAGATCTCGATCGGTCGACCGCGTCCCGCCACTGTCCACTGATCCGACCCGCGTGCCGTCAGCCACGACGTGCGCTGCACGCGCAGGCGGCAGATCAGCGGCAGGTCGCCCAGGGTGGCCGGGCGCAGGCGCACCGTCATGGCAGCGCGACGGCCAACCCGGGTGCGATGCCCAACGTGCGGGCGATGACGTCGGTGCCCGTGTTGTCGCCGAGCTGATAGGCCAGCTGGTTGCGGCCCGCCAGGGAACGGTGGCGGGTGGCGCGGGTGACGCGTTCATGGTTGGCGCCGATGCGCAGATGGTCGAGCAGGACGGTGCCGGTGGCGACGCCGAGCACTGCCGCTTCTTCGGCGGTGGCGGCGCGCGCCAGCACGGTGTCGCGGTGGGCGGTCTCGCCGTAGCCGCGATCGGCCAGGCGGCGGGTGGTGCCCTCGGGGATGTCGTGTGGCGAGTCGATGCCCGCGGCTTCGGCGAGGTCGCGGGGGTAGAAACTCACCTCCCACGACCACGGTTCGTTGTCCAGGTACTGCACCACCGTGCGCGCGAGCACCCAGGAATCGGTGGCGACACCGAGCCAGCGCGCGACTTCGGTGTTCGCGGGTTCCATCCTGGTGCTGAATTGCTTGGACGGTTCCCGGTTGGCCGCGCGCGCGATCTCCTCGAAGATGTCGTGTGCCGACCTGGGTCGATCGCGCCGGATGTGGTCGGTGACCACCGACTCCAGGACCTCCTGGTTGCGCACGATGGTGCCGCGGGAAGTTGCTGTGTAGACGAGATTTTCGGCGACGAGCACCTGAATCGCGTTGCGCGAGGTGGTGATCGAGACCTGCATCTGATCGGCGAGCTCGGAGTGGCTGGGTAACCGGTCGCCCGGTTTCCATGTGCCCGCGTGGATCTCCTCACGGAGGAGGTTCGCGATCCGGAGATAGGTCGGACCGTCCGCCATCATGCTCCTCGGTAGGTCGTGCAGGTAACGAAGTGTACTCGTATCGGTTACCTACGGCCGAGTAATGCTTGACAGAAAGCTTGCGAGGTTTATTGTAATGAACGTCCTGATCCGGTGCTCTGCGGCGATGACGGCGAGGCAACGTGGCTGGTTCGGAGAGTTCTACAGTTGTAATGGCTTTCCCCGACACAGTGCGGAGTGTCGATACCGCCGGGCTCCCGGCAGCTACCGGTCTGTTACCCCTCTCCGACATTCTCGTCCGGGCGTGTCGCGGACATCGGGTGGTCGGGGGACCGCTGCTGTGGTTCGCGCGTGATCTGGCCGTGCTGCACGAGAAACGGATCGTCGGGCGCGGGGGCCGAGTCGACACCGATCCGGTGGTCCTGCGCGAAATCGACTGCCGGCGTAGTGAACTGGTGCTGGCGATCGACGACTGGGTTCTGCGGGCCATCCCGCAGCACCGCCTCGGCGCCACGCTGCACACGGAGACCGTCGGCTCGGTCATCGACCGCATGGCCGAGGCTTCCGTGCGAGCGCACCACGCCCTGATGACGTTGGCGGCCAACGACGAAATGCTGCACTGCGCGTGGCATCACCTGGCCGAACTGGCCGACGCCTACGACGATCTGGTGCGTGACGTACTGGCCGGGCGCAGGCGGCTGCCCGAGTGGTGAGCTAGCCCTTCGACCGCACACCACGCCCCGCGGGGCGTGGTGTGTCGTGCGTGTCAGCCGAGGCGGTGGTGGTGGACGCCGAACTCGTCGGCCACCGTCGCCGCCAGTTCCACGTACGCGCGCTTGGTGGTCTTGTGCAAGCGGTGCAAGTCGATCTCGGCGCCCTCGGAGAGGTGCTCGTCGAACGGGATGATGTGAACGGCGCGGCAGCGGGACAGGAAGTACTCGCGCAGCTGCTGGACACCGACGTTCGGTGAGCCCTCGCGCGGGAGGTTGATCACGACCACCGCGTTGCGGACCAGATGGTCGTGGCCGTGCAGGGACAGCCAGTCCAGGGTCGCGGCGGCGCTGCGGGCGCCGTCGATGGCGGCCGAGGAGATGAGCACGAGCGAATGGGCGAGGTCGAGGACGCCGCTCATCGCCGAGTGCATCAGACCGGTGCCGCAGTCGGTGAGAATGATGTTGTAGAAGCGCTGCAGGATGCGGGCCACGGCCCGGTATTCCTCGTCGTTGAACGCTTCCGACGCGGCCGGATCGCGCTCGCTGGCAAGGACTTCCAGGCGACTCGAGCCCTGGGAGGTGTGCCTGCGGACGTCGGAGTAGCGCTGGATCGCCGGGTCGAGCAGCAGGTCGCGCACGGTCGAGCGGGTCTGGATCGCGACGCGCTGCGACAGGGTGCCGAAGTCGGGGTTGGCGTCGACGGCGATCACTCGGTCGCCGCGGATCGAGGCGAAGATCGAGCCGAGACCGGTGGTGGTGGTGGTCTTGCCGACGCCGCCCTTCAGCGAGAGGACCGCGATGCGGTAGTCGCCGCGCACAGGCTGGCGGATACGGGCCACGAGTTCCTGCAGACGCAGCTCCTCGGCGGACATCCCCGGGTTGATCGCACCGCCGGACACGTGATGCACGGCCTTGCGCCAACCACTGCCGGGAGCCTTCTTGGCGCGCTTGACCGGGACGTCGTCGAGCGAGGGCTGGTAGCCCTGTGGCTGTGCGCCCCAACCCGGTTGGCCGTAGGGCTGCTGGTTGCCCTGCTGGTAGTTGGCCGACTGCTGGTACTGCTGCGGCGCGTTCGGCTGCTGGTACTGCTGGGCCGGTGTGCCGTCGGGCTGGTACTGCGGGCCGGGCCCGTTGGGCTGGTTGTACTGCTGCGCGGGCGTGCCGTCGGGCTGGTACTGCTGACCGGGGCCTTGCGGCTGCTGGTACTGCTGTGCCGACGTGCCGTCGGGCTGGTACTGCGGCACGGGCGTGCCGTCGGACTGGTACTGCGGGGCCGGACCGTTCGGCGGGAACTGTTGCTGCGCCCCCTGATTCGGCTGCTGATAGTGCGGAGCGGGGGAGCCGTCCGGCCGATACTGCTGCACGGGGGCGCCGTCGGGCTGCTGCGCGGGTGCGGCATCGGGCCGATACTGCGGTGCCGCGCCGTCGGGCCGCTGGGCGACGCCGTCGGGACCGTACGTGGGCAGACCGTCGGGCTGCTGGTGCTGGGCCGGGGTGCCGTCGGGGCGGGGATACGGCGACGCGGTGTCGGCCGCCTGCACGAATTCACCCGAGCGATACCCGGTCTGCGCGGCGCGTGCTTGTTCCGCGGGGTTCGTGCCACCCTGCCGACTCGCCTGCCCGTGCTCACCCGGCGCACTGCCCTGTAGCCGCGGATCATCGGACCGGTACACCTCGGTCCGCCCATCCGGCGCATGCGTCGGCGCGACCGGTGTCGGGTCACCGGGGACCGAGTTGTACTGCGTCGCGGGGTAAGCCGACGGCGGCACGCGCTCGCCCGATGCGTACGGCGACCGCTGCTCGGTAGCCGGCGGCTGTTGCGGAGCTACGGACTCGGCGGAGCTGTACGGCGACCCGTGTCGTGACGCGACCGCGTCCTCATCGGGCGCGGACCGCCCGTCGGCCGAGTGGCGCGCACCGGTTGTCGGCGATTCGGTGGCCTCCGCAGCTGTTGTCGCCGGGGATGGTTCGGCCACCTCGGCCGCTGCGCGACGAGGCGGTGTGGCCTGCTCGGCTTCATGGAACGACGACGGCGGGCGTGGTTCCACATCGGCGGACTGCGCGACCTCGCTGGGCGCGGGTGTCGACGGTGTGTCTGTGGCGTGTTGTTCGACCTCGTCACGCGCGGTGACCGGCGATGGCGCATGGTCTGCCTGCTCGACCGCCTTATCGGCGCCGATCGGCTGCGGTTCGGCGGCGACCGGCCGGGATTCGGCGGTGGTCGGCTGCGGTTCGGCGGCGACCGGCAGGGGTTCGGCGGCGACCGGCCGGGGCTCGGCGGTAGTCGGCTGCGGCGGGACGGTCAGGCGCGGTGGGGCCTGGGTCGGACGCGCGGGCGGGTCCGGCAGCGGAGGGGGCGGGGGAAGGTCGGGGCGCTGCTGGTTCGGGCCGAGCGGGGTGAAGCCGGTCGACGGTGGCGCGGGCGTCCGGGTCGGGAGCGCGTTCGCGGCGTGGTCCACGGCCTCGCTGGTCGGCGCGGGTATTGCCGGGCCCGTGTGTGTGGGCACGCTGGTGGGCGACGGCGGGAGCGGAGGGGGTGTACCGGTGGATGTCGGCGCGTGATCTGCCGGTGGCTGACTTGCCGACCACGGAGCCGCTGTCGACGCCTGACCGCCTGCCCACGGCGCCGGATCCGCGGCCGAGGGCCCCGGAATCGACGACGGACCGTTGGCGTCCGGTCGCGGTGCCGGATCCGCCGATGACAACGGCGCGTTGACCGGGGGAGTCAGCGGGTTCGGGGCGGCCTGCCACCCGGCGTTCGGCTGTGGCCACCCGGCGTTCGGCTGTGCGGGCGCGGCCTGCTGGTATTGCGACGCGTCGCGGCCGGTCTGGGGTGCGGGCTGCTCGTAGGTGGGCTGCGGACGCGGTTGCTCGTCGCGGCGGGGCTGCTGGTGGGACGGGCCGGGGATCAGCGGGTCGGCGGGCTGCTGCGGGGTGGACCAGCCGGAACCGGACTGGTGGGTCGGCTCGGCGGGGCGGCGCTGATCGACAGCCTCGCCCGGACGTGGGGTGGCTGTCTCTTCCTCGGATTCGCGATCCTTGCGGCGGCGCCTGCCCTTTTCCTTGCGCGGCGCGTCGTCACCGCGCCCGCCCATGAAGCGGCGGCGTTTGGGTGCGTCGTCGATCTCGTCGTCCTGGGGCAGGTTCTCGACCGGAGCCTCGTAACCGACCTGTGTGACGTCGCTCTCCGACAGCCACGGCGGCAGCATGGGGAGGCTGTCGTTGTTGCGGCTCACCGGCACGCCTCGCTCACCAGGGTCCCCCGATCTGATCGACCCACTTCTCCGACGCCGGTGAGTTTACGCGACAACCCCCACGGCGTGGTGGCCGCCCGGTGGCTCGACACCGTGCTCAGGGCGGCGCGCGCGCAGGCCTCCCGATTGTGCGGCACGGGGCCCGGTCAGGGTGTACGGTTCGGGGCACTTTTGCCTCTGGCCGCCCGGCCCGGTAAGCTTGAGCGGCGGTGCACCTATGCGCCGACTGTTCGCATGCATGTCGACGGGCTCTTGGTTGACGCTACACACGCGGACGGCCATCAAACTCAGGTTGAGCGTAACCGGGATCGCGGAGGATATGGCGAAGAAAGACGGGGCCATCGAGGTCGAGGGTCGAGTTGTCGAGCCGCTGCCCAATGCGATGTTCCGGATCGAGCTCGAGAACGGTCACAAGGTTCTCGCGCACATCAGCGGAAAGATGCGGCAGCACTACATTCGTATCCTTCCGGAAGACCGCGTGGTCGTCGAGCTGTCGCCGTACGACCTCTCACGCGGCCGGATTGTCTACCGCTACAAGTGATGCCTGACGGCGTCGCGAGCCTCACCGGCGCGCGGCGTCGCACAGTGTCCCGGCAACGGGACGCACACCAGACTTCCCCGGTCCTCTGGCTGGGGAAAAACTGTGTTCACACCACCTGTGTGGACCAATACAAGATTGGACTGACGTGAAGGTTAATCCGAGCGTCAAGAAGATCTGCGAGAAGTGCAAGGTGATCCGCCGTCATGGTCGGGTCATGGTGATCTGCGACAACCTGCGCCACAAGCAGCGTCAGGGCTGATTCAGCCTCACCACCGGGCACCGATCGTCTGATCGGACTGACCGAAAGAAGCACTCCCAGTTCCAGCACGCACGCACTTGTGCGCGCCATCCACCGGCACGGAGGCCGGTGCCCCCACCTTTGTGAAGACGGGGGGACGGACGGGGAGCAGACCTCCGCAACCATTAAGGAACCTGCCACATGGCACGTCTGATGGGCGTTGATCTCCCGCGCGAAAAGCGCATGGAGATCGCGCTGACCTACATTTTCGGAATCGGGCGCACCCGCGCCACCCAGATCCTGGCCGAGACGGGCGTCAGCCCCGACCTGCGCTCCAAGGACCTGAACGACGACGACCTGGCGAAGCTCCGCGAGTACATCGAGGCTTCGGACTACAAGGTCGAAGGTGACCTGCGCCGCGAGGTTCAGGCCGATATTCGTCGCAAGATCGAGATCGGCTGCTACCAGGGCATCCGCCACCGTCGTGGCCTGCCCGTTCGTGGTCAGCGCACCAAGACCAACGCGCGTACGCGCAAGGGTCCGAAGAAGACCGTCGCCGGCAAGAAGAAGTAGGGATAGCGTATGCCTCCGAAGAGCCGGGCCGCTGGCCCGAAGAAGACTCAGAAGTCGCGTCGCCGGGATAAGAAGAACATCCCGCACGGCCACGCGCACATCAAGAGCACGTTCAACAACACCATCGTCTCGATCACCGACCCCGAGGGCAATGTCATCTCGTGGGCGTCGTCGGGTCACGTCGGTTTCAAGGGTTCGCGTAAGAGCACCCCGTTCGCCGCGCAGCTCGCTGCCGAGAACGCTGCCCGCAAGGCGCAGGAGAACGGCGTCAAGAAGGTCGACGTGTTCGTGAAGGGCCCGGGTTCGGGCCGCGAGACCGCGATCCGTTCGCTGCAGGCCGCCGGCCTGGAGGTCGGCTCGATCTCCGATGTCACTCCTCAGCCGCACAACGGCTGCCGTCCGCCCAAGCGGCGTCGCGTCTAATAGCGGGAAAGGAAAAAGCTCAAAATGGCACGTTATACAGGCCCCATCACCCGCAAGTCGCGTCGTCTGCGCGTCGACCTCGTCGGAGGCGACCAGGCGTTCGAGCGTCGTCCTTACCCGCCCGGCCAGCACGGCCGCGCGCGGATCAAGGAATCCGAGTACCTCATGCAGCTGCAGGAGAAGCAGAAGGCTCGCTTCTCGTACGGCGTCATGGAGAAGCAGTTCCGTCGTTACTACGAAGAGGCCAACCGCCTCAAGGGTAAGACCGGCGACAACCTGCTCCGTCTGCTCGAGTCGCGTCTGGACAACGTCGTGTACCGCGCCGGTCTGGCCCGTACCCGTCGTCAGGCCCGTCAGCTGGTCAGCCACGGTCACTTCATCGTCAACGGTGTCAAGGTGAACGTCCCCAGCTACCAGGTCTCCCAGTACGACATCATCGATGTCAAGGAGAAGTCGCTCCCGACGCTGCCGTTCCAGGTGGCTCGCGAGACCGTCGGCGACCGTCCGGTTCCCGGTTGGCTGCAGGTCGTCCCCGGCCGCCTGCGCATCCTGGTGCACCAGCTGCCCGAGCGCGCGCAGATCGATGTGCCGCTGCAGGAACAGCTCATCGTCGAGTACTACTCGAAGTAATCGCTTAACGGTGGGGGTCGCTACGCGGCGACCCCCGCAATCACTGACGAGGCATCAAATAGCGGATGCCCTGAACAGGAAGTAGATCCTCATGCTGATTTCCCAGCGTCCGACACTGACCGAAGAGGTTGTGGCGGAGAACCGCTCGAAGTTCACCATCGAACCCCTCGAGCCGGGCTTCGGTTACACCCTCGGCAACTCGCTGCGTCGTACCCTGCTGTCCTCCATCCCGGGGGCCGCGGTCACGAGCATCCGCATCGACGGCGTCCTGCACGAGTTCACCACCGTCCCCGGCGTGAAGGAAGATGTCACCGACATCATCCTGAACCTCAAGGGCCTGGTCGTGTCCTCCGAAGAGGACGAGCCGGTCACCATGTACGTGCGTAAGCAGGGCCCGGGCACCGTCACCGCCGGTGACATCGTTCCGCCTGCCGGCGTCATCGTGCACAACCCGGACATGCACATCGCCACCCTGAACGACAAGGGCAAGCTCGAGATCGAGCTCGTCGTCGAGCGGGGCCGCGGTTACGTGCCCGCCGTGCAGAACAAGGCGACCGGCGCGGAAATCGGCCGGATCCCGGTGGATTCGATCTACTCCCCGGTGCTCAAGGTGACCTACAAGGTCGAGGCCACCCGTGTCGAGCAGCGCACCGACTTCGACCGTCTCATCCTCGACGTGGAGACCAAGAACTCCATCACGGCTCGGGACGCGCTGGCTTCGGCCGGTAAGACCCTGGTCGAGCTCTTCGGCCTGGCCCGTGAGCTCAACGTCGAAGCCGAGGGCATCGAGATCGGCCCCAGCCCGGCCGAGGCAGATCACATCGCCTCGTTCGGTCTGCCGATCGAGGACCTGGACCTCACCGTCCGGTCCTACAACTGCCTCAAGCGCGAGGGTGTGCACACGGTGGGCGAGCTCGTTGCCCGCACCGAGTCGGACCTGCTCGACATCCGCAACTTCGGCCAGAAGTCCATCGACGAGGTGAAGGTCAAGCTGCACACGCTGGGCCTCTCGCTCAAGGACAGCCCGGCGTCGTTCGACCCGTCCTCCGTGGTGGGTTACGACGCGAGCACCGGAACGTGGAGCGACAGCGGCACGTTCAGTGATACCGACGGCGGCGAGCAGGACTACGCCGAAACCGAACAGCTTTAATACGCCCAGGAGAAACCCACAATGCCCAAGCCCAAGAAGGGCCGCCGGTTCGGCGGCTCGGCGTCGCACCAGAAGGCGATCTTCGCCAACCTGGCCACGGCGCTTTTCGAGCACGGTCGGATCACGACCACCGAGGCCAAGGCCAAGGCGGTGCGTCCCTACGCCGAGAAGATCATCACCAAGGCGAAGGGCGGCAGCCTTGCCGACCGTCGTGAGGTCATGAAGGACATCCGCAACAAGGACGTCGTGCACGTCCTGTTCGCGGACATCGGCCCCTCGTTCGAGGGTCGCGAGGGTGGCTACACCCGTATCACCAAGGCGCTGCCGCGCAAGGGTGACAACGCGCCGATGGCCATCATCGAACTCGTCCGCGAGAAGACCGTGACCAACGAGGCCGATCGGGCCCGTCGCGTCGCCGCTTCGCAGAAGACCGAAGAGGCCCCGGCCGCTGAGGTCGAGGAGACCGTCGCCGACGAGACCGTGGCTGACGCCCCGGCCGCCGACGAGGCCACCGAGGACAAGAAGGACGCCTGATTCTCAGGAGTTCTGCCGAGCCCGTCACCCTTCGTGGGTGGCGGGCTCGGTTCTTTTCCGCGTGCGAATTCAGGAGGATGGCATGACTCGGGTGCGGCTCGGGATCAGTTATGACGGCACCGATTTCACCGGCTGGGCACGTCAGCCGGGGTTGCGCACCGTGCAGGGCGTGCTGGAGGAGTCGCTGTCGAAGGTGTTGCGTGAGCCGCTGCAGCTGACGGTCGCCGGCCGCACGGACGCGGGTGTGCACGCCGAGGGACAGGTCGCGCACTTCGACACCGAGTCCGAGTTCGACGCCGACAAGTTGCTGTACCGGATGGCCAAGTTCCTGCCCAAGGACGTGCGGATCACCGAAATCCGTACCGCTGTGCCCGAGTTCGACGCCCGCTTCTCCGCGATGCGCCGCCACTACGCCTACCGGCTCACCACCGCCCCCTACGGCGCCCAGCCGTTGCAGGCGCGCGGGGTGGTGCCGTGCAAGCCCGGCGTAGAACTCGAGGCCATGCGCGCCGCTTCACGAAACCTGTTGGGCCTGCACAACTTCGCCGCCTTCTGCCGACGTCGCGAGGGCGCGACCACCATCCGCGAACTTCAGCGCTTCGACTGGGAACGTGACGGCGACCTGCTCACCGCCTACGTGAGCGCCGATGCCTTCTGCTGGTCGATGGTCCGCAGCCTCGTCGGCGCCGTCCTCGCGGTCGGCGAGGGCCGCCGCGACCCCGAATGGACTACGTCCCTGCTCGCCGAGACGGCACGTTCCAGCTCGGTGACGGTAGCTCCCGCCCACGGTTTGAGCCTCATCGCCGTCGACTATCCTGCCGACGCCGACCTCGCCGCGCGTAATGCCCAAACCCGGGAATCCAGAACTGTGCCGGTGCCAGAGGGCGGTTGCTGCGGCGATTAATAGCGGTATCCGTTCACCGAATTCTGTGACACCTGAACTGTCGAGTGGCGATCCGATATTTGTTCGAGACTTTCCCTAGTCGAAGAAAGTAAGGAAATTTTCTTGTCTCGGCCGCCGAGTTGTGGTGGCGGCGCTCACGTTATCGGTGTGGTAATCGGGGGCGATGCTAGATTTCCCAGACGATGGATACTTCCTCGGTCACCGCATTCGACGAGTGGCAGCGATCATGGCGGAGACACGAATGGCGTCAGCTGAATTCGGGGCGAGCGTGCGCCCTGTCGCGGTGGAATAGCGACGTCGGGCGATGACGTCGTTCGAAGGATTTCCCGAGATCTGCTCGACCGCGGAGATCGCGCCGCCGGACGCTTTCGCGCACTGGGAACAGCTGGTCGCCGGCGCGATCACCGAGGTGTCGATCGCGCCCACTGTGTCACGCGCGTTCGAGGGGCGGATCAGGTCGGCCGATTTCGGGGACATCTCTGTAGGCACCGTGGTGGCCGAGGGTCACGAATTGCGCCGCACGCGCAGGCATATCGCCAGGGCCGACGATTTCCACGTCATCGGTAGCGTGGTGCTCGCCGGCCACGCCCAGGTGGAGCACGCGGGCAACCGCGTCGAGCTGGCACCGGGCGCGATGATCTTCTACGACACCGAACAGCCGATTCGGTGGCGCTCGGAGGGCCTGATCGAGGATCTCACGGTCCGGGTGCCCCGGCAGCAGGTCGTCGACTACCTGGGTATCCGTGCTGATCTGCTGCCTGCCGGGATGGTGATCGGGGAAGGGGGCGTCGGGTTGATGCTCGCCAGATTCTTCCGCCAGGTCGCCCAGCTGCACAGCACCGATCCGGCGTCGGCGGCGGTGCTCGCGGGCAGCGGTATCGACCTCCTCGGTGCGGCGGCCACCATCGCGGCGGGCGAGCGACCCGGCCGGGCGCAGATCGCGGCGGTGAACGGGCAGCAGGTGCTGGACTATCTGCGCGCCCATTTCACCGACCCCGAACTGACGATCGAACGGATCGCGGACGGCTGCCGGGTGTCGCGGCGCACGCTCTATCGGGTGGTCGCGGAATTCGAGGGCGGGCTCGGGGCGGTCCTGCGCGGAATGCGGTTGGAGCGGGCGCGGGTGTTGCTCGTGGCGAGCGACTTCCGTTCGATCGCCGCGGTGGCGACCGCATCGGGATTCGCCACCGAGCGGCAGTTCTATCGTGCGTTCCACGCGGCGACGGGTATGACGCCGGGTGAGTACCGAGTAGTAGCTCGTTCCGGCGCCGATATCGGCTGACGATTGCCGTCAAGCCGGGTTAGGTGATGTGCCTCACATGGATGTTTCATATTGAAAGACCCGGGTCGGTTATCCGCTGGAATCGGCAGTGCTAGACGCATTTCCGATGTCGGCAAACCATCCCATTCGGAAACAGCTGATGGAAATTGGACGGTTGATCTGGCAGGCTCGGCCACGGGCGAGCCCGACGATTGTGCGACGCCAACTGTTTGCTGTTCGACTCGGATAGGAAGCGAGGTGGTTGGCATGGAGATCGCGCAGACGCGCGCCGGAGCACGCGAATCGTTTGCCGAATGGGAGTCGCTGCTGTCGGAGAGTTACGTCCCGCTGATGGCGGATCCGAGCGGTGACGGCACCTTCCACGGCCGCATCGAGCGCAGCAGTCACCCCGGCTTCGATCTGTCGACGGTCCGCGCGAGCGGCCAGCGCATCCGCCGCACCCCGCGCGGAATCGCGAAGACCGACGGTGAATTCCTCCTGGTCTCCATCCTGACCGAAGGTTCCGGACTGCTGCACCAAGACGATCGAGTCGCCTTGGTCCGCCCCGGCGACATGGTCTTCTACGACACCTCGCGCCCATACCACTGGGACCTGGAGGGTCCGTGGGCGCAAGTCGTGGTCCAGACGCCACTCGAGGTCCTGCGTCAGCAGCTCGGCCCGGGTGGATCCCCGTTGCCGACCGCGGTGACGGTCACCGCCGACAGCGCGGGTGGGGCGGTCGCCGGCTTCTTTCGCGATCTGGCCCGTATCCAGCAGAGCGCTCCCGGCCATGCGACTGTCCTGGCCGACAACGGGGTCAAACTGCTCGCCTCCGCGGTCCGGCTGGCCTCGGGGGAGATCCCGTCGGGTCAGCCCGCGCAGGCGCTGTCCCGCGAGCAGGTGCTGTCCTTCATGCGGACCCGGTGCGCCGACCCTGGCCTGACCATCGACGACATCGCCCGTGCCTGTCTGGTGTCGCGTCGAACGCTGTACCGGCTCTTCGGTGATGTGGAAGACGGACTCAGCGCCGTGCTGCGGCGTATGCGGGTGGAATGCGCGCGCACCCTGCTCACCCGCGACCCCGGCAGGGCGACCGCGACGGTCGCGCTCGCGTCCGGCTTCGCCTCCGAGCGACACTTCTTCCGGGCCTTCCGGCTGGAGACGGGGATGACTCCCGGCGAATTCCGCATGCTCGCGTCGAGCGCGCTGTCTATCTGATACCGCCGTTCTCACGCGATATTCGGTAGACATTCGGCGAAACTCATCGCAATCGGCGGATTGGCACAGACCGTCAGTCGGCTGGCACGGGATGACAGTTTGTGTGGCGCCATTCTGCGAGAGAGTGAATTGAACACTCTTCACTGGTTGAGCGACAAGGGGGCACGATGAGTCGGGTACGCGTGGCAGCGGTGCAAGCCGAGCCGAAGTGGTTGAATCTGTCTGCCGGAGTCGAACAGACAATCGAATACATCGCGTCGGCCGAACGCGGCGGCGCGCAAGTGATTGCTTTTCCGGAGACATTCCTGCCCGGATTCCCGTGGTGGATGTGGCTCAATTCGGTCGATTGGGGCGAGGAATTCCTGGCCAGGTATCTGGCCAACGCGCTGACCGCCGACGGCCCCGAACTGCGCGCCATCGCCTACGCCGCCCGGCGCACGGGCGTGCACGTCTCGATCGGCTTCGCCGAGCGGGCCGGACACGAGGTCTTCATGTCCCAGGCGCTGATCGATGCCGACGGCACCATCGCCGTCGCTCGCAAGGCGGAACCGACCGGGCTCGAGCGCACTGTCTTCAATGCCGCGCCCGGTGGGGGACCGCTGGTTCGTGACACCGTGCACGGCCGGATCGGCGTACTCGGCGGCGCCGATCATCTCCGTGCCGACCTGCGTGGACAGATGCACGATCAGCGCGAGCAGCTCCACATCGCCGCGTGGTCGGGCTTCACCGTGTACTACGGGGAGGGCAAGGAATGGGGGCCCGATCTCAATACCGCCGCCAGTGTTCGCTACGCGATGGACGGATCGACCCATGTCATCGCGCCCGTCGCGGTCGTGCCGGTGGCAGGCTGGGAGGTCGTCGACGCGCGGATGCCGGAGCGGCGCCTGCTGCGTGGCGGTGGCGGGGTCTCGCGGATCTTCGGGCCCGGCGGACTCGAACTCGCCGCACCGCTGGCCGAAGGTGACGAGGGACTGCTCTACGCCGATCTAGATCTTGGCCGCACCGTGCGCCCGGCCGCCGCGGCCGCGCCCCGCGGTGAGCGCCTGCCGCTCCGGGGACCGAGCGGTCGGATCGTGCGGCGTGAGCCGGTGCGCGTCGGCCTCACGGGGGCCTGAGACGACGGCCGCGAACCACAGTGCGACGAAGCCGGAGGTCATCGCAGCGGCACCGAGACATCGGCGCCCGCTTCACGGGTCAGCCGGGCGTTCACCTTGGCCAGTGCGGGCGTCGGGACGAATCCGCCCGCCAGCAACGCCTCACCCTGCCGGAACCAGGGCGCCTGGGCGAGCAGGCCGCTCGGCGCGTAGCCGAAGTAGGTGCCGAGTTCCTCCAGGTCGGAGGGGGAGGTCATCTTCATCAAGGCGAGGTTGTCGCACTGAGAGATGATGCCGGGGTGCACCTTTGACGGCCGCTGTGTCGACAGCAGCAACCACAGGCCGAATTTGCGCCCCTCGGCGGCGATCTGGATCAACCGCTCGCGCACCGCGACGGCCACCGGCGATTCGAGTCGGGGTGAGGCGAGGTTGTGCGCTTCGTCGATCACCAGCAGAACCGGGCGGCGTTCCTCGCGTTTGGCCCACAGATCGTCGAGCAGCGACAAGGCGACGACGAGTTGCTGTGCGGGCGTGGAGAATCCGCCGAGATCCAGGACTGTCACATCGGGGCGATCGGCGACGATCTCGGTGACCGCCTGGTCGGCTCCCGCCCAGACCTCCCAGTCGAGCAGCCCCAGATTCTCCACGCGCATCGCGAGCCGGCGGCGAGCCGTGTTCTCGACAGCGCGCAGGTTGTCCAGGACATCGTGGACTTCGCCGGACATCGCCGACGCCAGATGGATCAGTTCGTTGAACTCCTCCCTGTCGGCCACCGGATCCAGCTGCAGCACAGCGGCCTTCGAGGTCAAGGGCATGTCGATGAACTTCGCCCGCAGGCGGCCGGGTGGTTCGGATTTCGGTCGCAGGACGCGGATGTCGCGCTCGCGCAGGGCCTGCGCGGTGGGGCCGGTGGCGCCGGGGATCACCTCGCCGATGCGGACGAAATCGGAATTCGGGTCGAAGATGACGATCGGCAGCGCGGTGTGCGCGATCAACTGCTCGAGGACGACGCCGAGAGCATAGGTTTTGCCGGAACCGCTCTGTCCACACCAGAACGTGTGCCGGTTGAAGCGGGTGGGGAGCAGCCGGGCGGGGCCGCCGGGCGCCGACAGGCTCACGCCGACCTCGAGCTCGGCGCCGGTGATGTGGTGGAGCGCGGTGACGGTGTCGCGATCGGCGGGGCCGATCTCCCCGCCGTCGAACGCGTGACTGGCTCTGGTGTCGATCCCGTCATCGGTGAGTTCGCCGATCAACCTGCCCCGCAACCCGACGGGCACGGTCGCCGTGCGCTCCTCGACCAGCCCGAGCTGCCTGCGCCCCGCGCAACTGACCACGATCAGGGATCCGGCGGGGAAGGGGCTGGCCGCGGCGTTCTCGACGACGAACGAGCGGCCGTCCTCGGAGCGCACGGACAGGACGGCGGATTCGGCAGACATGGACGTGTCCTCCCGGTGGCGCGTCGACGAGCATCCTGCTGGCAACCACCAGTAAACACGGCCCGGTCACGTCTTCCGGTACACCGCGCGCAC
Organism: Nocardia sp. NPDC055050; assembly: GCF_053608345.1. Taxonomy (NCBI): domain Bacteria; kingdom Bacillati; phylum Actinomycetota; class Actinomycetes; order Mycobacteriales; family Nocardiaceae; genus Nocardia; species Nocardia sp. NPDC055050. Next base: position 28,038 of record NZ_JBSGVG010000047.1, read on the forward strand.
GTGTGTCGGGTGATGTCCGCGGCCCTCGTACCGGAGCGTGCTGAAAGAGGCTTGCGCAGAGAGGTTTTACCTGGTCAAGACTGAATGTAAGTACATTTGCAATTGCATTCGATGCGTGGAGCGGGGGTATTCTTCTGGACGATGCCGCACTGACGGCAGTACCCGATTCTCGTTTCCGGAGGTCGCCTGTGGCGAACGAAACGACGACGCTGGAGTTCTCGGCGCTGACACCGCGCAGTGCGGAGTTCGAGCAGTGGGAGGCGTTGATGACGAAGACGTATTTCCCACTCGCGCTCGATCCCACATTGGACGCGCCCACGTTCGGCAGGCTCACCAGCAGTGCCTTGCCCGGTGTCGCCGACTTCTCGCTGACCGCGCTCGCGGGTGGGAATCAGGAATTCCGGCGCACCAAGACGCATGTGGCGTGTGCCGACGAGGAATACCTGCTTGTCAGCATTCAGGTCGCCGGTCATGCCCGGCTCACCCAAGACGGCCGCTCGGTGCTACTGAAGCCGGGCGAGATGACGTTCCTCGACACCGCGCGGCCCTCGCTCTGGCACGACAGCGTGTCCTACGAGCAGGTGCTCGTGCGAGTGCCCACGCGACTGCTCCGCCTGCAGCCGGGTCTCGCCGAGGTCCGCATACCGACCGCCACCGCGATTGCTCCGGACAGCCCGGCGGGTGTGGTGGCCACCTACTTTCGTGAGCTCGCCCGGGTCCGCGCGCAATCGCCCGCACAGGCCGACATCCTGGCCAGGAGTGCGCTCGACCTCCTCGGCTCGGCGGTGCTGCTCGCCGCGGGGAGCGAACCTGTCGAGGCTCCTGCCGACGCGCTCAGTCGCGAACACGTCATGGTCTACCTCCGAAAGCGGTGCACCGACCCGGAATTGACCGTCGACGAGGTGGCCGCGGCCTGTCACATCTCGCGCCGCACGCTGTTCCGAATCTTCGACGGTACTGGCGACAGCCTCAGCACCACCCTGCGCAGATTGCGGATCATGCATGCGCGGAAGCTGCTGGCCCGCACGAGAAGCCATCCGCCCGCAGCGGTCGCTTACGCCTCGGGATTCGCCTCCGAACGGCACTTCTATCGGGTGTTCCAGCAGGAGACCGGGATGACGCCCGGCGAATATCGGCAGTCACACATCGGCTGATCAACGTGGCACTGATTGTCAGAGGCTTGGCGCGGGAGGACTGCCGGCACGATCGTTCTCGCAGCACACTGGATTTCGTTGGACCAGTGCGGTACGAGGAGCGATCACGATGCCGATTCGGATCAGGGCGGCAGCGGTGCAGGCCGAGCCCGCGTGGCTGCATCTGCCCGCAGGCGCAGGCGATCGGCTTCATCGAGGATGCCGGGGCCGGTGGAGCACAGCTCGTCGTGGTGGCGATGGCTGAAGTCGGTCGACCGGGGGTCCGAGTTCCAGTGACGCCACTGGAACGTGAAGTCTTCGCCGACGGTGTGGCGCCGTCGGCGGTTTACCACACCGAACTGGGCCGGGTCGGCGTCCTGGGGGGAGCCGACCATGTGTGCCCGGACCGGCGCGTGGACCTGTGGCGGGAGCAGGTCCACGTCGCCGCGTTCTTCGGATTCACCGTGTATCACCAGGTCGGCGACGACATCGTGGTCGCTGTGAACAGTACGGCTCGCGGGCTCACTGGTGATTTCGTGAGGCGGTCAGGACCTGACCAACCGGGCGATGGCGTCGGTGGCCTCTTTGATCTTGGCTTCGGCCTCGGGTCCACCGGCGATCGCCGCGTCGACGACGCAGTGTGAGATGTGATCCTCGAGCAGCCCCATCGCGACGGCCTGTAGTGCCTTGGTCATGGCGGAGACCTGGGTGAGGATGTCGATGCAGTACTTTTCCTCTTCGACCATCCGCTGGAGGCCGCGCGACTGACCTTCGATGCGGCGCAGTCGCTTGAGGTAGTCGTCCTTGGCGGTGATGTAGCCGTGGCCTGCGTGGCCCGCGTGCTCGTCGCCGGTCGCGGTGTCGGGGGTGGGTGTTGTCACCGTGGTCTCCTCGCCTGCCTGGTAGCTCGCGTGGCGAACTAATACCCCCCTAGGGTACAGTTTCGCGGTCGAAATGTCAGATGACAGGTCCCCGGTGCTGCGCGGGGTCGGCCCGGGCGGAAGAATCGGCGCTATGAGTTCGCTTCCCCGGCCCGCACTCGCCGTTATCGGCGGCAGCGGTTTCTATGACTTCTTCGACCACGACGCGGTGCACGTCGAGGTCGACACACCGTATGGCGCGCCGAGTGCGCCGGTCGCGATCGGGGAGGTCGAGGGCCGCGCCGTCGCCTTCCTGCCCCGGCACGGCAAGCAGCACGAGTTCGCGCCGCACACCCTGCCCTACCAGGCGAACATGTGGGCGCTGCGTTCGCTCGGGGTGCGCCGGGTGTTCGCGCCGTGCGCGGTCGGCAGCCTGCGCGCCGATTGGGGTCCCGGCACCGTGGCGGTGCCGGATCAGCTCGTCGATCGGACCTCGGGTCGCCCGCAGACCTACTTCGACGGCGGCGGTGTCCACGTCTCCTTCGCCGATCCCTACTGCGATGATCTGCGCGCCGCCGCGGTGAAGTCCGCCGGTGACCTTCGGGTCGAGGATTCCGGCACGATGGTCGTCGTTCAGGGCCCGCGCTTCTCGACCCGCGCCGAGAGCCGCTGGTTCGCCGGGCAGGGCTGGGACCTGGTCAACATGACCGGTCATCCCGAGGCCGTTCTCGCTCGCGAACTCGAAATGTGCTACGCGGCAGTCGCTCTCGTCACCGACTTGGATGCCGGTCTGGAAGAGGGCGACGGTGTGCACGCCGTCGATGTGTTCGCCGAATTCAAGAAGAACCTCGGACCTTTCAAAGAGCTCATGCGACGTGCGGTCACCGCGGTCGACGACACCGGCACCTGCGAACGCTGCCGCGTGCACGCCGGGGTGTCGCTGCCCTTCGAACTGCCCTGATCACCCCGGCTGCGCGGTGACCTGCACCTGAGCGAGCAGGAAAGCAGGCGCCGCGCCGCCGCCGGGCAGCGGTGATACCTCGACGTCGACGGTGAGCCAGCCACCCGCCTCGGCGGCCAGCCGCAACCCGCTCAACCCGGCGCGCGTGGCACCTGCCAGCACCTCGGCCCGCAGGGCGGCGATTCTGGGCCGGTCCTCGGGATGCGGGACGGTTCGCTCGTCGACTCCGCGCCATGTCAGCCCCGGCACCGGCTCGGTGACCCAGCGCACGGCGCGCACCTGGGCGGTGTCGACGATGACCAGGTACAGGCCCGGCTGGGACTCGCGCAGCAATTCCAGCGTCGCGGCCTCGAACGACTTGTGTTGCGGGGCGACACTGTCGGTGACATCGACGGACACGCCGCGCCACGCGAACCGCTGCTCGGCGTCGCCGTTGCGCGCGGCCACCAGCAGCGAACGCGGGCCGATCGCCGAATGCACGGTGGCAACGCCCGACCAGCGACTCCGAGGTTGCGAATGGTGCAGCGCGGCAACGAATTCCAGCGCGCGATCGAAACGCTCGACCCGCTCGAACGACTCGGCACCGCTGTATTCGACCGGGGCGGAACCGAAGTGAGATCCGAGCCCGGCAGGATGCATACGTACCACGCGGGCGTAGGCGTCGACCTGGAACGGGGCGACGCGAAGCTCGTCCGCCGGGACCTCCGGCCCCACCCACACCTTCACCGCATGCACGGACGTGTCCGGCCACAACACCGGCACGGCCCGAAAGTGCAACTCCGACCAGGGATTGCGCGACTTGGGCAACACCTCCTCCACCGGCGCCCCGGTCTCGTGCGCGGCCGCGATCAACGGCTGCAAACGGGCCGGAACAGCCCGCTGATACGAGGCCCACTCGCGCGGCGCGGTACCCGCGGTCAACATCGACCAATCCCGCGACGTCCCCAACGTCTCCACCAACTGCCAACGTCCGATAATCACGCGTGCGACCCCCTGCGCCCCATGAACGAAACCGACCGCCCTATCGTGCACGAGCCGGTCAGCGGCTCCGGTACCGGGGCATTTCGGGGTCGATAAGCTCGGCGGCATGAATGCACCGCTGCGGTTGGAGATCATCGTCGCCAGCACCCGGCCCGAACGATTCGCGCCCGTGGTGGCGGGCTGGCTGGTCACCGCGCTGGGGGAGCGGCCGGAATTCGAGGTGGGGGTGCTCGATCTGCGGGATCTGGCGTTGCCGGTGGACCTCACCGAGACGCCGGAGGTCGAGGCGTTTCGGGCCAGGTTGGCCGGTGCAGATGCGTTCGTCGCCGTCACCTCCGAGTACAACCACGGGTATCCGGCTTCGCTGAAGACCGCGCTCGACAGCGCCAAGCACGAGTGGCGGGCCAAGCCGATCGGGTTCGTGTCCTACGGCGGGTTGTCGGGTGGGTTGCGCGCGGTCGAGCAGTTGCGTCAGGTGGTCGCGGAACTGCACATGGTCTCGGTGCGCGAATCGGTGAGTTTCGCCCAGGCCAAACGCCGCTTCGACAAGACCGGCATGACCGACGACGACGCCGCGATCGATGCTTGCGATCGCATGTTGAACCAATTGGTTTGGTGGGGAACGACTTTGCGGGCAGCCCGCACGGTGGAACCCTATCCGGGCTGAGCCGGCGGTGGCATCGCCCGCGTGGTGACGCGAGCTACGGCGAACCGATCAGGCCGACGCCATCGCGCGCTGACCACGCGGCTGGCCGATGTAGGTCGACTCGCGCGGAATCGACACCAGCGTGAGGTTCACCCTGGTCGTTCCCGTACGCAGCACCACGCGGTTGCCGATCGCTCCCGGCTGGAAGATCTCCAGGTCGGGGCGAGAAGCGGGCCAGCCGTTCGGATCACCGGTGAGGTAGATCGTGGTGACACCGGCGTGCGGGGCGGGCGCGAGCACACCGTCCACCACCGTCGCGGTGAAACCCGCGTCGGACTGGTGTGTTTCGACGGCGATGGTCAGCCGCTCCGGATTGCCGACGGTGGTCACCAACTGCTCCCAGGCCTGCGCCCGGTCGGTGCGCACCAGCACCCGCTCGCCCACAGCGAGCGCGCGGAACACCAACTGCTGGGCCAGATACAGCTCACCGGCGACGTACACGGTGGAGATACCGGCGCCGACGATCCTGGTGGCGACGCCGTTGCCCTCGTCGTCGGAGCCCAGCAACTGCCCGCAACCCGACGACGGAAGGTGCAGCGCGCCGATGACGTCGATCGGGTACTCGATGGTCGGAATCGTGTCGTCGACACCGGGCACCGCGATCGGCAGGTGCGCCAGCAGTGCGTCGCGATGGCGTCCGCTCATCGACACCATGCCCTTGGACTTGGTCTTCTCGGGCAGCTCGCGCGCGGTCAATCGCCATGCGGCGCCGACACTCACGGATTCGGCGTCGCTACCGGGACGCAACCGCACAGCGACCGTCGTACCCCGCGACGGCGCGACCCACAGCTGGGCGAGCAGATCCGAACCCAGCTGCTTGGGATCCACCGCACTGCCGATGTTTACCGCGTTGCCGATCTCGGCGTACTTCCACCGCTGACTCAGCGTGCGCGGATCGAGACCCGCGGTGATCTGCTGTACGGCCTTGCGGATCTCGGGGGCGGTGAGGATGCGCGCGTTGCAGTCGGCGTCTTCGAGCGTGCGCATGATCCGCTGGGTGGCGATGGTGACCGAGCGGGAAGCGCCGTCGGTGCCCCCACCACGACGAGCCGTCGCATCCGGGCAGGCCACCGCGTCGAAGCTGATCGCGAGCCACACTGTGCGGTGCGCGGTCGCGGGCAGCGGGCCGAGCAGCGATTCGTAGATCGCGCCCGCGGGCGTGCCGGACCGGCTGCGGTGGCCGTGGCTGATGATGTCGATCCCGCTGAGCAGGATGTCGTGCTGGTTGAGGCACGCGGCCAGTTCGGGCAGCGGCAACAGGTGTGAGGCGTGCACGGCGGTGCGCGCGATACGGGTCAGCCCGCCGCGCGGCGGCAGTACCTCGACGACGGTGACCACGCGGCTGCCGTCCCAGTACAGGCCGAGCGAGCGCCCGTCGGTGTCACGGAAGTCGACGGTGTCGCCGAGTGTGTAGTCGCGCTTGGCGGAATACCGGCGGATGGTCGAGATCCAATCGAGGATCGTGCGCTTGCCGATCGGGATCAGCGGCACCAGCGCCACCACGACGGCGATGGCGAGCGACATCAGCGCATCGATGCGGCAGATCAGCGCGACAACCCCCGCGATCAGGCCGAGGACCTGCGCAATGAGTAGGTGCGGCAGCGAAATCCGACCGAACAGCGGGCGCGGTCCCGCCCCGGTGAACTCAGCCATTCGTTCCTCCCCCAGGTACCCATTTGTCGATCGGCCGATGGCCGAATGCGAACAACTGCTGCCGGGAACTGTACTGTGTTGCCCGGACGAGAGCACTGTTCGGGGGAGGAACCATGCCTTCAAAACCCACAACGCGCTGGCAGGTCAGCGGATACCGCTTCCTGGTGCGGCGAATGGAGCACGCCCTGGTGCGCCGGGATGTGCGCATGCTGCACGACCCGATGCGCGCGCAGACCCGTGCCTACGTGGTCGGACTGGTGCTCGGCATCGTGGTCCTCGCAGGTTGTGGCGTGCTCGCGCTGTTGCGCCCGCAGGACAAGATCGGCGACAGCAAGATCCTGATCGCGAAGGAATCCGGCGGCGTCTACGTGGTCGTCGACAATGTGGTGCATCCCGCGCTGAACCTGGCCTCGGCCCGGTTGGCGGCCGGTGAGGCGTCCAAGGCGGCGATCGTCAAGGAGTCCGAGCTCGGGAAGAAGCCCCGCGGTCAGCTGATCGGTATTCCGGGCGCCCCGTCGTCGATCCTCTACGACAAGGGCGGCAAGGGCCGCACCTGGACGGTGTGCGATCAGCTCAAGTCCGACGGCACAGCGGATCTGACCACGTCGGTGCTGGCCGGCGACCCGAATCTCGGCGCCAAGGCATCGAAGGTGGACACGGGCAAGGCCATGCTCGTGAAGGGCAAGGACGCCGTCTACCTGGTCTACGACGGCAAGCGTGCCCGCGTGAAGATGGACGATCCGGCCGTCACCCACGCGCTCGGGATCACCGGCGTGACTCCGCGTCCGATCAGCGAGGGCCTGCTCAACGCGATTCCCGAAGTGCTGCCGCTGATCACGCCGGTCATCGACAATCCCGGTGGCACACCGACTTACAACGTGAGCGGCCACAAGATCGGCGACGTGGTCCAGGTGTTCAACGAGCCCAACCAGAACTACGTGGTGCTCCAGAACGGACTGCAGGAGATTTCGGCGCTGACCGCCCAGATCATCCGCAACTTCTATCCGACCATGATGAACGGCACGACAATTCAGTCGACCGACCGCACCTACGCGACCATCGTCCAGACGCTGAAGGTGCAGGACTACCCGCGCGACCGGCCGACGCTGATCACCGCCAAGGACCAGCCGGTCAGCTGCATGTCGTGGAAGCCGATCGCGGGCGCCACCGACAACACCGACGCGACCGCACGCGCCGAGCTGACCTTGCTGACCGGCATCGATCTGCCGATCCCGGACAAGGCGAAGATGGTCGACCTCGCGCAGGCCGACGGCGCGGGCCCGAACGCGGACACCGTCTTCATTCCGCCGGCGTCCGGCGCCTACGTGCAGTCCACCGGCATCGAACCGAACAGCCGCCGCAAGGACAGCCTGTTCTACATCGCCGATACCGGCGTCCGCTTCGGCGTCAAGAACGCCGACGCGGTCAAGGCGCTCGGCCTGGAGGAAGTCAAGGCCGAACCGGCGCCGTGGCCGATCATCGGACTGCTCGCGGGTGGGCCGACGATGGGTCGGGAAGAGGCGATGGTCGCGCACGACGGTGTCGCGCCGGATCCGTCGCCCGCCAAAAAGCCTGTCGCCACGGTGAACTAGCCGGACGGGGTCGCCGACTTCGCGGAATCGGAGCGAAGTTCGGCGACCTCGGTCCGTAGGGCTCTGACCTCGTCGACCAGTTCGCGGAGCATGCTCTCGGCGCGGTCGGCGGCGTCGTCGACGGTCTTGAGTTGTTCGACGACCCAGCTGGTCATGGTGCCGATCGCGAAGGAGATCAGGCCGATGCCCAGCGTCATCAGCACCAGCGAGACCAGTCGGCCCTCGGTGGTCACCGGGTAGACGTCGCCGTAGCCGACCGTGGTCACCGAGACCGCCGACCACCACAGTGCGTCGCCGAAGGTCTCGATCTTGGAGTCGGGTGCGCCGTATTCGGCGTCGAAGAAGGCCAGACTCGACAGCAACAGGATCAGCAGGGAACTGGTGGCCACGAAGGTCACCAGGCGGGTGCGCGGGTGCGTCGCGCGGTTGAGAGCGTCGAGCAGCAGCAGCGAAGCACGGAGCAGCCGCAGCGGGCGAAACGGCGGTACGAGCACGACCAGCAGGTCGAGAGGATGCTTGCGGAGGAAGCGCAACCGGTCGCCCGAGAGCCGCAATCTGACCACGAAATCGACGAAGAACACCGCCCAGATCGCGATATCGGCCAGCACGAGACCGGTATCGAGGCGCGGTGACACATCGGTGTCGAGCACCCGCCACGCGTACATGACGACGAACACCACCGCGAGCGCCATCAACGGCAGATTGGTCGCGCGCTCCCACCGCTGCCTGCGGGTGAGTGGACGGTCGGTTGTTGACGAATTCATGCGGCTACCTGGGTCGACGGGCTCTGGCCCGCCGACCGTACCCTGCTCTTTGGTCGAGCAGGTCAGAGATCGTCGGCCGACATCCCGAATTTGCGCCGGATCGGGAACGACGCCAGGACGCCGAGGACCAGGATCAGACCGATGGCGCCGGAACCGATCAGCGCCACGTTGCGCGCGGTGTTGTCCGCGGGCGGCGGCGGTGCGGGCACCGCGAGCTGCAGGCTGCGCGCCGGGCTGGCCTGCTTCGGCGGAAGTTCCCTCGGCACTTCGTTGGTCAGCGCCGCGACGGGATCCACTGCGCCGTAACCGATGTACGGATTCCAGCCCTCTGCCGGTGCGTGGGCCGTGGCCTGCAACCGCTGGATGACCTGCTTGGCGGTCAGGTCCGGGAACCTGTCGCGCACCAGCGCGGCGACGCCTGCGACGTACGGCGAAGCGAAACTTGTTCCGCTGTAGGCCATGTACTTGCCCTGGTTGTCGTACTTGCCGTCGGAGATGCCGGCGGTCCTGGCATCGAGGGACGTAATGCCTTCTCCCGGTGCGGCAATGCCGACCCACGGACCGGGCACGGTGAACGACGACGGTGCGCCGTTGGCGCCGATGGAGCCGACCGAGAGCACATATTCGTCGTACCAGGCGGGATTCACATAGGTGCGGATCGTGCTCCACAGATCCTGTGCGGGCTTGAGCGGGTCCGGCCCGGGATTGCCCGACTTGCAGGCGTTGTCGGAGTTACCCGCCGAGCTGACGATCACCACGTCCTTCTCCAGCGCCGCGTACCGCACGGCCGCGCCGAGCGCGCCGAACGCCGCTTCATTGGCCGGGGAACCGCTGTTGCAGGCGACGAGCGAGATGTTGATCACGCGGGCGCCGAAGTCGGCCGCCCGCCGGATCGCGCTCGCGAGTGAGGAGACCTTGCCGTAGCCCTCGGGGAAATCGTCGGGCCCCTTGTTCCGGCCCGCGCCCTCGGACTGATAGAGGGAGCTGGTCTGGCGAATGCTGAGGATGCGGGCCTCGGGCGCGACACCGGAGAAACCCTGGTTGTCGATCTTGGTCGCGCCGATGATCCCGGCGACAACGGTGCCGTGCACGTCGCAGTCCTCGGTCCCGTTGCCGCCCGCGGCCACGTAGTCACCGCCCGCCCACAGATCGGGCAGGCGGGGATGGGGTTCCACGCCGGTGTCGATCACCGCGACGAGTTGTCCTGCGCCACGCGAGAATTCCCACGCCCGCTCCAGATCGAGGGAACGCTGGCTGGGAGGAATCACCGCCGTCGCGGTACTCGCCTGGGTGCGGAAGCACAGTCCGTTGGTACCGCTGCCGCGCTCGGTCTTGTCCGGCGGCGCAGCGGGATCTCCCGCGGGCAGCAGTCCGGGATCGATGGCCGGCGGCCGGTCCGCGTGCGCTGTGCCGTAGAGACCGAATCCGGCGTTCAGACCGACGACCAGAGCAACGGCCGTCAGTCGAAAGCCGAGCCTCACAGCCCGCGAACCAGCGAGTAGAGATCGGCGACCCAGAACACCAGCGGCAGCACCGCGGCGACGAACGCGTACTCGAGCAGTTCGACGGCCCGGCGCATCGGCGGCGTCGCGGACTGGTTCGGCACGATCAGGCCCATCACCAGCGCCGAGATCAGAATCACCAGCGCGGCACCGAAAACGACCAGCGGCTGGCGCATTTCGAGCGCGACGCCGACCAGCATGATCAGCACGATCGACGAGCCACCCGCGATCAGCACGATGGCCTGTTCGGCGCCCGCGTAGGTGCGGCTGCGGAACATCAGTACCACCGCGCACACCAGCGCGAGCGAGATGCCGGGCCAGTAGGGATCTTCGGAGCCCGCGTCGGTCGCCAGCAGCGCGCCGGCGACGGTGACCAGCGTGGTCGCGCTGACCAGGCCGGCGAGGTAGTTACGGGCCCGTTCCGACCGCGCCCGCAGGGCGTCGAGAGTCGGCAGGGCGCGGTGGTCGTCCGGATCGTCCTCGGTCGGATCGATCGGGGTGCCGGGGGAGGGGACCGGCGGCAACGGCAATTTGGCCAGCAGCATCGAAACACGCGGCGCGAGTGAGAGTCCGGCCAGACCGAGCGCGGCGACGACCGCGCCGATCGCCTTGACCGGCTGATCGGCGAGCAGCCCCACCAGGGCCGCGGGCACGCCGAACACCGAGACGGTCGCCGCGCCGATGAACAGCGCGAGGCCGATACCGGTGACGCGCCAGGCGAGTACCGCGATGGAACCGAGCAGCGCGAATCCGAGCAGCAGATGCGCCGCCCCGTAGTGATCGGGCACCAGCAGCATGCCGCCGGTGAACGCGGTCGGCAGCGCGCAGCCGGCGAGCACGAGCGCGGCCGAGGCGTCGCGGTACATGCGGCTCAGCACCGTGCCCGCCACCACGCAGAGGATCGCGACGAACAATGCGAGCGACCCGGAAACCCAGAACGGCAACGCATCCGGCGCGGCCAGCAGGCCGAAGCAGCCGACCAGCATGGTGAGCGCGGCGAGCACCGAACCGGTGACCCGGGCGGTCTTCGGCGTCCAGCTGCGGTAGTGCTCGGCGTCGGCGACCGCGACGTTGTACATGATGTCGTCGAACAGGGGCGTCGGCGCCGCGTGCGAGGCGCTCTCCAGCATCAGCAGTTCGCCGTCGCGTACGCCTTGTTCGCCGAGGCTCAGCGAGTTCGAGAACGGGGGGTGGCCGATGCGGGCGAGCACCCATTCGGCGGGTTCGTAGCGTTCGCCGTCGTTGTCGAAATCATTCGAGCGGCTGTGCTGCGCGACCATGTCGACCACGCTGGGGATGACGAGGGCGACCGGCACATCCACCGGAATAGCCATGTCTACCTGCGTGTGCTTGGCCAGGATGGTTACTCGGGCAAGGTCCGGCGCGCGCACGATGCCGCGCGCGGAGTCCTCTTCCACATGATCGAGTCGCGCGTGCGTCAAAACTCCCCCAGTTCCGTCTCTACCTCGTGTTTCCGCTCGACCGCTCACACGGTCGACAGTTTGCGGAACCCACCGTTCGGACAGCAGAATGCCTGACGAACCATACGACATGTCGGCCGCGACCTCTACACTGAGCCCGTCGCGACGACAGATGAGCGAGTAGTCAAGCAGGGGGAGTCTTCGACCATGAGCACCGTCAGGTTCCAGCGCCGTGCCCGGCGCGAGATGCCGCGTACACCCGGCGGCGAGGTCACGCTGCAGCCGCCGCCGGAGATCCCGCGGATCACCCCGGGCAACCTGCTCGCGAAGCTGATGCCCGTCGTCATGGTCGTCGGCATGGTCGGCATGATGGCGCTGATGTTCACCCAGGGCAGCGGCATGCTGTCCAACCCGATGTCGATGATGTTCCCGATGATGATGATCATGTCGATGGTCACCATGTTCGGACAGGGTGGTGGCAAGGGCGCCAAGGCCGCCGAAGCCAACGAGGACCGCAAGGACTATCTGCGCTACCTCGATCAGGTCCGTAAAGACGTCGACGAGACCGCCAAGCAGCAACGCGCCGCCGTCGAGTGGAGCCACCCCGAGCCCGGCCTGATCTGGATGCTCGCGGGCACCAGCCGGATGTGGGAGCGCCGCTCCGGCGACAAGGATTTCTGCCACGCGCGCATCGGTCTCGGCGGCCAGCGACTGGCGACCAGGCTGGTAGCCCCCGAAACCGGCCCCGTCGAAGAGCTGGAGCCCATCGCCGCGGTGTCGCTGCGCCGTTTCGTGCGCGCGCATTCCACGGTTCCCGATCTGCCCACCGCCATCGCGGTGAAGGGCTTCGGCACCGTCGCCCTCGACGGCGACCGCGCCCAAGCGCGCGACATGACGCGCGCGATGTTGTTGCAGCTGTGCATGTTCCAGGCGCCCGACCAGGTGCTCGTCGCCGTGGTCTGTGGCCCGGACACCGCCCGCGAGTGGGAGTGGACCAAGTGGCTCCCGCACACCCAGCACCCCGATTCCCAGGACGGCATCGGCACCCAGCGCATGTTCTACGGCTCCATCCGCGAGGCGATGAGCGGCCTGCATCCGCTGCTCGGCAACCGGGTCCGCTACTCGCGTAACCAGCCGAACAACCCGAACATGGTGCACGTGGTGATCGTCGTCGACGGTGGCCTGCTCGAGGCCGAGGACGACCAGCTGCGCGAGTCCGGGTATGAGGGCGTCACCATCATCGACCTGTGCAATTACGCACCGCGCCTTGCTGTTTCGCGCGGCATCAAGATGGTCGTCGAAGACGGTGAGTGCCTCGGCCGCGGCGCCACCGGCAACCAGGAACGCTTCGCCACCATCGACCGGGTCAGCGCCGAGCAGGCCCAGCAGCTGGCCCGCAGGCTCGCGCCCTACCGTGCGGCCACCCAGCGCAGCAGCGATGTCGAGACCGACGAGACCGAGACCATCTCCACCTGGTCGCAGCTGATGAACCTGGGCGATATCGGCAACTTCAACCCGGCCAGCGCCTGGCGTCCCCGCTACGGCCGCGAGCGTCTGCGCGTGCCGTTCGGCATCGGCGCCGACGGTGCACCGGTGGAGCTCGACATCAAGGAAGCCGCCGAGAACGGCATGGGCCCGCACGGCCTGTGCATCGGCGCGACCGGTTCCGGTAAGTCGGAATTCCTGCGCACCCTGGTGCTCAGCCTGCTCGCCACCCACTCGCCCGACCAGCTCAACCTGGTCCTCGTCGACTTCAAGGGTGGTGCGACGTTCCTCGGCCTGGACGGCGTTCCGCACGTCGCCGCGGTGATCACCAACCTCGAGGACGAAGCCGACCTCGTCGACCGTATGAAGGACGCGCTGGCGGGCGAGATGAACCGCCGCCAGGAAGTCCTGCGTCAGGCCGGTAACTTCGCCAATGTCTCCGAATACGAGAAGGCCCGCGCCGCCGGTGCCGACCTCGACCCGCTGCCCGCACTGTTCGTCGTGCTCGACGAGTTCTCCGAACTGCTCACCCAGCACCCCGACTTCGCCGAACTGTTCGTGATGATCGGCCGCCTGGGCCGCTCGCTGCAGGTCCACCTCCTGCTCGCCTCGCAGCGTCTGGAAGAGGGCAAGCTCAAGGGCCTGGAATCGCACCTGTCCTACCGCATCGGCCTGAAGACCTTCTCCGCCAACGAGTCCCGCCAGGTCCTCGGCGTCCCCGACGCCTACAACCTGCCGAGCACCCCCGGTGGCGGTTACCTGAAGTCCGACTCGGGTGAGATCCAGCGCTTCCAGGCCTCGTACGTGTCGGGTCCGTATGTCGGTGGTGGATCGGCGCGCGAGGTCACCAGCGCCGGCATCGTCGGCGGCGAGATCGACGTCAACGCACGGCCTTTCGCGGCGACCCACGTGGGCTTCCGCGCCGCCGATCGGGTTCCGCTGCCGGTGGAGGCCGAGTTCGAGCCGGAGCCGGTCGGCGACGACAACGAGCAGATGTCGAACCTGAACATGCTGGTCTCGCGCATCTCGGGCCACGGCCGACCTGCCCACGAGATCTGGTTGCCGCCGCTCGAGGAAGCGCCGACCATGGATCAGCTCGTGCCGCGCTCGATCCTTACCGGCGAATTCGCCGCGATCGCCACCCTGCGTGCCCCCATGGGCATCGTCGACCGCCCCTACGATCAGCGCCGCGACCCGTTCGTGGTCGACCTGTCCGGTTCGCGAGGCAATGTCGCGATCGTCGGCGGTCCGCAGTCGGGTAAGTCGACCGCCCTGCGTTCGATGATCATGGCGATGGCGTTGACCCACACCGCCGAGCAGGTGCAGTTCTACTGCCTCGACTTCGGTGGTGGCACGTTGACCAGCCTGCAGGGTCTGCCGCACGTCGGTTCGGTGGCAAGCCGCCTCGACGAGGACCAGGTCCGGCGCACCGTCGCCGAGATGACCACGATCGTTCGCACCCGTGAGGCGAAGTTCCGTCAGCTCGGCATCGAGTCGATGGTCGAGTTCCGTCGTCTGCGTTCGATGGACCCGGCGTCGAGCCCGGCTGCCCAGGGCGCGCACGAGGATCCGTTCGGTGACGTGTTCCTGGTGATCGATGGCTACGGCTCGATCCGCCAGGACTTCGACGCGCTCGAGCAGGTCATCATGAACCTTGCGGTGCAGGGTCTTTCGTATGGCGTGCACGTGGTGATCGCGCTCGCCCGCTGGGCGGAAGCCCGCCCCGCGCTCAAGGACCAGATCGGCACCCGCATCGAGCTGCGCCTCGGCGATCCGATGGATTCCGACCTCGGCCGCAAGTTCGCGTCGCTGGTTCCGCAGGGTCGCCCCGGCCGCGGTATGACCGCCGAGTGCCTGCATATGCTCACCGCGCTGCCGCGGATCGACGGCTCCGCCGATCCGTCCAATCTGGGCCAAGCGGTGTCGTCCGCGGTCGAGACGATCGCCCGGATGACGCCGGGCCGTCCCGCGCCGCAGGTCCGCATGCTGCCCGATCAGCTGCCCCGCGAACAGCTGCTGTACCTGGCGGGCAACTGGCCCTCGCGGGTCGATCCGGCGACCAAGTGCCTGCGAATCCCGATCGGTATCAACGAGGCCGAGCTCGCTCCGGTCTACATCGATTTCGCGGAAAGCCCGCACTTCATCATCATCGGCGACTCCGAGTCCGGTAAGACCACGCTGTTGCGCTCGATCATCGAGGGCATCGCCGCGTCGAACACCCCGAATGAGGCACGGTTCATCGTCGGCGACTACCGCCGCTCGATGCTGGGCATCATCCCCGAGGGTTACCAGGCCGGATACGGTTCCACCGCACCGCAATTCACCCAGAACATGGCCGACCTCGCGGCGTATGTCGCCAAGCGGACCCCCGGTCCCGAGGTGACGCCACAGCAGTTGCGCGAGCGTTCGTGGTGGACCGGTCCCGAGCTGTATGTGCTCGTCGACGACTACGACCTGGTGGCCACCTCGTCGGGCAACCCGGTCTCGGCGCTCGTCGAGCATCTGCCGCACGCTCGCGACCTCGGTTTCCACCTGATCATCGCTCGCCGCTCCGGTGGAGCCAGCCGCGCCATGTACGAGGCGACGCTGGCCCGGATGAAGGACCTCGGTTCGGCCGCACTGGTGATGAGCTGCAGCAAAGACGAAGGCGTCATGGTCGGTACCACGCGTCCCGGCCCCAAGCCCGCCGGGCGTGGCACCTTCGTCACGCGTAATACCGAGGGCCTGGTCCAGACCGCCTGGATGCCGCAACCGGAATGACCGTCGTCGAGCTCGTTGTCAGCGAAGCCAAAGTGTGGGCGCGTGGCGCCACCACCCACTGGGATGTCGCGCCGTCGGTTGTCTTGGGCAGCAACGGTTCCGATCTCGTCGTCGGTGAGCCGCTGACCCCGCCCACCCAGGCGGTGTCGGTGGTGCAGTACCTGGCCGGCGGTGTACTCGCGCTGCCACCTCGGATGCCGACGGTGGGCCAAGCCCTGTCCGCGCTGCTCGCGGCGATCATGGACACTCTGCGGGTGACGCCGCTGTGTGAGCAGATCGTCGTCGTGCATCCCACCTCGTGGGGGCAACCCGAACTCGATCTGTTCGGCACCGCCGCACAGCAATTCACCCACGAGGTGGCGTTCGAGGCCTGTGCCCTGCGGGCCTCGGCCGTCGATGTCACCGCCAGTCGTAGCCGCCGCACCGCGATCATCGAGTTCGGCATGCTGTCGACCTCGGCTTCGTCGGTCACCTACGACACGTACGGCACCCACGTCGAGGCGGTCGAGGTCGAACCGAACCTGGCGGCCTCGGAACTCGCCGACGAGGAAGGCTTCGGCCGGCTCACGGCACTTCTCGACCGGCTGCTCGCCGATCGCCCCGCCGACGTCGTCCAGGTGTTCGGCGCCACCGATCCGGCGGTACTGGCCTCGGTCACCGCCGCAGTCGAAAGTGTGTGCGGCGCAGGCGTTCCCGTCAGCCCGCTCACCGGAACAGACCTGGCGCGACCTACTCAGAAGACCCCCGCCTACACGCCGAACATCCCGCCCGCGGCCGAGTGGATGCAGCCCCTGCGTGAACGTGCCGCGGCGACCAACCCGGTCGATCGCCGCCCGCTCTACATCGGCGCCGCAGCTCTCGCCGCTGTTGTCGCCGCGGCAGCGATCGGTGGGTTCTTCCTGTTCGGATCCGGCGACCAACAGGCCACGGCTGCCGTCGCGACCACCTCGGCCCCCGTGGTGACGAGCGCAGCACCCCAGCCCACATCGGCGAAGCCGAAGCCGAAACCCACCACCGAGACGGTCGGCCGAGTCGTCATCGAGATCCCTGCGGGCTGGCACCGCACCACGGCCACCGAGGCCCGCGCCGACCTCGTCCCTGACGAGGCGGCCCGCCACCGCATCACCATCACCCAGAAGCCGGTCACCCCCGGTGCCGGCTACGACGAGGTCGCCGCCGACCTCAGCGCCCAAATCGCCAAAAAGCCCGCAGGCACCGTCACCCCGATGCGCCGAGACGTAGTCTTCGCCGGCCGCCCCGGACTCTCCTACGAAGAGCGTCCCGCCGACGGGTCAACGGTTCGCTGGCAGGTCCTCGTCGAACGGGGAATCCAGGTCAGCATCGGCTGCCAGTACGCCGAAAATGGTTGGGCCGGTGTGATGTCCGCCTGCGAGCAAGTCGTCGGAGGCGTCCACGTCGGGCCATGAGCCGCATCCTCTTCGCTGCGCTCCTGGCGTCCTGCACGCTGGCATGTACCCCGGCCGACCTGTCGACCTCCAGCACGCCCTCGTGCCCGACGGACGTTCCTTCGGCTACCACGGCCAACACCGCCGGCTTCACCATCAATGCCCCCCAACTCCCGGGCTGGTCGACCCAGCCGGTCGAAGGTGGTGGTCTCGTCCTCCACCGTTTCGAGACCATCGAAGGCGCCGACCCACCCTTCGGCATAGCCACGGTCACCGTCACCACCTTCAGCCCCGCGAATACCGCCGACGCCGCGAGCAACACTCTTCAGATCCTGCGCCCCCACGAATCCGACTGGCACCGAACACGTTCCGAAGAGGTGCGGATCTGCGGCACCCCCGCCCACCTCACCGCCGGAACCACCGCCAACTCCCACCACGACTACCTGGAGTTCGCCTACCCGGTGGGCGACAAGTTCTACCCCATCCAAATAACCACCCAAACCCCCATCACCAACGTCCCCCGCTACCGCTCAGATCTGGACACGATCCTCAGCGGTGTGCGGATCAGCGGGTAGCAGCGGATTGCCTCGATTCGGGTTCGACGGCGTGCGCAAGTACGCTCGCAGCGGGTCGCCGGTGTATCGCGCGCGGCCTGTGAATCGGGAGGGGAAACCATGACTTATCCACCGCCGCAGCAAGGTCCGGGTTGGGCACCCGGTCAGGGTGCGCCGCAGCAGTACGCCGGTCAGAAGCCGTATCCGCCGATGCAGCCGCCGCAGTACGGCTCGCATCCGCAGCCGGGCGGTCAGCCCCACCCGCAACAGGGTTGGGGTCAACCACCGCAGGGATGGCCCCAACCGCCGCACCAGAACCCGTGGTGGAAATCGCCTCTTGTGCTGGTCGGCGGTGCTGTTGTCGTCATCGGTGTGCTGGTGGTCGGCGCTGTCGCTTTCGCCGGCGGAGGCGACGACGAAGCGGGAACGGTCGCAGCGCCCCCATCGTCGGTCCAGGAAGCGCCCGCGGCGCCCACCGCTGCGAAGAGCACCTCCAAGCCCGCACCGACGACGACCAAGGCGGCCCCGCAACCTGTTTCGGCCGACGCCAAGATCGTCCTCGAAGCGTTGCCCGCGCCCCTGCGCGAAGTCGTCGCCGTCAACAACATCACCGAGAAGGCCCCGATCGGCAACGACCCGTACGCGGTCCGAGTGGTCTTCACGGTGCCCGCCAAGAACAGCTTGACGGTTGGCCTCCTCAGAACAGCCGTCGATATCGACCGCTACCCGATCGCCTGGATCGACACCAACCCGGACAAACTGCTCCGTCAGTGGAGCAGCCAGCACCCGGAATGGCTGATGGACAAGGGCGAGAAGAAGTTCCGCATCGATGACACGATCCCGGGCGGCGGGGCCACCGTGGAAACCTTCAACACGGCGACGAAGCTGTACACGGTGATGTCAGGATTCAAGGACAAAGACGCTGCCTTGAAATACCTCGAGCGCGCTGGATTCTAGGACAACTGGTCCTGAAACAAGTCAGGCCCCGGCTGTGAGC
>NZ_JBSGVG010000048.1:0-42470 GCF_053608345.1 Nocardia sp. NPDC055050
GCCCAGATCAGATCTGGGCGGGCCGTTCTCGAAGAATCTCAGCCGATGTAGCGGACCAGCCGCGCCGACAGGCGGGGGACGAGCGCGCCGTCGGGGTCCACGCGTTCTTCCACGTAGGCGAGGTCGCCGTTGTCGACGATGCCGTAGAGGCGTTTGGCGCCGCCCACCACCGCGCCGGAGGTGCTGCGGATGGAGACGTCGGTCGCGAGCTCCCAGGAGGCCTGGTTGCGGGCCTTGCCGTAGTACAGCTCGATGACGCCGTTGCTGTGGGTGAGCAGGAGTTCGAGCAGCTCGTCGGTGCCCTCACCGCCGACCCGCCAGTAGCCGCTCTCGCGCAGGTCCGGGCCGGTGTACTTGCCGTCCGCGTCGAGCTTCCAGGTCTGCGATTCCCAGGCCAGGTAGTCGCCGCCGTCGTGGGAGACGATGATCTGCTGGCCGAAGCGGTAGTCGCCCTCGGCGGGGTGGTGGCCTTCGCCCTCGCCGCGCCACACGCCGACCAGCGGCAGCAGGGCCAGCATGGCGTGGTTCAGATCCGGGCCGAGGCGCAGATTGGCCGTGTCCTCGGGCAGGGGGAGGCCGGGCAGCACCGAAATGTTTCGGGCGCCGGTTTCCTTCGCCCGTTCGGCGGCGACGTTGACTGCTTCGTCGCCGCTACGACGCTCGGCCGGAGCGTCTTGCTCTGTGCTCGCTCGCTCGGCCTGTTCGTTACCTTCGCCAGCGAGCCCGCTCATGACTCGGTGAAGAGCCGGTAGAAGACGTACAGGCCGAACCAGCCGATGAGAATCGACACGGCGACAAGGAGTACCTCGAAGAAGATGACCACAATCGGAGTCTAGCCAGTCCTCGTAACAGATACGAAAACGGCCCTGGTAGTTCCCGCACAGGAACTACCAGGGCCGTTGTGAGCTTCTTACTTGGCGACCGCGACGTCGACGGCGTGAATGCCGGCGCCCTCGGGGCTGATCTCGGCGGAGCCGTTGCCCGACGAGCTCAGCGCGCGCAGGGTCCACGAACCCGGCGCGGCGAAGAAGCGGAAATCACCGGTGCCGGAGGCCACGACCTCGGCGGTGAAGTCACCGTTGCCGTCGAGCAGACGCACGAACGCGCCGCCGACGGGCTGGCCGTCGGTGCTCAGGACACGGCCGGTGATGACCGTTTCCTTCTCCACATCGACGCCGGCCGGAATGGCCTGTCCCTGGGTAGGTGCTGCACACATATTGATTACGCTCCCAACTCGATAGGCGCTCCGACGAGGGAACCGTATTCGGTCCAGCTGCCGTCGTAGTTCTTGACGTTCTGGTGGCCGAGCAGCTCCTGCAGCACGAACCAGGTGTGCGAGGAACGCTCGCCGATGCGGCAGTAGGCGATGGTCTCCTTCTCGCCGTCCAGGCCCGCGTCCTTGTACAGCTCGGCCAGGTCGGCGTCGCTGCGGAAGGTGCCGTCCTCGTTCGCGGCCTTGCTCCACGGCACGTTGATCGCGCCCGGGATGTGGCCGGGACGCTGGCTCTGCTCCTGCGGCAGGTGCGCGGGCGCGAGGATCTTGCCCGAGAACTCGTCGGGGCTGCGCACGTCGACCAGGTTCTTGGTGCCGATGGCCGCGATGACCTCGTCACGGAACGCGCGGATGCTCAGGTCGGGAGCGGCGGCCTTGTACTGGGTGGCCGGGCGCGCAACCGCGTCACGCGAGAGCGGACGACCGTCGAGCTCCCACTTCTTGCGGCCGCCGTCGAGCAGCTTGACGTCGTTGTGGCCGTAGAGCTTGAAGTACCAGTAGGCGTAGGCCGCGAACCAGTTGTTGTTGCCGCCGTAGAGCACCACGGTGTCGTCGTTGCCGATGCCACGCGCCGAGAGCAGGTCGGAGAACTGCTCCTGGTTCACGAAGTCGCGACGGACCTGATCCTGCAGGTCGGTCTTCCAGTCAAGGCGGATGGCGCCTTCGATGTGGCCACCCTCGTAGGCGGAGGTGTCCTCGTCGACCTCGACGAAGACGACGCCGGGGGCGTTGAGGTTCTCTTCGGCCCAGTCAACGGAGACCAGGACATCGGAGCGAGCCATGTTGTTCCTTTCAGAGACGTGCAAGGGGGTCAGTTCGGTGCCGGGGCTGGTGACCGGCGGAAGCGAGCTACCAGCGGATAGATCTGGCAACCCAGGCAGACCCCGAACGCCGCGTTCAAGAACGCCGCGAACAGGGCGAAGCCGGCGAACACCGCGCCGACGATCGAGGAGCCGAGCGCGAAGCCCAGCAGGGAGAGACCGGCGAACACGAAGCCGAGCGCTTGCGCGAAACGCAGCGGCGGCACGGGCTCGGTCTCGGTGGGCGGACCGTTGCGCGGCGCGACGAACGCGGCGTAGATCCGGCCGTAAGGGTGCTTGGCGGGGCCGCTGATCGCGCCGATCGCGAAGACGACGGCCTGCAGGCCGATCAGGATCGCGGCCGCGGCGGTCGACAAGGCGGCGACGAGAAGCACGAGAACCAGCACGCCGGTGGTGATCCAGGCCACGAAACGCGGCCCGCGGACATCGACGTGAGGGGGAGATTCAGAGGAACGGGTCATTGTGCGAACTCCTGGGCTTTGTGTAAGTCAGGGGGATCTGCCTGGTCACCGGGGGATCCAGAGGATCACTCGCACGGCGGGCATAGATCGACGTCAGAAATCTCGGGAGAGAAAAAGCCGATCGGTCAGCAGCACAGGCAGCAACAACCACCGAGGCGACACAGATCAACTGTGCGGCGTCGGGTGAGCATCAGCTCGTGGTCGGTTTGCACGAGAAGTAGTTTACCCGGTCTCACCGGAGAATGTCTCGGCCCCCCTGGATATGGGGCTAGATCACACCGTCAGGGGTTCGAGGGCGGTGCGCAGGTCGCCCGCCTTGGGAACGCCGGAGATGCGGAAGCGCTCCTTGCCCTCGGCGTCGAAGACGAAGGTCGTCGGCAGCGAGAGGACATTGAGCTCGCGGGCCAGCGCGGGATCGGCGTCGATGTCGATCTCGATGTCGCGCGGGGCATTCGGGGACTCCGACAGGTCGGCGGTGACGCCGGCGACGACCCGGCGGACCGCGTCACACGGGCCGCACCAGTCGGCGGAGAAGTGCAGCACCGCGGGGGCCGCACCGGTCACGCCGGCGGCGTCGAGCAGGCGGGCGCGCTGATGGGTCTCGGGGTCGAGGGTGGCGGGACGAACCTGCCCCTGCCTGCGCGACAGGTAGAACCCGACCGCGACGGCGGCCGCGATGACGGCGGCCAGAATGACGATCTCGATCATGGTTGCTGCAATCGGTCCAGGTCGATGGTGACGTTGCGGCCGACACCCTCGACGACGATCTGGCCGCCGAGCGCCGACACCTCGGTCGGTGCGACACCGAACGGCAACTCCTTGATATCGATCGTACGGCTGAAGCGGGCGAGCACTGCGGCGTGATCGGTCTCGGGGATCTTCGAATCGGTCTTGACCGCGGCGGTGGTGTCGACCGTGCTGGTGGTGTCGGTGTAGAAACCGGTCGCCTGGATCCGGACCTTGTCGCCCTCGAGCAGCAGGTCGGCCTGGATCTGCACCGGCACCCGGGTCGCGGAACTGGACGGGGTGACACCGGCGGGCAGGACGCGGCCGTTCGCTGCGGTGGGCAGGGTGCCCTTGAGGACGAGGACGCCCGCGGTGGTCATTCCGGACCCGCCGGAGCCCCCTGTGCCGTCGGACTTGTCGGCCGGCGGGGTGTGGACCTGCAGGTCCGGGATGCCGAAGAGTTTGCCGAGTTCGGTGGGCTCGAAACGCATCAACGCGTCGATCCGGTCGACCTGCGCCGTGCGCGCCGCGCCGTCGAGCAACTCGCTGGCCGTGGCGTGCAAGCCCTGCAACTTGGCCTCGATGCCGACCTCGCCGGGGATGTCGGGCCGCACGGCGCGGGCGCGGATCGTCACGTCGTCGTAGCGGCCGCTCATCGCCTGCGCGGCGAACGGGAATCCGTGGAACGTGACCTCCGGGTCGGCGGACAGATCCGCGCCCGCCCGCAGTTGACGGGAGACGTGGTACTCCGAATAGGCGGCGGCGCCGAAATCGATGACCACCGCCAAACCGGCCAGGCAGAGAAGCCCGATGATCAGCTTGCGCATGCTGTGACACTAGCGGCTGGCGCCGCGGGTCGCGGGCCCCTGGTCCCTCCGAGGCGAGGGCGAAGAACACAAAACGGACGCCGTGTTGCGAGGTAGTGGCTGTAGAGGCGCTAATGTTGCACACGACTTAACCTGTGTTTCGGCGACGTAGCTACGCGGCTGCTGTCGTCCGCGGAGCAACGAGATAGGAGGAGAGCCCCATGGAGCTGCTCCTACTGACCTCCGACCCCAACCCCGACGCGGTCCTGCCGTCGTTGACGCTCCTGGCGCACAACGTCCGGCCCGCGCCGACCGAGGTGTCGTCCTTGCTGGAGGCGAGTAGCGCCGATGTCGCGCTGGTCGACGCCAGAACCGACCTGGCCGCCGCGCGCGGTCTGTGCCGACTGCTGGGCAGCACGGGGTCTTCTGTTCCGGTGGTCGCGGTCCTGACCGAGGGCGGCCTGGTGGCCGTCAACGCGGACTGGGGCCTGGACGACATCCTGCTGCCCGGGACCGGCCCCGCCGAGCTCGACGCGCGCCTGCGACTGCTGGTCGGCCGCAACGGCGGGGTCGCCAGCCCGGAGAACACCGGCAAGATCACCCTGGGTGAGCTGGTGATCGACGAGGGCACCTACACCGCGCGCCTGCGTGGCCGCCCGCTCGACCTCACCTACAAGGAATTCGAGCTGCTCAAGTACCTCGCGCAGCACGCGGGCCGGGTGTTCACCCGCGCCCAGCTGCTGCAGGAGGTCTGGGGCTACGACTTCTTCGGTGGCACCCGCACCGTCGACGTGCACGTGCGGCGCCTGCGCGCCAAGCTCGGCACCGAGTACGAGTCGCTGATCGGGACCGTGCGCAACGTCGGCTACAAGGCGGTGCGCCCGGCCCGGACGGCCACAGCCAAGGGTGAACCCGCGGTGACCTTCGTCGACGAGGACATCGACGGCGACGACTCCTTCGCCCCGCTCAACGGCACCGCGCAGTAGCAGCGCACCCAGGAGGATGGCGATGCCGGATACAGCAACCTTGACCTGGGCTGCTCAGATCGAGCCCGGCACCGCGAACACGGTGCGGTCCCTGCTCGAACGCGCGGCCGACATCGACGGTGTCGCTCCGGTCTCGGAGCAGGCGGTGCTGTCGCTCGCCGAAGCCGATCCGTCGACCCGGCACGTGCTGGCGCTACGCGGGGGCGAGTTGGTGGGTTACGCGAATCTTGTTGCGGCACATGACGATCACCCCGCGATGGCCGAGGTCGCCGTCGACCCCGCCGCCCGTGGCGCCGGTATCGGCACGGACCTGGTCCGTGCCGCACTGGCCGAGGGTGGCACGGGCACCAGGGTGTGGGCGCACGGTGACCTACCCGCCGCCAAGGCACTGGCGACCGGCCTCGGGTTGGTCACGGCTCGCGAGCTGTGGCAGATGCGCCGCTCGCTGGCAACCCCGGAGCTACCGGAACTCGAGCTTCCGGAAGACCTCATCCTCCGCACCTACGCGGGCCCCGTCGACGACCTCGAGATCCTGCGGGTGAACAACGCGGCTTTCGCCTGGCATCCCGAGCAGGGCGGCTGGACCGAGCGTGACATCGCCGCTCGCCGCGCGGAATCGTGGTTCGAACCGGCCGGTCTGTTTCTGGCGTTCGACGTCGCCGACCCGGACCGCCTGCTCGGTTTCCACTGGACCAAACAGCATCCCGACGCCGCTCCCGCCGGTGAGGTGTACGTGGTCGGGGTCGACCCGTCCGCGCAGGGGCGTGGCCTGGGCAGACTGCTCACTCTGGCCGGTCTGCGACACCTGCGCGCGGCCGGCTCCACGGAAGTCCTGCTCTACACCGAAGCCGACAACACCGCCGCCGTGAACACCTACACCAAGCTCGGATTCGCGCCCGCCCACATCGACGTCGCGTACTCCCTGCCCTGATGCGAGTCACCTCACATTCGAGGTGAATTCTGGTGCGCGAGGAGAATATTGCGCGGATGACCGGGCAAGCGCGAGTAAAACTGGGGCTAACGTCACATTCGCGGCATTGATCGCGCCGGGCTGTTCATTCTCCGTTAACCCACATCGGGCCAACTGTCAACCGGACGACCTTAGGTTACTTCTGGGCGGCACAGTCGTCGCCTGGTGCGCGCATTCCTCGGGGATAGCGAGCACCGGCCAGCCTCGCTCGGGCCGGTGAGGGACCGAGTGAGACACCCAGCATTGTCGGAGGAAAAGTGAACTTCAAGCGCACCAGTGCCCTGGTCGGCGTCTTCGCCGTGGGCGCC
Organism: Nocardia sp. NPDC055050; assembly: GCF_053608345.1. Lineage (NCBI taxonomy): Bacteria > Bacillati > Actinomycetota > Actinomycetes > Mycobacteriales > Nocardiaceae > Nocardia > Nocardia sp. NPDC055050. The sequence goes on from NZ_JBSGVG010000048.1 coordinate 6,352, forward strand.
ATGACCCTGGCGGCCTGTGGCAGTGACGACAACGCCACCGGTGGCGATGCCAGCAATGCCGCCAACACCAGCGTTGCCTGTGGTGGCAAGAAGGCGCTCAAGGCGTCCGGTGCCTCCTCGCAGAAGAACGCCATGGAGCGTTTCGTCGCGGCCTACGAGAACAACTGCGACGGCTACACCCTGAACTACACCTCGAGTGGCTCGGGCGCCGGCGTCAACGAGTTCCTCGGCGCCCAGACCGATTTCGGTGGCTCCGACTCGGCGCTGAGCTCCAAGAAGGAAGAGCCGGCCAAGGCCGCGGAGCGTTGTGGCGCCCCCGCGTGGAACCTGCCGACCGTCTTCGGCCCGATCGCCATCACCTACAACGTCGACGGCGTCACCGACCTGGTGCTCGACGGCCCGACCGCCGCCAAGGTGTTCAACGGCTCCGTCGCCACCTGGGATGCCCCCGAGATCAAGGCGCTCAACCCCAACGCCAAGCTCCCCTCGGAGAAGATCGCCGTGATCTTCCGCTCCGACGAGTCGGGCACCACCGACAACTTCCAGCTCTACCTCGACGCGGCCTCCGACGGCGCGTGGGGCAAGGGCGGCGGCAAGACCTTCAACGGTGGCGTCGGTGAAGGCGCCAAGGGCAACGAGGGCACCTCGGCCGCCATCAAGAACACCAAGAACTCGATCACCTACAACGAGTGGTCCTTCGCCAAGGCGCAGAACCTGTCCATCTCGCAGATCATCACCTCCGCGAGCAAGGACCCGGTCAAGCTGTCGGCCGAGTCGGCCGCCAAGGCCATCGACGGCGTGAAGATCAAGGGTGAGGGCAACGACCTCGTCCTCGACACCAGCTCGTTCTACAAGCCGACCGCCGCCGGCTCGTACCCGATCGTCATGGCCACCTACGAGATCGTGTGCTCCAAGTACGCCGACGCCGAGACCAGCAAGGCCGTCAAGGCCTTCCTGACCTCGGCCGTCACCAACGGCCAGACCGGTCTGACCGAGGCGGGCTACGTGCCGCTGCCCGACGCGTTCAAGACCAAGCTGACCACCGCGATCAACGCCATCTCCTGATCGCTTCCTGGCCATGACCATGCACCCCGAGGTGACCGCAGTGGGCTCGTCGAATTCGACGAGCCCACGGGCGGCCGGAGATACTGCGAATATGCCGACCGAACCGAAAATCGACAAGGCCCCTGACGGGGGTCGTACCGGCCGCCTGAACGCCGAGACGATCTTCCGGTGGACGGCCACCGCGGCCGGCGCGACGATCGTCGCGGCCATCGCGTTGATCGCGCTGTTCCTGCTGATCCGCGCGGTCCCCTCGATCAGGGCTGACGAGGTCAACTTCTTCACCAGTACCGAATTCTCGACCGGTGACGCGAACAACCTGCGCTTCGGTATCCGCGACCTGTTCATGGTCACGGTGCTGAGCTCGGTGTTCGCGCTCATCGTCGCGGTGCCGATCGGTGTCGGTATCGCGCTGTTCCTGACGCACTACGCGCCGTCGCGGCTGGGCAGGCCGTTCACGATGCTGATCGACCTGCTCGCCGCGGTGCCGTCCATCGTGTTCGGTCTGTGGGGCTTCCTCGTGCTGGCGCCGCAGATCGCGCCGGTGCAGGAATTCCTCAACAAGAACCTGAGCTGGTTGTTCCTGTTCTCCGACGGCAATGTCTCGATCGCGGGCGGTGGCACTATCTTCACCGCCGGTGTCGTGCTCGCCGTGATGATCCTGCCGATCATCACCTCGGTGGCTCGCGAAGTGTTCGCACTCACCCCGCGCGCCCACATCGAAGCCGCGCAGGCACTCGGCGCCACCAAGTGGGAAGTCGTGCGGATGACCGTGCTGCCCTACGGCCGCAGCGGTGTGATCGCGGGCTCCATGCTCGGTCTCGGCCGCGCGCTCGGTGAGACGATCGCGGTGCTCGTCGTGCTGCGTACCGCGAGCAACGCGGGTAGCTGGTCGCTGTTCGACGGCGGCTACACCTTCGCCTCCAAGATCGCCTCGGCGGCCTCGGAGTTCAGTTCACCGCTGCCCACCGGCGCCTACATCGCCGCCGGCTTCGTTCTCTTCGCGCTGACCTTCATCGTCAACGCGCTGGCCCGCCTGGCTTCCGGCGGAAAGGTGAACGGCTGATGACCACCACGACGACCCTCGACAAGCCGCTCAAGGCGCCCACCTTCCGGCATGTCAGTACCGGCAGGCGGATCAAGAACAACATCGCGACCGGCCTGGTCACGCTCTGCTTCGTCATCGCTCTGATCCCGCTGGTGTGGGTGCTCGGACTGGTGGTGAGCAAGGGCTTCACCGCGATCATCTCGTCGGACTGGTGGTTCAACTCGCAGAAGGGCATCCTGCCCGACCAGACCGGTGGCGGTGTCTACCACGCTATCTACGGCACCATCGTGCAGGCGGCGGTCGCCTCTGTCATCGCGGTACCGCTCGGCATCATGGCCGCGGTCTACCTGGTCGAATACGGTCGCGGCCGGCTCGCCAAGGTCACCACCTTCATGGTCGACATCCTGGCCGGTGTGCCCTCGATCGTCGCCGCGCTGTTCATCTTCGCGCTGTGGATCGCCACCTTCGGCATGCCGCAGAGTTCCTTCGCCGTCTCGCTGGCGCTGGTGTTGCTGATGCTGCCGGTGGTCGTGCGCAGCACCGAGGAGATGTTGAAGCTCGTCCCCGATGAGCTGCGCGAGGCGTCCTACGCGCTCGGCGTGCCGAAGTGGAAGACCATCCTGCGGATCGTCGTTCCCACCGCGGCTCCCGGCATGATCAGCGGCATCCTGCTCTCGCTCGCTCGCGTGATGGGCGAGACCGCACCGGTGCTCGTGCTGGTCGGATACTCGAAGTCGATCAACCAGAACATCTTCGACGGCAACATGGCCTCGCTGCCGCTGTTGATCTACCAAGAGCTGGCCAACCCGGAGGCCGCGGGCCGCGAACGTGTTTGGGGTGCGGCACTCACGCTGATCCTGATGATCGCGGTGCTGTACCTGGCTGCCGCCGGCGTCAACAAGCTGCTCACCCGGAACCGATAGAAGCGAACGGAATACTCAGATGGCCAAGCGGATCGACGTCAAAGATCTCAACATCTATTACGGCAGCTTCCACGCCGTGGCGAATGTGGAACTGACCGTGCTGCCGCGCAGCGTCACCGCCTTCATCGGTCCCTCCGGCTGTGGCAAGTCCACCGTGCTGCGCTCGCTCAACCGCATGCACGAGGTGACCCCGAACGCCCGCGTCGAAGGTGCCGTGCTGCTCGACGGCGAGGACATCTACAGCTCCTCGATCGACCCGGTCGGCGTGCGGCGCACCATCGGCATGGTGTTCCAGCGTCCGAACCCGTTCCCCACCATGTCGATTCGCGACAACGTGGTGGCCGGGCTCAAGCTGCAGGGCGTGCGCAACAAGAAGGAGCTCGACGAGGTCGCCGAGCGCTCGCTCAAGGGCGCCAACCTCTGGAACGAGGTCAAGGACCGGCTCGACAAGCCCGGCGGCAGCCTCTCCGGTGGTCAGCAGCAGCGTCTGTGCATCGCCCGCGCCATCGCGGTCTCGCCCGACGTCCTGCTGATGGACGAGCCGTGTTCGGCGCTGGACCCGATCTCCACCCTGGCGATCGAGGACCTGATCACCGAACTCAAGAAAGAGTTCACGATCGTCATCGTCACCCACAACATGCAGCAGGCCGCGCGGGTGAGTGACCAGACCGGTTTCTTCAACCTCGAGGCCCAGGGCAAGCCCGGTCGCCTGATCGAGATCGACGACACCGAGAAGATCTTCTCCAACCCCACCCAGCGCGCCACGGAGGACTACATCTCCGGCCGCTTCGGGTAAGAGCACAGAGAAAAGCCCCGCACTCCTTCTGAAAGGAGTGCGGGGCTTTCTCGTTACAGCGGCACGGAACTAGCGCTGCTGTACAGCCGCCGGCGCTATCAGGCGATGATCCATCCGTACGAGCCCTGGCCGTATGAATAGCACAGCCACTTCGTCGCGCCCTCGTACTGAACGTCGCCGACGTGATACGCATCGCACGGCGCTGTCGGCGCAGCCGCAGCTTGCGGGGCGAGCAACACCGCGGTCAAGATCGTGGCGGCGCCGACCAATGCACCGGAGAGCAATCGTTTTGCCATTGCGAAACCTCTTTCATTTCAGTAGATCCCCACAGAGGTTGCGCTATTCGAACCCCCCTTGTTACGTAGGCTACCGAACTGTGTTGGCGGAAACAATGGCTGTCGACCATCGAAATGCTCAGGGCAGCAACAGAATCCGGCCAAGAAGAAAGCCCCCGCGGTGAGCGGGGGCCGACTCCTGATTCTCAGCTGGTTTCGAGGTCCTCGTCGCCGGGCAGGACACCCGTTACCAGGAAGATCACGCGACGGCCGATCTCCACGGCGTGGTCGGCGAAGCGCTCGTAGTAGCGGCCCAGCAGGGTGACGTCCACCGCGGCGGCTACGCCGTACTTCCAGTCGCGGTCCATCAGGAGGGTGAACAGGTGGCGGTGGAGGTCGTCCATCGCTTCGTCGTCCTGGTTGAGCTGGGCGGCGCGCTCGGGGTCGCGGGACTCGAGTACCTCTTTGGCGCCCGCGCCCATGTTGACCGCGATGCGGCCCATCTCGGCGAAGTAGCCGTTGACCGACTCGGGCAGGGCGTGGGCGGGGTGGCGGCGGCGGGTCACCTTGGCGACGTGCAGCGCGAGCGCGCCCATCCGGTTGACGTCGCCCACGATCTGGATCGCGCTGACGACCTGGCGCAGGTCGCCCGCGACGGGAGCCTGCAGTGCGAGCAGCGCGAAGGCCTTCTCCTCGGCCTCGGTGATCATCACCGAGATCCGATCCTGCTCACCGATGACCTGCTCGGCCAGACCCAGGTCGGCCTGCAGCAGTGATTGGGTGGCCTGTTCCATGGCCTGGCCAGCGAGACCGGCCATCTCGCCGAGGAGGTTGGCGAGGTCGGCCATTTGCTCGTTGTAGATGACACGCATGATTGCAGACCCTAGTGGGTACCCGGATCCCTGTCACCCAACGCCGGGTTAATGCCACATGGCAGTGTCGTGGCAGGTCAGCGGCTGTGCCCTACTTGCACGTGTCGTCGGCGGCGTTCATGTGCTCGAGGTCGGAGGGCAGCGCGACCGGGGCCGCGCTGTGCGGCTGGCCCATCGGCACCGTCGGCAGTTCCGTGCCGACCGGTGTCGCCGTGCGGACCGTGCCCGCGAAATCAGTGCCGACCACTACTTCGATGATGCTGCCCAGCTCGTTGGCCTGCTCCAGGACCGCGCCGGGGATCGCGCTCGCCACGGTGGCGGCCTCGGCTTCCAGACCCGCGGCGTAGCGGATCGTCGAGGTCGACGCGGTACCGCCGGAGTAGTTGCCGGTGTTGTAGATCCCGAAGCCCTGGTAGCTGAGCTTGGAGGCGACCGTCTTGGCCGCGCCCACCGTGCCCGAACCGTTGGACACCAGCAGCGACATCGTGCTCGGGGCCACCGCGTACTGCTTGGGCGCGGCCGGGGCCGGCGACGGCGCCGAACTCTGCACCTCAGGTGCCTTGGTCTCACCCGGCAGCGGCTGGTCGTCGATGACGGCGCGGAAGATGGCCTTGATGTCGGATTCGCGCGGAATCTCGTTGCCGTAGGAGGTGGTGCCCGCCGTGGGGATGGTCAGGAACGTCACCGCGCCCGCGTCCATCTTCTGCAGGGAACGGCCGAGCAGCAGGAGGTCCTGCGGTGTCACCTTGTCCACGAAGGTGTGGGCGGTGAAGGCCTGGATGAACCCGTTGAGCTTGCCCGGATCGAAGAGCACCTTGCTCGATAACGCCCCACGTAACAGCGACGCGAGGAAGCGCTGCTGGCGGTTGATCCGGTCGTAGTCGCTGCGTTCCTCACCGACCACGTGCCTGGCGCGCACGTAGTTGAGCGCGGTCTCGCCGTTGACCCGCTGCTTGCCCGAGGTCTCGAGCACCGGACCGAGGACGCCGTCGATGATCGGCTTGGTCGAGCACACCTCGACGCCACCGATCTGGTCGACCATGGCCTCGAAACCGGCGAAGTCGATGCCGATGAAGTGGCCGATGGTCAGGCCTGACATCTTGCGAATCACGTCGACCAGGCACTTGGGCCCGCCGCGGGCGTAGACGGCGTTGAGCTTGTCGCTCATGGCCGACGGGAGTTTCTGGTCGGTATAGGTGGCCGTGTCGTTGTCCCATTCCGAGCACACCGGACGGGAGACGTCCAGGTCGCGGGGGAACGACACGACCACCACGCGCGAGCGGTTCTTCGGGATGTGCACCAGCATCGCCGTGTCGGCGCGGGCGCCCTCGGTGTCGGCGGCGGAGCCCGCGCCCATGTCGGCGTTGACGCCCGCTCTGGTGTCGGTGCCGACGATGAGGTAGTTCTCGTCGCCGAGCTGCATATCACCGTCGAGCACGTCGCCGGTGGCGCCGCCGCCGAGTGCGTCGACCTGGGTGAAGCTGCTGTTGGTGGCTTGGAGGTAGCTCCAGCCGCCGCCGGTGATCACCAGTGTGAGCACCGCGACGAAGGTGAGCGTGACGCGCCCTGCCATCCGTGCCTGCTTGTTCCGGCGCTCTCCTGTGCCCGCACGGCCGTCCGGGCGACGTGGCGGTGCCGCGGACGCGGTTTTGACCGGCCGGGCGCGCTCGGGCTCGGCGGCGGGGTTCACCGTGGGCAGGATGTCGGTGGGCGGATCGACCGGACCGCCCACCCGCCGTGCCGGGACGGCGGTGCGGACCGGCTCCTTCGACTGGGCGGGCAGCGCGGTGGTCGCGGTGCGGTCGGCGGGGGATTCGGCGCGATGGGGTGGGGTGCCCGCGATGTCGTCGACGACGGGGGAGCCGTCGGTGCGGGGGGCGATGTCGGGACGTGGGGTGGGGCGCGGTGCCTGTTCGCGGGCGCGGCGGCCCGCGCGCGAGGCGGGCTCGGCGCTCTCCGCGGGCGGAACGCGTCTGCCGCGCCTGGTGCGTTCGCTGTCGACCCGGTTCACCAGGTCGGCCACCGTCAGCGGTGCGGAACCGGCGTCCTGCGTCGCGTCGGCGTGACGCGAACGTCGCGAGCCGTTTTCCGGTTGCTCGGTGGGTTCGGCCGTCGGGTATCGCTCCCAGGGGGCGCGATTTCCGGGCCGGGGCGTACGCCCGCGCCGATCGTCACCCACCAACGAACCTCACTTCTCTATCTGGCGCAGCCTGCGCGTCACCGCCCGGCTCCGATTCGAACCAGAGTCGAACGATCCCGCAATGATAACGATTCCGCCACGAGTGGCCACTCCAGTGCACACGGGAATCGCTGACGATGTGATGACGAAGCTCGAATCGCCGACGAAAAGCCCTGCTCGAGACGGTGTGATCGGAGGAAACCGCAGCGGCTTACGAATTGATGTCGACCCGTTATCGGTGGCTGGTCAGCCGCCGCTGTGCATCACATCGGCCGCGGCCGGGACGGTGTCGTCCTCCGGATCGTCGAGCCAACCCTCTGGAAGCACCACCTTGGTCTGCGGCGAACCCTGCCGTCCGCGCGGTCCGAGCGCGTCGGTGGGGAACGGCACGGCCGGGTCGAGCTGTCCGACCAGGTCCTCGATCTGCGACAGCTTCGACACGGTGGCGAAACTGCGCCGCAGCTGCGAGCCGACCGGGAAACCCATCAGGTACCAGGCCATGTGCTTGCGGATATCGCGCATGGCCTTGTCCTCACCGTCGTGCTCGGTGAGCAGGGTGGCGTGGCGCACCAGGATCTCTCCGACGCGGCCGAGCGTCGGCCCTTCCGGGATCGGTTCGCCGCGCAGGGCCGCGCTGAGTTCGGCGAACAGCCACGGCCGGCCGAGGCAGCCGCGGCCGACGACCACGCCGTCGCAGCCGGTCTCGTTCATCATCCGCAGGGCGTCGTCGGCGGTGAAGATGTCGCCGTTGCCGAGGACTGGGATGGAGGTGACGGCTTCCTTGAGCCGGGCGATGGCCGACCAGTCGGCCGCGCCCGAGTAGAGCTGGGCCGCGGTGCGCGCGTGCAGTGCTACGGCGGCGGCGCCCTCGGCCTCGGCGATGCGGCCGGTGTCGAGGTAGGTGTGGTGGTCGTCGTCGATGCCGATGCGGAACTTGAAGGTCACCGGAACACCGGCCGGTTCGGCCGCGGCCACCATCTCACGGACGATATTGGCGAAGAGCCTGCGCTTGTACGGCAGCGCCGACCCGCCGCCGAGCTTGGTCACCTTGCGGACGGGGCAGCCCAGATTGAGGTCGATGTGGTCGGCCCAGCCCTCGCCGACGATGATCCGCACGGCCTCGCCGAGCGTCTTGGGATCCACGCCGTAGAGCTGCATCGAGCGCGGATGTTCGTCGGCGTCGAACGACATCATGTGCAGCGTCTTCTCGTTGCGCTCGACCACTGCGCGGGCGGTGATCATCTCGCACACGTAGATCGAGGTCGCGCTACCGAACTCCCGGCACAGCCTGCGGAAGGCACGGTTGGTGATGCCCGCCATCGGCGCGAGCACAACCGGCGGATCGACCGGGTAGGGCCCGATCCGCAGCGCGGTGGGCGCCTGGGGCAGCGTGGTAGTCACGCACACGATTGTCTCATCCGCCCCGATGTGATCGATCTCGCGTCCTGATGCTTATCCGCGGGTCATCGCCGCCACTGCGACCGAGATGACACCGTTTACCTGCTACGCCGTGTCCGGAACAGGTCCGCGACGTCAGTAGCCTTACTCTGCTGGCATCGTCGCCTCCGGCGGTGCGCTGTCCCCACGTAATCGGAGAAGACCCCCATGGAAGACGCCACCGACCTGACGAAAACCCCTGCCACGCCCGACAAGGGCACGGTCGCCGTGCGCGTCTCGTCGCTGGTGGGCGGCGCCGTGATCGCCGTCCTGGCGATTCTCGCGCTGGTGCTCGGCGTGCTGCTCGGCTCGGCCCGTTCCGAGATCTCCGACATGAAGGACCAGGCCGCCGACGACGCGAAGGCCGAACAGATCGCCCTCGACTACTCCGTCGGCTCGGCGACCCTGAACTACCAGGACGTCAACGCCTGGGTCGCCAAGCTGAAGGCCGGAACCTCACCCGAGCTGTCGAAGAAGTTCGACGCCACCGGCGCGAAGCTCGAGCAGATCATCATCCCGCTGAAGTGGACCTCCACCGCCACGCCGATCACCGCCAAGGTGCTCTCGCACGAGGGCGAGGTCTACAAGGTCGCGGCGTTCGTGGACGTGAGCACCACCAACGCGCAGAACCCCGACGGCCTGCGCAACACGGTCACCTACAACATCACCGTCGACGCGGGCAAGGACTGGAAGATCACCGACGTCGGCAGCGCCGACGGCGCCCTCCCGATGAAGTAGTCCCCACACAAAAGCGCCGCCCACCTTCGATCGAGGTGGGCGGCGCTTTTCGTAGGAAGGTGTTAGACGCTCACCATTTCGCGGCGCTTGGCTTCGCGAGCGAGCATCTTGTCGCGCTGCTCCTCGAACTTCAGCACGTCCTGGCCCAGCTTCTCCAGGAAGCCTGCCAGCCGCTCACGGGTGGCCTCGCCACGCGCGGTGAAGTCGGTGCGGTCGAAGACGTTCCACTTCTTGAGCACCGGCTGCACGACCTCTTCGAGGTGCTGGCGCAGGTCGTAGATGCCGTGCTTGGCCATCAGCACGCCGTTGCGACGGAAGTTCGGCATGCCCGCGCCGGGCATCTGGAAGTTCTCGACGATCATCGAGATGGCCTCGATGGTCTGGTCGGGGCTCAGGTCCATCGCCGCGCCGCAGAGGTTGCGGTAGAAGATCATGTGCAGGTTCTCGTCGGCGGCGACGCGCTGCAGCATGCGGTCGGCGATCGGGTCGTCACAGACCTTGCCGGTGTTGCGGTGGCTCACGCGGGTGGCCAGTTCCTGGAAGGTCACGTAGGCGACCGAGTGCAGGAAGCCCGCGTCGACCTCGGTGGGGGAGGCGAAGCCGTTGGTCATGTGGATCATCCGCGCCTCTTCGAGGGCGACCGGGTCCACGCCGCGGGTGACGACCAGGTAATCGCGCATCACGATGCCGTGCCGGTTCTCCTCGGCGGTCCAGCGACCCACCCAGGTGCCCCAGGCGCCGTCCTGGGAGAAGTTCTCGGCGATCTCACGGTGGTAGGACGGCAGATTGTCCTCGGTGAGCAGGTTGGTGATCATGGCCGCCTTGGCGACCTCGCTGAGCTTGGACTGCTCAGGATCCCAGTCGATGCCGCCCATGGCGGCGAAGTTGCGGCCCTCGTCCCACGGGACATAGTCGTGGGGGTGCCACTCCTTGGCCAGCGACATGTGCCGGTTGACGTTTTCCTCGGCAACCGGCTCCAACTCCGTGAGCAGTTCGAGTTGAGTCAGATCCCTTGCCATGTAAAAACCCTTCGCTGTCGTGCTTGCGGTCGAACGTCGCGATGCGGCCATACCTTACGGCACCGTAGGTGTGATGCGAAACGCAACAGAGCGGTTTTCCGACGATGTTGAGCAACGCCACAACTCGTCAGTAGATCCGATGGTCGTGCTGACGAGTCTAGGTGCTCGGCCCGCAGCATAGGGACTATCGCTGCGGGCCTCGCGACGTTAACTACAGGTAGATGAACATCTCAGCGCTTGCCGCCGAGCAGTCCGCCGAGCACGCTGCCCAGCGCACCTCCCGCGTTCTTCGACAGGGCGTCGCCGATCATGCCGCCGAGCCCGCCGGTGTTGCTGCTGCCGCCGAGCAGGCCGCCCAGCAGATCACCGAGACCGCCACCGGAGGCCTGCGTCTGCTGCGGTGCCGGAGCCGCGGCGCCGCCACCGCCGGTGAGCTGTTTGGCCACGTAGGCGAGCACGATCGGGGCGAGAATCGGCAGCAGCTTGCCGATCAGGTCGTTGCCGCCGGTGCCGCCGCCCGCGCCGAGCGCGCTGATGACGGTGTTCTTCTCGTCACCGAAGACGTTGTCGACGATCTTCTCGCCGTCGCCGACGTCCACCTGCTGCAGATCCACCGCGCCTTCGCCGTCGACGAGGCCGCCGTGGTTGTCGAGCGCGCCGAGCAGTGAGGCCGCGCCTTGTGGCTGGGCGGCGTTGGCCTGGAGGCCGCCGAGCAGCGTCGGCAGCGCGGCCTGCACGGCCGTGGTGGCGGTCGCCTGGTCGACGCCGAGCTGGTCGGCGATCTGGGCGATGGGTACTTGGGAGAGCAAATCGTCGAAGGAAGTCATCTCACTCCGCCTGAGGTCGTGGGCGCCCGGGAGCCCGGGTCGCGCTCAGGGTAGGTGAATCCGCGCACCGAACCCCTGGTTTCGGCGGCGTCTGTGGTTGGCGCGTCGCCACGTGACGATGGTCACGGTAGTAGTCGTGGTGCCCCCTGTAGGACTCGAACCTACGACCTAGTGATTAAAAGTCACCAGCTCTACCAACTGAGCTAAAGGGGCGCGCAGCGGAGTCTAGCGGACGCTGTGCCGAAGGACCGAACAGTCCCCCCGGGTCGAGTCGCGGGCGGCTGATCGCCGCTGGTGGCGGCCGGTAACGACGTGGACGTGCGCGACGATTTCCGGTAAACACCCGGTGCCCCAGCGGTGTTCGCGTTACGAGTTGCGTATGGTCATCGAATACTGTTGTATCGCAACATCTTTCGACAAGCAGGGGTGCAGCAGCGATGGAGAGGTCCAAGGTGGGCGCCGGTCTCGCGACCGTTCGGCGAACGTCGGCGGTGCCGGCGCGGTGGTCAACCGGGCTGCGCGCCTATGGAATTCGTACCCGAAGTAACCATTCCGGTTGCGCCCCGTTTGCTGGTTTGGATAACCGGATCGGATGTTCGGATGGGTACTCCAATCGCCGCGTGTCGACTCGCGAATGCGGGTACGGTGATCGCCTGGTGAATTTCGAAACAATCACCGGTACCGCGTTTTCCGTGGCTCCGGTGCAGGGTGTGGCGTTTCGGGAATTCACCGGCGGATCGCAGGCCGAGGTGATCGCGATGGGTGCGCGAACTCCCGGCAAAGGGGTAGTCGTTACCGCAGGAGGAGGCGGTTCTCACTGGTGGCGGGGCCGCTGTGCGAGGCACCGCGAGTCTTTCATACCGAAAGTTTGAATTAAAACCACAATTCGCACCAACGGTCTGTATTCGACCGTCGGCGTCGAGAAGGTTCGGAGGCGTTTCGAGCATGGCACGGCAGCAAGAGCGGGCGCGCCGGACACGCGCGGCGATAATCAAGTCCGCGGCCGTCGAGTTCGGGAAGAGCGGATATGCCGCGGCATCGCTCAACCGCATTCTGGAAGGTTCGCGCGCCACCAAGGGGGCGATGTACTTCCACTTCGACTCCAAGGAAGACCTGGCGCGCGCGGTGCTCGATACCGCGGTCGAGCGGTACCGGATCTGCGCGGAGCGCTGGCTCGCACGCGCCGACCTCGGTCCGCTCGATGTGCTGCACGGCATGGTCGACGAGATCGCCCTTCGCCTGGAACACGACACCATCGTGCAAGCCGAGTACCGCCTCGTGATCGAACCCGACTTCCATCGCGACAACGGCAACGGCGGCGGACGGATCGTCGGCCGCGCCACCCGCGTGCTCGCGGTGCGCGCCATCGACGACGGTCACCTGCGCGCCGACGCCGACCCCGACCGCTTCACCCGGACCCTGTCCGCGGCGCTGGCGGGCCAGCGCTATCTGGTCGACCCGATCTCCAACGGTTCCGCCGCCGACCTGCGCGCCCGCTTCGCCGAGGTGCTGGAGGTTATCGTGGAGGCGATGGCCACCCCGCTGTGGATCCAGAACTTCCGCACCGAGGGCTGGCGCGAGCAGGCACGCCTGGATGACCTCGGTTTGGGCGCCTGACCAGGCGATTTGGAACTCTGCGCACACCTGTCATAAGCTATGCGAGCTCCCAACGGAAACGTTGAAGCCGCCCCGGAGAGATTCGGAACGAGCCCCCTTCGTCTAGCGGCCTAGGACGCCGCCCTTTCAAGGCGGTAGCGCGGGTTCGAATCCCGTAGGGGGTACAGTCTTCGGACTGTGTCTAGCAGTACTGCAGAAGCATGGCCCTGTAGCGCAGTTGGTTAGCGCGCCGCCCTGTCACGGCGGAGGTCGCGGGTTCGAGTCCCGTCAGGGTCGCACGTAGTACCAGAGCAATCCGGTACTTCCGGCCAGGTAGCTCAGTTGGTACGAGCGACCGCCTGAAAAGCGGTAGGTCGCCGGTTCGATCCCGGCTCTGGCCACCTTCGATCCCCTCACCAGACAACTCGGTGAGGGGATTTTTTCGTTCGACCGCGCCGGTCAGTTCTTCAGCGGCATCCGCAGCGCGTTCGCCCAGAGCCGGGTCACCGTGTAGACGAGCTCCTCGATCGGGAGCGGCTTGCCGTCGAGGAGACCGTCGCCGGTGACGAAATAGTTGAAGGCCAGCCTGCTGACCATCCCCGACAGCGCCCGTGAAGACAGCATCGGATCCAGCTCGGGATCGGCGAGACCGCGCCGCTGGAGATCGGCGATGCTGCGGGCGTTGCGGCGGATGAATGCGTCGGCCCGTTCCTGGCGGAGCTTGCTGAACTCGGGATCGATATTGGCGACCTGTTCGAGCAGCCCCATCAACTTCGCGTTGCGCTTGTAGGCCTCGAAGTACGCCAGATTGCTGGCCTCGATGATCGACACGGGATCGTCGTCACCCGTCACGTGCTCCATCCCGGGATGCATCATGTCTTCCTGGGCGTGCTCCAGGATCGCCGCGAAGATCTCCTCTTTGCCGGCGAAATAGGTGTAGAAGGTGCCCGAGGAGCATTTGGCCTCCTGGGTGATGTCCACGAGCCGGGTATCGAGATACCCCGTGCGCTCGAACACCTTCCGTCCCGCGTCGATCAGCGCTGTCCTGGTGCGCAGCCCGCGCGGCGTGGCGGGCAGCTCGCGCAGCAGCGAGGTGCGCGCCATCGAGGGTGGCGCGCTGTCGCCTGCGGTCTCCGCACGTCGTTCCATGCCCTATTTATAGCCGGGGGTGGAACACGAGCCTGCCGACGGTGTCGCCGTCGCCGAGGCGGCCGAGGCCGTCGGGGACGTCGCCGAGCGAAAGGCGTTCGCTGATCAGTGGTCTCACCTCACCCGCCGCGGCCAGCCGCGACAGCTCGGCGTGGCAGTCGGCGATCGCCTGCTGGTTGTACTGCTTGTAGAGCCCCCAGTGCAGGCCGATGATCGAATAGTTCTTGATCAGCGCGTGATTGAGCGCGGGCTGGGGGATCGTGCCGCCCGCGAAGCCGATCACCAGGATGCGACCTTCGAAGGCGATGCATTTGGTGGACTTGGCGTAGGCGTCGCCGCCGACCGGGTCGTAGATCACGTCGGCGCCACGGCCGCCGGTGAACTCTTTGACGATCGGCACGAAATCCTCTGTGCGCCGATCGATCACGAGATCGGCGCCGAGGCGGCGGCAGTAGTCGGCCTTCTCCGGGCCGCCGACGACACCGATCACCCGCGCGCCCGCCGCCTTGCCCAGCTGCACGGCGGAACTGCCCACGCCACCGGCGGCGGCGTGCACCAACAGCGTCTCGCCGGGTTGCACCCGAGTGCGCCGGTGCAGGGCGAACCAACTCGTCTGATAGCCGATGACCAGTGCGGCGGCCTCGGCGTCGTCGAGGGAGTCCGGTGCGGGAAACGCGCTGTCGGCATCGAGCACGGCCAGCTCGGCGAACGCGCCACCGGGCAGGTTCGTGGTGCCGACGATCCGGTCACCGACCGCGAAATCGGCGCCGTCGCCGACCGCCACCACCTCACCGCACAGTTCGACGCCGGGCGTGAACGGCAGCGGCGGCTTGACCTGGTACTGCCCACGACACAGCAGCACGTCGGGGAAGTTGGCCGGCGCCGCGAGGACACGCACCAGCACCTGCCCCGGACCGGCCACCGGATCGTCGATGTCGTTGAACTGCAGTACTTCCCGCGGTTCGCCGAGTTCGGTTACCTGCCATGCTTTCATCGTCGATCAGTCCTTCGGTCCGCCGGCGAGGTAGTGACCTGGCCGGCGGCGGTCTCGGTTGCGGTGCGAGTCATGTCTGGATGTGTTCGGTGAGATCGAGTGCCTTGTGCACGATCGCGTCGATGCGTTCGACGGTCGGGGTGCCCGCGGCGGCCCTGTTCTGCGGCGTGTCCCGCGCTCGGCGCAGCACGCCCTCGGCGATGACAGCGAGCTTCCACAGCCCGAAGGCGTGCCAGTAGCGCAGGGCGGCCGGGTCGCGCCCGGTCAGCGCGAGGTAGGCCGCCGACATCTGCGCGCGGTCCGGGAAACCGGGCAGTGCCGACGCGGGAAAGTCGCCGCCGGTGTTCTCGCCCGGTTCCGTCCAGTAGGCGAGCAGGCTGCCCATATCGGCCAGCGGGTCGCCGAGGGTGGACAGTTCCCAGTCCAGCGCGGCCACGACTTCGCCGGTGTCGTGCGCGGTGATCACGTTGCGCAGGTGGAAGTCGCCGTGCACGAGGGTCACCTCCCGCTGCTCCGGGATGTCGGCGGTGAGCCTGCGGGTGAGCTCGTCGAGCTCCGGCAACTCCCGGGTCTTGGATTGCTCCCATTGCCCGCCCCACCGTTTGAGCTGGCGGACGGCGTAGGGCCGGTGACTCGCCAGATCGGCGAGGCCGACGGCGGCCAGGTCGACCGCGTGGATCTTCGCCAGCGTGCGCGGAAGCGATTCGGCGATGGCCCGACGACGCTGTGGGGTCAGCGATTCCACGATCGCCATGGTGTCGACCACCTGCCCGTCGACGAATTCCATCAGCACCATCGGTACCTCCGACACCGCCGGATCGTCGACGACACCGAGAATCCGCGGCGCCGGGACATCGGTGGATTCGAGCGCCGCCATGATCCTGGCCTCGCGCACCACATCGTGCGCGGAGGCGAGCAGGTGCCCCAGCGGCGGCCTGCGCAGCACCCACCGGCGGTCCGCGTCGTCGCGCACCAGATAGGTCAGGTTCGATTGGCCGAGGCCGATCCGGTCGAAACGCAGTGGCGCGGTGTGCTCGACGCCGACCGCGGCGAACCATCTTCCGATGGCGACCGGGTCGACGCCGACCACCTCGTGCGCGTCAGGCACCGACCGAGGCTCCGCTCCGGAACGGGGCGACGTCGCCGAGCCGCTGGCCGCCGTCGATCACCATGGTTTCGCCGGTGATCCAGCTCGCCGCGTCGGAGACCAGGAAGGCCACCGCGGCGGCGACGTCGTCGGGCTCGCCGATCCGGTCCAGTGCGGTCGAGGCCGAGAGCTCGCGCTCCTGCTCCTGCCACAGCGCTTCGGCCAGCTTGGTCCGCACCACGCCCGGCGCGATCGCGTTGACGCGCACCTTCGGCGACAGTTCCATCGCCAACTGCTTGGTCAGGTGGATCAGCGCCGCCTTGGACGCGTTGTACAGCCCGATGTTGGGCTCGAGACTCAGGCCGCCGATCGAGGTGGTGTTGACCACGGCGCCGCCGTGCTCGCCCATCCACGCGCGGGTGACCAGCTGCGTCCACAGCACGGGAGCCCACAGATTCACGTCGAAGATCTTCGCGAAGCGGGCGTGATCCTGGTCGATCGTCGGGCCGAACGCCGGGTTGGTGCCCGCGTTGTTGACCAGGATGTCGACGCTGCCGAACCGCTCGACGGTCAGCTCGACGCAGCGCCGTGCGGCGTCTTCGTCGACGACGTGCGCGCCGACCCCGATCGCGGTGCCGACGATCTGGGCCGCGGCCGCGTCCGCGGATTCCTGTGTGCGCGCGGTCAGCACGACGTTCGCGCCCGCGGTGGCCAGCGACTGGGCGATCGCCAGTCCGATGCCGCGGGAGGCGCCGGTGACGATGGCGGTGCGGCCGGTGAGATCCAGTCCGGTCATATCAGTTGCTCTCCTTGTACTTGCGCAGTTCCTGCCGTGCGATGGCACGCTTGTGCACTTCGTCGGGGCCGTCGGCGAGCCGCAGTGTGCGCAGGTGCGCCCAGGCGGCCGCGAGCGGGAAGTCGTCGGTGACACCGCCGGCACCGTGTACCTGAATGGCCCGGTCGACGACCTTCAGCGCGATGTTCGGCGCGGCCACCTTGATGGCGGCGATCTCGGTGCGCGCGGCCTTGTTGCCGACGGTGTCCATCAGATGCGCGGCCTTGAGCGTGAGCAGCCGGATCATCTCGATCTCGATGCGCGACTCGGCGATCCAGTCCCCGATGTTGGCGTTGTCGGCGATGGGCGCGCCGAAGGTGACCCGCGCCTGCGCGCGCTTGCACATCATCTCCAGCGCGCGTTCGGCCATCCCGATGCTGCGCATGCAGTGGTGGATGCGGCCGGGTCCGAGCCGGGCCTGGCTGATCGCGAAACCCTCGCCCTCGCCTTTGAGCACGTCGGTGGCGGGCACGCGCACGTCGGCGAAGTCGATCTCGGCGTGGCCTTCGCGTTCCTGGTAGCCGAAGACCGGCAGCCCGCGCAGGATCGTGACGCCCGGTGCGTCGATCGGGACCACCATCATGGTCTGCTGACGGTGCGGCGCCGCGGTGGGATCGGTCTTGCCCATCACGATCATCACACGACAGTTCTTGTGCAAGGCGTTGGTGGCGAACCACTTTCGGCCGTTGAGCAGGTAGTCGTCACCGTCGCGCACCATCGACAGTTCGATATTGGTGGCGTCGGAGCTGGCCACCCGCGGTTCGGTCATCGCGAACGCCGACGCCATGGTGCCGTCGAGCAGTGGCTTCAGGTACTTCTCTTTGTGCTCCTCGGTGCCGAACAGCTCGAGCACTTCCATGTTGCCGGTGTCGGGGGCGTTGCAGTTGCAGGCCTCGGCGGCGAGGTGGCTGCGGCCCATGATCTCGGCCAGCGGCGCGTACTCGAGGTTGGTGAGGCCGGGGCCGCGCCCGGGGTGCGGGTGGAAGAGGTTCCACAGGCCGCGCCGTTTGGCCTCGGCTTTGAGCTCCTCGAGGACGGGCGGCTGGAAATGGGGGTCGCCGGATTCGCGCATCTGCGCCTCGTAGACGGCCTCAGCCGGGTAGACGTGCGCGTCCATGAAGTCGAGCAGGTCTTCGGAATACTTCTTCGCGCGATCGCTCAGATCGAACAGTGACATGGCTCTGTCTCTCGCTCAGTGGGTTTCGGCCAGCAGCGACGACTGGTAGCGGCGCATGCCGCGCAGCCAGCGGTCGTAGTCGGCGCCTTTGTGGCGGTACATGTCCAGCACCTGTGGATGCGGCAGGATCAGGAAGTCCTCGGCGTCGACGGCCGTGAGCACGATGTCGGCCACGTCGGCGGGTTCGAGGACCTCGCCCGCCGCGACGACGGCGCGGGTCGCTGTGGCGCCGAGCTCCTCGCCCGAATTCTGGCCCTCGTACAGCAGTTTCGTGTTGACGCCCATCGGGCACAGGCAACTGACGCGCACGCCCTGGTCGCCGTAGGTGACACTGAGCCACTCGGCGAACCCGACCGCGGCGTGCTTGCTCACCGAGTAGGTGGCCGAACCGATCTGGGTGAGCAGTCCCGCGGCCGATGCGGTGCTGACGAAGTAGCCCGCACCGCGTTCGACCCACTCGGGCACCAGCAGCCGCGCGGCACGGATGTGGGCGCGCAGGTTCACGTCCAGCGAGCGGTCCCACTCGTCGTCGGTGACGTCGAGTCCGGCGGCGCCGACGATGCCCGCATTGGCGAAGTACAGATCGACGGGCCCGAAGTGCTGCTGCGCCACCGCGATCAGACCGCGGATCTCCTCGGTGACGGCGGCGTCGGCGCCGACTCCGACGGTTGTGCCGGGGTGATCGGCGTTGATCTGCTCCGACACCGCCAGCGCGGCGGGCTCGTCGAGGTCGGCCACCACCACCTTCGCGCCCGCCGCGGCGAGTGCGGCGGCCAGCGCGGCGCCGATGCCCGCGCCGCCACCGGTCACGATGGCCACTTTGTCGGCAACTCTCACGAGAATTCCTTCCGTTCGTTCCGTACCGGCTGGGTTCGCAGACCTGCTCGCCGGCCGGGTTCGATCAGCGATGGCTGCTCGGTGATCCGTAGGTCTGAATCTATTGAAAGTTGACGTCAACTTCAAGTCTGAACGCGTGCGCGGTGCGACCGGCTGGAAATATGTTGTAAATCACACAGGGAGCGAAGGCGGTATCAAGTGGCCGAGCTGCCGCACGACCCTCCGCGCGCCCGGCTGCCGGCGAGGGTGGCGATCCAGGTGCGGGTGTCGGCGGGGTCGATCACATCGTCGAGCTCGAAACCCGTGGCAGCGGTGAGCGCCTTGCCCGCCTGGTAGCCCATCGCGAGCAATTGCTGGAACAGCGTCTCGCGCTCGTCCGGATCCGTCACGGCGGCGAGCTCTTTGCTGAAGCCGAGGCGAACGGCGCCCTCCAGCCCCATGGGCCCGATCTCGCCGGTGGGCCAGGCGACGGTGAACCGCGGCGCGTGGAAGTGGCCCGCCGCCATCGCCATCGCGCCGAGTCCGTATCCCTTGCGCAGGATGATGGTGCCGAACGGCACGCTCAGTTGCGCGCCGAGCACGAACAGCTTGCTGAACCGTCGCACCGTCGCGGTCTTCTCCGCCTCCGGTCCGACCATGAAACCCGGTGTGTCACACAGGGAGACGACCGGCAGGCCGAACGATTGGCACAGCGTGAGGAACTCGCCCATCTTGTCGGCGGCCTCGGCATCGATCGCGCCGCCCAGATGGTGGCTGCTGTTGGCGATCAAGCCGAACGGTTCGCCGTGCACCCGCACCAGCGCGGTGACGACGCCGACCCCGTAGTCCGCCCGCAGCTCGAGCGCCGAGCCCACATCGACGATCGCGTCGATGGCGCGATGGATGTCGTAGGCGCGCAACCGGTTCTCCGGCACCACGTGCCGGGCCAGCCGCGGATCCGGTGCCTCGAATTCTTCGACCCGGCCCTGGAAGTAGCCGAGATACTGCTTGGCCAGTGCCACCGCGTGCGCTTCGTCGCGGGCGACCAGGTCGACGACACCGTTGCGTCGCTGCACCTCGATCGGACCGATGTCCTCGGGGCGGCAGGCGCCGAGCCCGCCGCCCTCGATCATCGCCGGTCCGCCCATGCCGATATTGGCGTCCGGCGTCGCGATGATCACGTCGCAGACACCGGCCAGGGCGGCGTTGCCCGCGAAGCAGCGGCCCGACACGATCGTCACCAGCGGCACCTTGCCGCGGAGCGCGCCGAGCGCGCGGAAGGTCGTCACGTCCAGGCCCATGCCGGTCCCGTCGGTGTCGCCCGGCCTGCCGCCGCCGCCCTCGGCGAACAGCACCACCGGAATCCGCTTGCGTTCGGCGAGTTCGAAGGCGCGGTCGGTCTTGGCGTGGTTGTTCTTGCCCTGGGTGCCGGCGAGCACGGTGTAGTCGTAGGAGACCACCACCGCCTCGGCGTTGTCGAAGCGGTCGGCGCCGATGGTCGCCAAGCCGGTGACCAGGCCGTCGGCGGGGGTGTTGGCGATCAGGTCCGCTTCGGCGCGTCTGCTGCGTTGTGCGGCGAGCGCGAGTGCGCCGTATTCGACGAAGCTGCCCTCGTCGACCAGGTCCGCGATGTTCTCCCTGGCGGTGCGGCGACCGAGCCGGTGCCGTTTGGCCACGGCCGCCGGGCGGGACTCGTCCAGCGTCACGAGGTGCCTGGCGCGGATCTCGTCGACATCGGCGCGAACGCGGTCGGGATCCAGCTCGGTGTGCGCGCCGCCGGATTCGTCCGCGCCGGTGCGGGTGATGATGACCAGCGGATCGCCCGGCGCGACGACCTGGCCGGGGCGGACCAGCACCCGGGCGGTCCTGGCGGCATCGGGCGCGCTGGCCACATGCTGCATCTTCATCGCCTCGAGCACGGCGAGCTGACCGCCCGCGCCGACGTCGACACCCTCGTCGGCTACCTCGACCACCGTGCCCGCGAGCTGAGCGCGCACGGCCTCCTGCCCTGGATACAGCTCGACCGCGGTGACCGTGGCCTCGGGCTGACCGGTCTGTGCCGCCGCGACCAGTTCGATCAGCCGCTCGGTGAGAAAGCTGGTGGTGGCGAGACCCGACTGGAAGGTGCTGTCGGCGAGGATCTCCCGCAGGAACGAGAGGTTCGTGTCGATGCCGGTCACGGTGAACTCGGCGAGTGCGGTCGCGGCCTTGCGGGCGGCGGCGGGGAAGGACTGTCCGCGAGTGCGGGTGATCACCTTGGCCAGCAGCGAGTCGTAGCGCGGGCTCGGAGTCAGCCCGGCGCGACCGAAGGTGTCGACCCGCACGCCGGGGCCGGTCGGCGGTGCGAAGGTGATCAGGGTGCCCGCGGCCGGCACCGCCGAACCGTCGGCCGTCATCGTTTCCATGTTGACCCTCGCCTGGATCGCGATACCGTCGGCGGCGGCGGGTTCGCCGGTGGATCCTGTTCCAGTGGAGACGATTCCGCTCGGCAACCCCAGTTCGTCGAAGGGTGTGCCCTGGGCGATCGCCAGCTGCACGGCGACCAGATCCACGCCGGTGACCTCCTCGGTCACGGTGTGCTCCACTTGGATTCGCGGATTCACCTCGAGGAACACGAATTCGGCGTCGGAGACCAGGAATTCGACGGTGGCCAGCCCGCGATAGTCGACGTGGGCACACAGCCGGGCCGCCGCCGCGTGGAGCTCTCTGCGCCGGGTGTCCGAAAGTCCCTGCGCGGGAGCGATTTCGAGCAGTTTCTGGTGCCTGCGCTGCACACTGCAATCGCGATCGCCCAGTGCCAGCGCTGTGCCGCCGGTGGCGACGATCTGCACTTCGATGTGCCGGGCGTTCTCGAACAGCGTCTCGGCGAAGACCGCCGGATCGCCGAAACCGAGCCGCGCTTCCGCGGCACACTGCCGGTACGCGTCGTCGATCTCCTGCGCGCTCCGCACCACCCGCATGCCACGGCCGCCGCCACCGGCCAGCGCCTTGATCATGATCGCGCCGGGGCGCGTGCCGAAGAACGTGTGAACCTGTTCGACGGTGGTCGGTCCCTCGGTCGCGGGCAAGACGGGGACGCCGGCGGCCACGGCGGTCGCGCGGGCCGAGGACTTGTCGCCGAACAGGTCGAGCGCCGAGGGATCGGGGCCGACGAACGTGACGCCGTCGGCCGCGCACGCGCGGGCGAATTCGGCGTTCTCGCTGAGGAATCCGTAGCCGGGATGCAAGTAGTCGGCGCCGGATTCCTTGGCGGCGGCGAGGATCGCGGCGTGGTCGAGGTAGGCCGTCGCGCCGGTGCCCGCCAACCGGATCGCCTCGCCCGCCGCGAGCACATCGGGATTGTCGGCGTCGTCCTCGGCGTACACCGCCACGGTGTCGATGCCGAGCTCGGCGGCGGTGCGCAGGACGCGCAGGGCGATCTCGCCGCGGTTGGCGATGAGCAGCTTCACGGGATGTCCTCGGATTCGGTGGTGGCGCGGGTCGGGCCGGTGAAGCCGATCAGTCGTTCGGCGATGGCGATGTGGTCGGTGATGAACTGTTCGCGCCGGTCGCGGTCGGCTCCGGCGAGCCGGGAGGCGCCGATCAGCAGTGCGTCGGCGAGAGTCTCGACGATCCGCGACGGCGGGGCGCACGGATCGATCCCGCCGCGGACCTCGGTACGTTCGAGAAACGCGGTGAATCGCTTGCGCAGACGAGTGCGCACCTGCGACCACTGCGCGCCGATCGCGGGATCGATCCCCGCCCGGTGCTCGATCAGCGCCACCAGCGCGCCGTTGGCGAACACGGCTTGCGCGAACGCTCGCGTGGTGGCACCGATGACCTCGGCGGGCGCGGTGACCTCGACGTCCACCACGAGTTGCGCGGCCAGGAACTGCGCGCACACCCGCTCGGTGATCGCCCCGAACACCTCGTCCTTGGACGAGAAATACGCGTAGAACGTCGCCCGGGAGACTCGCGCCCGCGTGGTGATCGTCTCCACCGAGGTCTGGTCGTACCCGCACTCGGCGAAACACCGCGCTGCCGCATCCAGCAACTCGCCGCGGCGCGGACCGGCGCTGTCCTTGCGCGCCGACCTGGCCCGCTCCTGCGCCTCGCTGGTGGTCACCGCCACAAGTGTTGTTGACGTTGACGTCAATGTCAACGCCCGATCCACCGCCTGACCTGTTCGGTTACCGAAACCGATGCCCACCGGGTAATATCCCCCGACGTAACGAAGCAAGGCCCTGTAGCGCAGTTGGTTAGCGCGCCGCCCTGTCACGGCGGAGGTCGCGGGTTCGAGTCCCGTCAGGGTCGCAACACAGCAAAGTCCCCCACACCGATCCCGGTGCGGGGGACTTTCGCGTTCGAGGACGTGTTCAGATGCGGTGGTCGATGCTGGTGATGCGGTGGCGGCCGGGGGCCACCTCGGTGGTGCGCATGACCTGGTTGATTTTCTCGGTGGTGGCGTCGCCCGGCCATTTCTGGTGGATGGTGACATTCCAGAGGGTGGCGTCGGCGGCGTCGGCCTTGGTGATGTGGACGCAGTATTTGACGTCGAGGGGCAGCGAGCCGATGCCTTCGGCCAGGGCGGAGGCATTGCCCACATGCGCGTTGTCGGTGACGAAGGAGCGGGCCTTTGCGGCGTCGCGGTCGACGTAGTAGCTGTATTCGAAGCCGAGGATGGCGCCCTCGGGGCTGGCGGTGTCGCCGCGCTCGGCGCTGATGGTGATCGAGGGAGTGCGGAAGGACTCGCAGCCGGACAGGGCGTGGGCGGGCAGTGGGGGAACCACGGTGGAGGTGGTCGCCCGCGAGCCGGGGACGGCGGCCTGGGTGGTGGTGCTCGTCTTGTCGGCGGGGCCGAGAAAGATGGTGGCGGCCACGCCGAGCACGACGACGAAGGCGAGCGCGCCGACCACGCCCTTGATCGCGGCGGCGGCTTTCGCCCGGCCGCCGCTGTCGTCGTAGCGTTCGTCGTCGAAGTTCTTGCGGGGGCGCCGCGCGACCTGGCCGCCGCCGCCGAAGTCCTTGAGGCGCGGCAACACCGGCATCTCCACGTGGTCGCCGCTCTGTTCGGTGGCGGTGGCGGTGGCCCAGTCGTTCCAGTCGACATCGTCGCCGCGCTGCGTCTCGACCGGCGCGTCGCCGTCGTTCCAGTCGTTCCAGTCGCCGGTGAACCCGTCGTCGTCGGCGGGGTTTCGATATACCGGCTGGACGGGTGCGGGCTCGAACGGGTCGTTGTTGTCGAACGGTTCCGGGTCGGGTGGCGGCCAGGTCTCGGGGTTCGTGCCGATCGTCTGCGGCTCGGCCTCGCGTCGCCGCCTGCGTCGCCGTTTGCCCTGCGGGCGACGGCGACCGGGCGTCGTGGCATCCGGCGACGTGAAGTAGGCACCGAACGGATTCTCCATCCGGGGGTCCTACGCCGGCGCCGGGACGACTCCCGGTTGACCGTGTTTAGGTGCGGCGGAGGGTTTTTCGGTCTCCTGATCCTGCTGCGGACGACTGCCGGGCGGAACCACCCCGCCTTGCATCGGCTGCTGGGCGGGCGCCGGTGTGCTCGGAGCCTGTTGGGGCTGTTCGGTTTTCGGCGCCTGGTTGGACTGGAACGGCGCGGACGGCGCGGGGGTATCCGGCTTCGCCGACGCGCCACTGTCGCTGTTCGCCCCGGTGCCGGTGCCCCCGCCGGTGCTGGTGCCGCCACCCAATCCGCCGAACAGGGTGTTCGTGCCGGTGCCACCACCATTGGTCGACGGTGAGGTGGGTGCGGTGCCCGCGGGGGTGGTGGAGGTGGCGCCCTCGGTGCCGGTGGCATTCGCGGCGAGAGTGTCGATTCCGGTCGTCGCCAGCTCGGAGCCCGCGTCGATCCCGTGCATCGCGACTTCGGCGATCTTGTCGATCAGATGCGTGCCGAAGGTGACGCCGGCGTCGATCGCCGCGGTTCCCAAGGACACCCCACCGTCGATCAAGGCCTCCTGCAACGCGATCTGCGCCGCTGTCGCCGGATCGATGTTGTCGTCCTCGTCATCCCACGAGGAGTCGTCCCACGACGACGTATCGGACCCGCCGGTGCCGAGCACATAGACCCCGGGCGCCACCTCCGTCGCGCCGGTGGGCACGGTGACCCCGTTGGTCCCGCCGAGATCGCTGGTGAGCCCCTTGGTGTCGCGGGTGTACTGATCCATCTCGGTGCTGGCGTTGCCCACCACCCCGACCGCTTCCGAAATGGCCTCTTCGGCCAGCTCGACGATGGCGTCGAGGTTGTTCTCGTTCACCGCGGGCGCGGCCTTCTTCGCCTTGGCCCGGAAGTCGGCGATGATCGCGTCGACCTTGGCGGCCGCGGTCGACTGTGTCGAATACGCCTGCCCGAGCAGCGAGCTCAAACTGGTCCCGCGATCGGCCGCGGCCGAGACCTCGGTGGCGGTCTGCCGCAGCGCGGGGGTGGCCGGCGCCGCGGTCTCGGTCGACTCGAGCGCGTACAGCCCGAGCCGATGCGGGTCTTCGGTAGCCGTGGTCGCGGCGGATGCCGACGTGAGCGCGGCGACCACGGACGCGTCGGGATCGGCGGAAGTGTTGCTGCCCAGCGATCTCCGCAACTCGAGCAGCGGAACTTCGAGCAGCGCGATCACCGGCTCGATCTTCGCCTCGGCCTCGGCGGGGGTGATCGTGCTGACCGTGGTCTCGGTGACCAGCGACTTGGAACGCATCACGCCACCTCTCCCTCGGCTGCTCGCAGATCGCCCGCCAGCCCGGAATCGATCCCGGTCACGCTGGCGCCGAAGCGATTCAAGATGTCCTGATAGGCGGTGACCAGGTTGCCCGCCGTGCTCAGCGTCGACGCGTGGTCGCCCGCGGCCTGTGTCCAGGCGGCGGCGAATTCACGCCCGAGCACGCCGAGCCCGGACAGGTCGACCCCGGCCGCGGTCGTCGTCTCTGTGGCCGCTGTGCCAAGAAGTTCGGAAACCCGAGCTGCCGCACGCTGATAAGCGTCGAGCGCTGACGGGTCGAAAGACATTTCTGCCACGATGTCTGCCCCTTCACGATCGCGGATCCCGGCACGGCCGGTGCTCAAAAGCGTAACCACCGAGCGCCGTTTGCGGGGGAGTCCAGTCCAGATGGCAGGATCGATTTCGAGACCGCGCAGGTCAAGGACTTTCGCCGCGGGATTCGGGTGGTGCTGGTGTGACGAACGGGTCGGCGATCGAAATATGACCGGCGAGTAGGGTCAGCCATGTCATGGATGGGTATCGACTGTTGGCCCTGCTCGGGTTCGCTCTGCTCGACGCGCTCGATGTGCTGCTGGTGGCGATCACCACGGCCGTGGTCGCCGACGCCAGGCTGACCCGGCGCTCGCCGATGACGGGTGTGCTCAGCTTCCTCGGCGGCGTTTTCGCGATCTCCGTGGTCTTCGGCGTGTGCACCGTACTCGGCATCGACTTCCTGGTCCGGCTTCTCGACTTCGAGTTGACCCCGGCTCTGCGGTACTGGGGCGAGCTGGTGATCGGCCTGGTGCTGATCGCGGTCGCCGTGCTGCCGGTGGACACCACCGCGCCCACCGGTGGTCGCTGGGTCGAGCCGGTGCGTAAGCATCCGTGGCTGATGGGCGTGCTCGGCTTCACGCTGGGTTTGGCGAAGGTACCGACCTCGGTGCCGTACCTCGCGGCTCTGGCCCTGCTGTCCGCACAGCGCCCGCTGCCGGTGGTGTGGCCGGTGATCGTGGCCGGTTACTGCGCGATCGCCCTGATCCTGCCGCTGGTCGTGCTCGCTGTCGCCATGCGGCGGACACCGCGCGCGCGGCGGGTATACCGCCTGCTCGTGCGGGGCATCACCCGCTTCGGGCCGCCGGTCATCAGGGTGCTTTTCGTCGTGTTCGGCCTCGGATTGATCATCGACGCGCTGGTCCACGCGGGTCGGCTGTGGTGAGCGCCCGCACGGCCACTCAGGAAAGCGTCAGGACCATCGAGTACCGTCATAACGAATCGATGACATGCCCCGTGCCCGCATCCTGGGCCGCGGGGCTATCCAGGTGAGCAGGGAGGGCGACCCTTGAGGGTTACCGTTGTTGTGCCGACCTACAACGAGCGGGAAAATCTGCCGGTGGCGGTGGAGCGGCTGACGGCTCTGCCGGTGTCCGATCTGCACGTGCTGGTGGTAGATGACAATTCACCCGACGGCACGGGTGATGTCGCCGACAAACTGGCCGCTGAGCTGCCGAATGTGGTGAGCGTGCTGCACCGCACCGAGAAGGACGGTCTCGGCCGCGCCTACATCGCGGGCATCACCGCGGCGCTCGACGAGGGTGCCGACGTGGTGATCCAGATGGACGCCGATCTGTCGCACCCCGCCGAGGTGATCCCGTCGATGCTCGAGAAGCTGAGCTCCGACGACGTCGGCGTGGCGCTGGGGTCGCGCTACGTGCCCGGCGGTTCCACCGCCGCGGAGTGGAAGTGGTACCGCAAGGCCCTGTCGGCCTGGGCCAACTTCTACGTGAACCTGATCCTGCGCCTGGGCGTGAAGGACGCGACCGCCGGTTTCAAGGCCTGGAAGGCCGACACCCTGCGGGCGATCGACGTGGCGTCGATCCGCAGCAACGGCTATTCGTTCCAGGTCGAGATGAACTACCGCGCGATCAAGAAGGGCTACACGATCGCCGAGGTGCCGATCCGCTTCGAGGAGCGCACCGTCGGCGCGTCGAAGATGAGCCTGAAGGTGCAGCTCGAATCGGCGCTCATGCCGTGGAAGCTGCTGTTCGGCCGCTCGGTCTAGAACTCGGCACGCGAAAGGCCCCGCCGTTTCTCGGCGGGGCCTTCGCTGTGTGTTCGGGTCACTTCGCGGTGATGCCGCGACGCACACCTTCCAGCGCGATCACCATGACCGGCACCAGCACCACGTGCATCACCGACAGGGCGATGGTGGAGGCGGTGTCGAAGTCGGCGGCCACGGTCAGCCCGATGGTCGCGATCGACAGCACCGATCCGACCACGGCGGCGGTCCGCAGCACGCCGGTCCACACGTAGGACAGCAGCACGGCGACGGTGAGCCCGATCAGCACCGGCACCGCCGACATCATGATCACGCCGCCGGGTGCGGCATCGGTGACCTTGCCGTCGGCGATCGTGGTGAACGTCCCGCCTGCGGCGGCGCCGACGGCCCAGACGATCAGGTTCAGCACCACGGCGGTGGCAGCGGCGCCCAGCACGGCCACGGGCCGGTTCAGTGCGGGAACGGTGTAGGTGGCGGGGGCGGTGGTGGTGGTCATGATGTTCTCCCTCATTCGGTGGTGAGACCATCATCAAACCCAAACAATGGTTAAGGTCAAGTCTTTCTTCGGAATTCGGCTGCGACACCGATGAGACCCCGGTCATACGCCCTGATCCCGTTGTCTACGACACGTAGTCGTAGCATGGCTCTGTGCGTTCACCGACGGATCACACCGCGCGCTTACGCGGCGCGGCGGTGGGTGTTGCGTCCGGTGCGGTCGCCGTGCTCGCGCACGGCCTCGGTGGCGCTACCGCCCTTCCCGCCGGCTCGTCGATGGCCCTGCTGTTCGCCGCCTGCGCCCTGATCGGTGTCGTGGTCTCCGCGCTGCCACGCGGGCACAGTCCGGTCTCGACCATGGCGGTGCTGGCTGTCGGCCAGGGCGTCGGGCACACCGCGATGTCGCTGGGACATGTCCAGCACCATCCTCTTTCGGCCGCGATGGTGCTCGCGCACCTGGTCGCGATCCCGGTCGGGGCGATCGCGATTCGCGCCGCCGAAGTCGGAGTACGCCGGGCGATCACCAGCGTGCGCCAGCTGGTCCTCGTGCTGGCCGGGGTCGTGCGTCCCCTCGCGCGTGCGGTCCGGCGACCCGCCGCCGACGAGCGCGCGGTGCTCCGGCAACTCCTCCTACGACCGGACATCGGGCTGCGTGGTCCGCCCCGAACGGGCGCGACCACACTCACCCCCGTTCCGGCGTAGCTCCACGCCGTCGAAATCCGCCGTCCCGGTGGATGATTCGCTGTGCCGACAGGCCGGTCCGGGGTCCATTCCATCCCGATGATCGGAGTTCCCCATGTCCGCGTACACGCGTACCCACCTGCGTTCACCCCGCGTCGCCCGCCGTCTCGGTGCCGCGACCGCACTGTCTGTCCTCGCCCTCTTCTCCACCGCCTGCTCGGGTTCGGAACCCGCACCCGCTGCCCCCGCGCCGGCGGGCGACCGGATCACGATGAGCGACCAGTGGATCAAGGCCGCCGACTCCGGCATGTCCGCCGCCTTCGGCAACCTGCGTAACACCGGGGACGTGCCGGTCACCCTGGTCGCCGCGACCAGCCCGGCCTCGGACCGGGTCGAGATCCACGAGGTCGTGCCCGACAGCACCGGGGCCAAGACCATGCGTCCGAAGGAGGGCGGCATCACCATCCCGGCGCACGGTGAAGTGACACTGAAGCCCGGTGCCGAGCATCTGATGTTCATGGACCTGTTGCAGCCACTGCGCACCGGTGCGGAAACCTCGCTCACCCTGACCTTCTCCGACGGCTCGAGCACTGTCGTCAGCGCCCAGGTGCGCGATTTCGCGGGCGGCAAGGAGAATTACACGCCGGGCTCCGAGAACCCGACGCACGGTGGCTGATCCGCATGCCGGGCTCTCCCGCCGCCGGTTGCTCGGCGGGGGAGCGGCGGCAGCGGGTGTCGTCGGCGCGGCCGGAATCGGCTGGGGCGCGGCCGGTCTCCGGGATCGGGAACGAGAACCCGACGTCGGGCGCGAGGTTGTTCCGTTCTACGGCGCGCACCAGGCCGGCATCGAGACGACGCCACCCGGTCACGTGGCTTTCGCCGGTTTCGACCTCGCGCCCGGGGTCGGACGCGAGGACGTCATCGGCCTGCTCCGGATCTGGACCGACGACGCAGCGCGGCTCACCCAGGGCGTTCCCGCGCTGGCCGACACCGAACCGGAACTCGCGGCCCGGCCTGCCCGGCTCACCGTCACGGTCGGTTTCGGTCCCGAGCTGTTCACCGTCACCGGTCTCACGGCACGACGACCGAGGTGGCTGCGGCAGCTGCCGCCGTTTCCCGTCGACCGGCTGGAGCCCGCCTACACCGGCGCGGACCTGGTGCTCCAGGTCTGCGCTCAGGAAGCGACGACGGTAGCGCACGCGGTGCGGGTGCTGTCCAAGCATGTGAAGTCGCTGGTGACGGTGCGGTGGGTGCAGCGCGGCTTCCGGGACGCACCACGCGGCCAGACCATGCGCAACCTCATGGGCCAGGTCGACGGCACCGTCAACATCGCCCCGCGCACGGTCGACTTCGATCGTCTGGTGTGGGACGACGGTGCGTCGACGCCGTGGCTGACGGGTGGCACCTCGCTGGTGCTGCGCCGGATCGCCATGGATCTGGACCGCTGGGACGAACTCGACGCCGACGGCCGGGAACTGACCGTGGGCAGAAAGGTCAGCACCGGTGCGCCGCTCACCGGCACCGCCGAGCACGACGAACCCGATCTGACGGCGGTGGACCGCAACGGCATCCCGGTGATCCCGCCGTCGTCGCATGTCGCCCGCGCCAGGCACACGCACGACGGTGAACGGTTCCTGCGGCGCGGTTTCAACTACGACGAGGCGCCCGCCCCGGGGCAGCTGTCGAATTCGGGACTGCTGTTCGTCGCCTACCAGCGCGACGTCGATGCCCAGTTCCTGCCTGTGCAGCAGCGGCTGGCGGAGTTCGACGCGCTGAACGAATGGACGACTCCGGTGGGCTCGGCCGTGTTCGCGATCCCGCCCGGCGTCCCCGCGGCCGGGAACTATCTCGGGCAGCAGTTGTTCGAGAGCTGAGGGAGTCCGGCCGGGCGCACCACCGCGCCCGGCCGGATCTCAGTCGGGTTCCGGCCAGTTCAGCAGGGTGGTTTCGAACAGCTGCCGAACGCCTTCCACCTCGGCGTCCATGTCGGCCGGGTCCCAGCCGGAGACGTCGATCGGCGCCAGCACCGCCACGTCGACGATGCCGGGGCGGGCGATCGGTGAATCCCGCCAGGCGATCTCGCCGGCATTGCGGACCACCACCGGGATCACCGGCACGCCCGCCTGGATGGCGATATGGAAGGCGCCCTTCTTGAACGGGCCGACACCGGGGGTGAACGAGCGCGTTCCCTCCGGGGCGACCGCGATCGAGAGCCCGTCGCGCAGGGTCGAAACGACCGGGGCGAGTGCGGCTTTCGCGCGTTCGGTGTCGGTGCGGTCGATGAAGGTGACCCCGACGAACCGCATCAGCGGGCCGAACAGGGGGTGGTTGGCGAGTTCTTTCTTGCCGATGCCGGTCACCGCCCCGTCGAGCACCTTCGGGACGATGATCACGTCGAACTGGCTCTGGTGGTTGAACAGAAACACCGCGGGCCTGGGTGCGCGGGCGTTCTCGGCTCCGACCACGCGCAGCTGTACGTCGATCGCGCGCAGGGTGGCGGTGGTGGCGTCGTGCATGAGCGCGTCGGCCATCGTCTGGCGTTTGCCGGTGTGGGACTTGCGAAGTACGCCGATCAGCGCACCGCCGATGAGCCCGGCGAAGCCGGCGATGGTGCGCAGGTAGTCGACGGGGCGTGGAGCTCGGCGCAGCCGGAATGTGAGGGTGGGCCAGTCCTTGCCGATGGCGATCGCGGCCAGCGCGGGGTCCGGGTCGATCACGGTCGGCCGGGTGGCGAGTTCGAGCAGGGACAGGTCGGTCACGCTGTCGGCATAGACATAGCCGACCTCCAGGTCTGCGGCGAATTCGGCTACCGCCGTGGCTTTTCCGGTGCGCCACAGCGGTGCGCCCGCCGTGTGGCCCGTGAGAACGCCGTCTCGGACGGCGAGTTCCGTGCACAGTACGTTGTCGATGCCGAGCCGCTCGGCCACGGGCCGGACCTGGAATCGGGTGAGCTCGCTGACCATGATCACGGTGTGCCCGGCCAATTGGTGCGCGCGGACGAGCTGCCACGCCTCGGGAAACAGTCGCCCGTAGATCTGCTCGGCGAAAGCCTTGCGGCCCAGCTGCTCGAGCTCGGACTCCGAGGCACCCGCCCAGGTCTGTTCCACGGCTTGCAGGAAGCGTCCGTAGTCACCATCGCTGCCACCGCGCTGGATACCACCGAGCAGGGTGGCCCGGCGGCCGTCGCCACGACGGAACACCTTGCGTGCCAGTCCCCGTCGCGGCAGGCCGTCGACGACGGTGCCCCCGAAATCGAACACCGCGGCGATCCGTGCGCCCTGCGGACCCGACCGGATCGCGGACACTGCTTCGGCGAGTGTGCTCATCAGTTCGTGTTCCTGTTCGATGGATCGAGCGAGGCCGCCCGCGCGATGCGCTCTCCGAGATCACGCAGCTGGTCGGCGAATTCCTGGCGCTTGCCGATCAATTCGGCTTCGGCCCCCGCGGCGGCGGGTGCGATGAGGCCGTGGTTGTCGGCCAGTTTCCAGGCACTGGTGAACAGTTCCGACGACACCGATTCGGGGCTGTGCAGCCGCTGCTGCAACAGCATCTGCTTGCCGACCGCCACGCATTCGTCGATGAATTCCTTGCGATCGATCGTCGCGTCGGCAGCGCGGGCCACCAGACGCTCGGCCACCACCAGCTGCGCGTCGAAGAACGATCGCAATACCCGATGGGCCATCACGAACCCGGATTCGGTGACAGCGCCGAGGAATTGGCGATCCAGCCGGTCGTCGGGGGTGTGCTCGTCCCATTCGGGCACGATGAGGCGCACTTCCTCGATGATCTGCTCGGCGAACTCCTGCCGTTCCGGGAAGAAGAACTCGAACTTGAGCAGATCGCGCAGCGCGAAGGCCGCCTTCCACGCCGCCCGCAGCGGATCGTCACCCGGCTGTTCCACCGCGGTCAGGGCGGCCAGCTCGAGGATGGCCCGGTTGACGAACCAGTGCACCGCGCTGTTGCGGTAGAACGCCGCCTCGAGGTGAACCCCGGGTTCGATCGCGTACACCGGCTCCAACCCGCCGCGGTACACGGTGACAACACCCGCGAGCGCGAGTTGCTCGAGCACCACCCGCAGGCCCTGTTCGTCACGCAGCGTGGACAATTCGCCGCTCGGTAGCCCGCGCACGGTGATGTAGCCGAGCACCGGATCGAGCACCGTGCGCACCTGCCCGAGGGTGAGCGCCCGTTCGTGCACGCCCAGCAAGGCCAGGGTGACCAGCGCGTTGACGGTGATCGGGGTGACCTCATTGATGCCGACCGCGATGTCGAAAGCCAAGCGCTGCACCGCTTTGTGCTCGGCGTCGGCCACGGCTTTCTCATCGGGAACGGTGGCGGAACCGGTCTCGGTATCGCGCAGCGGAATGGTCACCGGGCGCTGATCGAGTGGGTCGCCGTGCACGCCGAGACGCTCGCGTGCCGAAAGCGCCTCGCCGAAGCGCACATACACCCGTCCCGCCGAGTGCTGCTGCAGCCGAACATATTTCGCGAGCCAGCCGATGCCCTCGGCCTTCTTCGTGCCGCCGGCCTGTTCGCTCGCGATCGCCCCGAGCTCGTTGAGCCGCTCGTAGGTGATCGAGACCGGCACCAGCATCACGTCGTCGACGCGCCGCGAACGGACCGCGGCGGCAAGGTAGTTGAGTAGTCCGTACCGCGGCGGGCGAAGCTTGCCCGTCCTGGTGCGCCCGCCCTCGAAGTACCACTCCATATTGAATCGCTTGGCCAGCAGGTAGGCGAAGTACTCCTCGACGACCGCCTTGTAGACCTCGTCGTCGCCGAAGCTGCGCCGGATGAACACCGTGCCCGTGCGGCGCGCGATCGGTCCCATCGGCCAGAAGTTGAGGTTCGCGCCGCCGATCACGTGGTTGGGCGGAAAGTCGTTGCGCGCCAGCACGTCACCCAGGACGAACGCGTCGACATAGGAGCGGTGCGAGGGCAGGAACACCAGCGGGTGCTTGCGGTTGAGCTTGCGCAACGCGTCGAGGCCGCGCAGATCGGTGTCGACCTTCCAGGTCGAGGCGTGGACCGGTCGCATCGCCTGGGTGAACAGGTCCGAGACCAGCCGGCTCTGGGCGGCGACGAGCTCGCGTAGCGCCTTCTCCGCGTTGCGGTACACCTGGTCGGGTTCGGAGCCGATCTCGTCGGCGATGTAGTCGAGCTTGCGCTGGAATTCGGGGGAGTCGAGGATCTCCTCGGCCACCAGCTGGGGCACCTTGTAGCGATCGCCGATGACGGTGCGTTCGGCGCGTTCGAGCGCGACCACGGCGGCGCGTACGACCGCGCGCGCGAACGGATCCGCCGAGCCCGCGCGCAACAGCGCCGCGGCCTCGGGATTGTTGGTGCGCAGCGCGCTGAGCCGGGCGGGTGCGCCGACCAGCACGCGGTGGCGGTCGGGTTCGGTGCGCAGCAGCCTGCGCTGGACGAGCCGGTTGGGTTTGCGCGGATTGGTGAGCATCGCCAGGTCGGCGAAGGTCACCCGGCGCACGCCGTCGCGTTCGGGCGGCAGCCACAACACCCGGACGGGCACCACCAGCGGGTCGTCGTGCCTGCCGACAAGGCGTTTGGTGATGGCTTTGGCGTCGAGGTCGAGCTGGGTCACCGGGGCCGTGGAGTCGATCTCCCTGCCGAGACCGCCCTGGGCGATCCAGTCGCCGATCACCGCGCGTTCGACGCCGGAGGCCGCGTCGACCAGGGCGACCACCGAGTCTGCCTGCGGGCCGCGCCGCCCACCTTTGTCGATCATTGCTCCATTCAAGCCGCAGATCTGCTTCGGCGCACCGAACTCGGTCCACAGCGCGTTGCGCGACGCGCGAACAGCGGGGGATGTCCGGTGGGGTGCGACAGTGCCGGCGGTTTGCTCGGTGGAACGGAAGTGGCGAAGAATACCCAACACGGGTCTGGTCAAACGGCGAGGTAATGCTAACCTAACCAAGCAAAGTTAGGTCAGCTTTACCTTGGAGGATCGTTGTCGTCGACGGAACAACCCGTACGGGTGGAGTATGTGACCGACCCGGCGGCAGCGATGTCACGTCTGGCCGTCTCGGATCGATTCGGTGAGTACGTGATGTACGAACAGCCCGGTGTGTGGGTGTTTGCCGCCGATCCGCTCGGCAGCGTAGAGCTCGACGCCGGTGAGCTGCGCACTGTCTGGGGTGGTGAGACCACCGCTCGCGCCTGGACCGGCAGCCCGGCCACCGCCATCGATACCGCGCTGGCCGACCTGCCGCTCGACGGCCGCAACGCCTACGGCTGGATCGGCTTCGAATTCTGCGCCTACTCGCTGTCGGCGACGCACTACCTCAATCCGCTCACCTCGCTGGCGCACCTGATGATTCCGCGAATTGAGGTGC
The DNA here is from genome assembly GCF_053608345.1 of Nocardia sp. NPDC055050. Classification (NCBI taxonomy): domain Bacteria; kingdom Bacillati; phylum Actinomycetota; class Actinomycetes; order Mycobacteriales; family Nocardiaceae; genus Nocardia; species Nocardia sp. NPDC055050. The sequence continues at coordinate 41,444 of NZ_JBSGVG010000048.1, forward strand.
GCGTCGACGCCACCGGCGTGCGGATCAGCGGCGCCACCCCGAGCGAGGCGTGCGACATCCACGATCTGATCGCCGGCTCGCAGGGTGTGGACCTACCGGTGCCGACGCCGGTCGACGTGCGATCCGACTCGACGAACTACGAACAGCGCGTGGCCACGGCGGTCGCCGAAATCCGTTCCGGCAGCTACCAGAAGGTGATTCTGTCGCGCAAGGTCGAGCTGCCGTTCCCGGTGGACGTGCCCGCGACCTATCGCCTCGGCCGGGCCAGCAACACGCCCGCCCGCTCGTTCCTGCTGCGGCTGGGCGGGCTCGAAGCGGCCGGGTTCAGCCCCGAGCTGGTGGCCTCGGTCGACGACGATCGCATCGTCACCACCGAACCGCTGGCGGGTACGCGGGCATTCGGGCTCGGTGCCGAAGCCGATGATGCCGCCCGCGCCGACCTGCTCGCGGACCCGAAGGAGATCGTGGAGCACGCGATCTCGGTGCAGACCTCCTTCGCCGAGATCGCGGAGGTGGCCGTGCCGGGCACGTCGGCGGTCTCCGATTTCATGGCCGTGCGCGAGCGCGGCAGCGTGCAGCACCTGGCGTCCACCGTGCGTGGCACCCTGGCCGCCGACCGCACCGCGTGGGACGCGCTCGAGGTGCTGTTCCCGTCGGTGACCGCCTCCGGTATCCCCAAGCGCGCGGGCGTCGACTCGGTGTTCCGCAACGACCACGACCCGCGTGGGCTGTATTCCGGTGCGGTGGTCTGTGTTTCGCCGACCGGCGCGCTCGAGGCGACGCTGGTACTGCGGGCGATCTACCAGACCGGTGAGGGTGCGTGGTTGCGCGCCGGTGCCGGAATCGTGGGGCAGTCGCGCCCCGAGCGTGAGTTCGAGGAGACCTGCGAGAAGCTGGGCAGCGTCGCGCCTTACGTGGTCAAGGCTTACAAAGCCTGATCCTCGGAGCCGAACGGCGGCCCACCCTTCGCGGGTTGGGCCGCCTTTTTTTTTATCAGAAGTGCTTGGCTAGGAGAGATTTCTTTTTG
>NZ_JBSGVG010000049.1:0-41934 GCF_053608345.1 Nocardia sp. NPDC055050
GGAAACGCCCGGCGCATAACTGCGCCGGGCGTTTCTTTTCTCCCGCTGACCCCTCGCCACGTCCGTCTACCAGGGTTGATCGGCCCAGCCCGACACGCCGCCCATACGGGCATTTCACAGCCGACTTCTGTTGGCCTTGCAGTTAATTCGTGCGTGGAATATCCTCCAGCGAGCGTAAGTGTGACCAGATCGTTGTTTCATCCGTCTGATCGACCGGGCTGTCGGGGCCGCGTCGAGGACGGCAGACGAGGCTGGCATGCCATAACAGCAGAAAGAGAGCGGAATTCACATGCGTTTCGGCAAGGCCGTCGCGCCGGCATCTCGTGGTTGGCGTAATCGAATTCTAGCTGTCGGCGCTGCAGCCCTTGTGCTGCCGATCGCCGCGGGAGCGGCCCCGACCGCGCTTGCCGCACCATCGGTGTCGGCACCCGTGTTGCGCGCACCGGCCGGTGGCTACGAAGAACTCATGGTGCCCTCGAAGATGGGCCCGGTGAAGGTCCAGGTGCAGTGGGCGCGCAACGGCGGCAACGCCGCGCTCTACCTGCTCGACGGCCTTCGCGCCCGTGACGACCGCAACGCCTGGTCGTTCGAGACCAACGCGATGCAGCAGTTCAGCAACGACAACGTCACCCTGGTGATGCCGGTCGGTGGCCAGTCCAGCTGGTACGCCGACTGGACCGCCGCCAGCAACACCAACGGCCAGAAGACCACCTACAAGTGGGAGACCTTCCTGACCGAAGAGCTCCCGGCCTTCCTCGAGGGCTACGGCGTGTCCCGCTCGAACAACGCGGTGCTCGGCCTGTCGATGTCGGGTCCGGCCGCGCTGCGCCTCGCCGCGCTGAACCGCGATCAGTTCAAGCACGCGTCCTCGCTCTCGGGCCCGCTGAACTGGGGTGCCCCCGGCATGCGTGAGGCCATCCGCGTGATGATGCTCGACGCGGGCCGTTTCAACGTCGACGCCATGGCCGCGCCGTGGAGCTCGGCGTGGCTGCGGATGGACCCGATGGTGTTCGCCCCCGAGCTGCGCGGCCTGCCGCTGTTCATCTCCTCGGCCAACGGCCTGCCCGCCCAGCACGACAAGCCGGCCGGTCTCGGCGGTGCCTACAACACCGCCAACGCGATGGGCATCGAGGCCATCTCGTTCGTGAGCACGCTCGCGTTCCAGCGTCGCCTCAACACCCTCGGCATCAACGCCGTCTACGACGTCGGTGCCGCCGGTACCCACTCGTGGAAGTACTGGGAAGACGAGCTGTGGAAGGCGCGTCCGCACATCCTGAATGCACTGGGCGCCTAGTAGTTTCCGCTCAGCAACAACTCGAAGACCGGCTCACCCCCAGGGTGGGCCGGTCTTTTTGCTGCGCACACGGCTCGCGTGTCCTCCCCAGTTATCGCTCATTATTGCGGTACAACCGACGGTGATGCTGTGTCCCAATTCCGGGATGAGGAGGGTCGCGTGTGATGAAACATCGTGTCTCGGTTCATAGTGTTTCAGCGCCGATGCGGCGGATCCTCGGCATCGCGGCCATGGCGGCGGCGCTGCTCGCGCCGACGATCACCGTTCCGGCGCAGGCGCAACCCGCGGTCTCGGCGGTGCAGCGGGTGGACTGGCTCTCGGATCGGCGGGTGGCGCTGTGGGTGTACTCGGCCGCCATGAAGACCCCGATCCAGGTGCAGATGCTGTTGGCGCGGGACTGGAATGTGCGCCCCGACGCGAAGTTCCCGATGATGCTCATGCTCGACGGTCTGCGCGCGCAGGACGACGAGAACGGCTGGACCAAAGACGCCGACGCCGAGGGTTTCTACGCCGACAAGAACGTCAATGTGGTGCTGCCGGTGGGTGGTCAGTCGAGCTGGTACTCCGACTGGCTCGCGCCCGACAACGGCTTCACCTACAAGTGGGAGACCTTCCTGACCAAGGAACTCCCGCCGATCCTGGAACGGGACTGGCGAACCACGGATGTGCGTGGCGTACAAGGACTTTCGATGGGCGGCACGGCGGCGATGAACCTCGCGGGCCGCAATCCGGGGCTGATGAAATACGTGGCCTCGTACTCGGGCCTGCTCACCACGACGACACTCGGCATGCCGCAGGCGATCACCTTCGCCAACAAGGACGCGGGCGGTTTCGACGCGGGCGCGATGTGGGGCCCGCCCGGCAGCCCCGAATGGGAGGCGCACGACCCGTACCTGCTGGCCGACAAGCTCAAAGGCGTGAGCATGTACGTCTCCAGCGGCAGCGGCCTGGCCGGCTCGCACGATCAGCTCGGCGAAGTGCCGTTGATGAGCGAGAACTGGGCGGGCACCGGCCTGGAGATCCTCTCGCGCCTGTCGACCCAGAATTTCGTCGCCAAGCTGGAGAAGCTGGCGATCCCGGTGCAGGCGAACTACCGGCCCGCGGGCACCCATACCTGGCCGTACTGGGATTTCGAGATGCGGCAGTCGTGGTCGCAGGCCGCCGCGGCGCTCGGGACCGATCCCGGCGGCGCCACCTGCACGCTGGGCGGGGCGATCGCCGGGGTCGCGCAGGCGGCGAACTGGCTGGGTAACTGCCTCACCGCCGAATACCCGGCGGGCACCGGAATGGTGCAGGACTTCCCGAACGGCCGGGTGTTCCATTCCGCGGCGGCGGGTACGCACGCGGTGGGCGGGCGCATCGGCGGCACCTACGCCGGTATCGGCGGACCGGCCTCGCCGCTCGGCATGCCCACCGGCGACGAGCACGGCCTGCCCGACGGGCGTGGTCGCATGCAGACCTTCGAAGGCGGCTCGATCTACTGGACCCCGCAGACCGGCGCGCAGGTGATGCGCGGCGCGTTCCTCGAGGAGTGGGGCAAGCAGGGTTTCGAGGGCGGTCCCGCCGGTTACCCGGTGGCCGCCGAGGCGCGCACACCCAGCCGTGACGGCTCGGTACAGGCCTTCGAACACGGTCCGATGTTCTACAGCCCGGCCACCGGCGCACACCGGGTGCAGGGCTTCGTCCTGGACAAGTACAGCCAGCTCGGCTTCGAGAACAGCCCGCTCGGTTTCCCGGTCGCCGAGGAGGCGCCGCTGAAGGATCTCGGCCGATTCAGCCGGTTCGAGGGCGGCAACATCTATTGGAGCCCGCTCTCGGGCGCCTGGTCGGTGCGCAACGGCGCGCTCGCCGACGCCTGGGGCGCGCAGGGGTTCGAGAACGGCAGGCTCGGGTATCCGGTGAGCGACGAGTTCACCGTTCCCGGCGGAATCCAGCAGAACTTTCAGACCGGGTTCATCGTGGTGCGAGACGGCAAATCCGAAGTCCACGGGGTGTGATCTCGGGCTGAGAACTCTCTGAGCTTCGCCGCGCAGTGCCCGGCAGCGCCGATCCTCCGGCTAGCCTGGTCTGCGACCGCTTCCCTGACGAACGATCGAGGAAAGACATCTTCATGCATCGGATCCCTGGCACGGTAGCCGGATCGGTCGCGGCCCTGGCTGCCGTCGCCCTGTTGTCCGCCTGCGGCGGCAACGACTCGACCGCGTCGCAGACGCCCACCCTGTCCACCAGCGCGGCCGCGAAGTCGACGACGACGCCGCCCGTGGTCATCGAGCCGCCGGCCGAGGCTCCGTCGAGCACCGCGCCGGAGACCAGTGCGCCCGCCGAGGAGCCGACGCCCCTCCCGCAGACCAGCGCCGCCGCACCCGCGACCGGCAAGGACAAGGCGTTCCTGGACGAGCTGGCCAAGAACGGGATCACCCCGGGCGACCAGACGACCGCGATCACCACGGCGACCTACATCTGCTCCACCAAGGGCACCGGTGCCAGTGACGCCGACGTGGCCACCTTCGTCGCGGCGATGGCGGGCACCGACCCGTCCTTCGACGCCTCGAAGATGGACGTCAACAAGGCAGCACAGATCTACATCGCTGCCGCGAACTCCACCTACTGCTAGTGACGCCCCGACCGACGCGACGCACCCGCAGGTTCTGGCCTGCGGGGTGCTTGACCGTGCTGGCGCTGCTCGTGCTGGCGATCATCGTCATCGTGCTGCTCTGGTACCTGCTTGCGGGCCGGTTGAAGGAGCCGGGGCCGACGCCGCCCGGCCCGCCGCCGCCGACGTCGCAGTCGGCCGATTGCCCCGATGTGATGCTGCTCTCGATCCCGGGCACCTGGGAGTCGTCGAGCGCCGACGATCCGTACAACCCGCAGGCGAATCCGATCTCGTTGATGCTCAGCGTGTCCGGGCCACTGCGCGCGCAGTTCCCGGACAACCGGCTCGAGGTGTACACGGTTCCGTACGTGGCGCAGTTCTCGAACCCCATCGCGTTCCCGCCCGACGGTCAGGCTTCCTACAACAACAGCCGCACCGAAGGCACCGCGCGCGCTACCGACGTGCTGGCTCAGCGCCACAAGGAATGCCCGTTGACGAACTTCGTCATCGCGGGCTTCTCCCAGGGCGCGGTGATCGCCGGTGACGTGGCCGCCCAGATCGGCGCGGGCAACGGCCCGATCCCGGAGGCCAACGTGCTCGGCGTGACAGTGATCGCCGACGGCCGCCGCACCGCGACCGGCCCGGGGCAGCCCACCGAGATCGGTGATCCGCCGCCCGCCGGCGAGGGCGCCGAGGTGGCGCTCAAGGGCGTCAACGTGCCAGGCATCAGCATGACCGGGCCGCGGCCCGGCGGTTTCGGCACGCTGGCACCGAAGGTGAACTCCCTCTGCGCGCCCGGCGACATGATCTGCGACGCGCCGCGCCAGGCGCTCAATCCGGCCAACGCGCTGGGCAGTCTCGCGGCGCTGATCCGCTCGGCGGGTAACCCGGTGCACGCGCTGTACGCCTCGAACACGGTGGACGGCAACGGCACAACGGCCACTCAATGGACGGTGAATTGGGCCGCGGGGCTCATCGAGAACGCGCCACATCCGCCCCATTCCTGACGGAGTTGTCACAGTCACAGTGGGGGCGTGATTGCCATGGATCATGCCTCGCTGTGACATCCGCACGCCGGATCGCTCACACGCTGTAAAGTGCGCTGGGAATTGCGCCCGAGTACACACCAGCCAGGAGCGAAGAGTTCATGACCGAAGCTGCCGCACCCGTCGGTGAGTTGACCGCGCTGGGTACGCCGCTGCGTCCGTTCCGCTTCGGAGCGGCCGGAGAGGGCAACAAGCAGGAAGGTGGCGCGCGCAAGTTCGTTCAGACGGCGCAGGAAGCCGAAGAGATGGGTTACGACACCTTCTTCGTTCCTGATCACCTGGGCGATCAGATCGGCCCGATCGCCGCGCTGGGCGCACTCACGCAGGCCACCTCCAAGATCCGCCTCGGCACCTCGGTGCTGGCCAATGGTTTACGTCATCCGGTCGTGGTCGCCAAGGAGCTGGCCACCCTCGACGTCCTGTCCAAGGGGCGCCTCGAGGTCGGCGTCGGCGCGGGCTGGATCAAGGAAGAGTTCGACAACGCGGGCATCGCGTTCGAGCGTCCCGGCATCCGGCTGGAGAAGCTCGACGAGTCGCTGACCATCCTGGACACGCTGCTGCGCGGCCAGGAGTGCAATTTCGAGGGCAAGCACTACCAGGTGCGCGGCATCAAGGGCACGCCGCGCCCTCGGCAGGGCCCGCGCCCGCCGCTGTGTACCGGTGGCGGCGGTCCGAAGATGCTGGCGCTGGCGGCCAAGCACGCCGATATCGTCTCGGTCGTCCCGCAGACCACCAAGAACGGCAAGGGCCTGCTCTCGGGCATTACCCTCGAGAAGACGATCGAGAAGGTCAACATCGTCAAGGCCGCTGCCGGTGACCGGTTCGCCGATATCGAACTGAACTGGGCCATCACCGCCATCGTCATCACCGACGACCGGGAGAAGACCGCCGAGATGGCGCTGCGCGCGATCGAACGCGGCCTGCATCCCGACCTCGAAGTCGACGTCGAACTGACCGTCGAGGAAATCCTGAGCTCGCCCTACATCGCGATCGGCACGTTCGAGGAAATCGCCGAACAGGTCAAGCGTGTGCGCCAACTCACTTCGATGTCGTATGTGGGCATCTTCCCCACCCAGATGGACGCATTCGCGCCTGTCATTCCGCTGCTGCGGGAGGACTGAGCGGGGGCTCTCTGTAACATGACTCTGGTTTGAGAACATCTAGCCGATAGCGGTCACCGCGCAGACCGCTCGAAAATCCGCAGGTTGTCGACGCACGTTCGTGTGAGTTCGACGGCCGGTGGCGATATAGCGAGTCGAGGCCGCAGAGCTTGTCATCGCGTCCTCGCAAGGAGAAGAAGGAATGGAAGAGACTTTCGACGACTACCTGGACGCAACCGGGAATATCAACATTCCCGAGGGTCGGACCCTGGTCGATCACGTCGAGAAGCACACCCGTAACGATGCGAATACGCTCGCGTACCGCTACATCGACTATTCGCGGGAACGCGACGGCGAGGTGCACGAGCTGACCTGGCAGGAGTTCGGAGTACGGCTGCGCGCGGTGGCCGCTCGCCTGCAACAGGTGACCAACCCGGGCGACCGGGTCGCGATCCTCGCGCCGCAAGGCCTGGATTACGTGATCTCCTTCTTCGCGGCGATCTACGCCGGCACCATCTCGGTGCCGCTGTTCGATCCCGACGAGCCGGGTCACACCGACCGCCTGCACGCCGTCCTCGGTGACTGTGAGCCCTCGGCGATCCTCACCGCGACCTCCTCGGCCGCCGGTGTGCGCCAGTTCTTCCGCTCGCTGCCCGCCGCGCAGCGCCCGCGCATCATCGCCGTCGACGCGATCCCGGACACCCTCGGTGACTCCTGGGTGCGCCCCGACACCGCGATCGACGACATCGCCTACCTGCAGTACACCTCGGGTTCCACCCGGGTGCCCGCCGGTGTGGAGATCACCCACCGCGCGGTCGGCACCAACCTGCTGCAGATGATCAACTCGCTGAACATGAACGAGAACTCGCGCGGCGTCACCTGGCTCCCGCTGTTCCACGACATGGGCCTGCTCACGGTGATCCTGCCCGCGGTCGGCGGCAAGTTCATCACCATCATGTCGCCGAGTGCGTTCGTGCGTCGTCCCTCGCGCTGGATCAACGAGCTGGCCGCCGTCTCCGACGGTGCGGGCACGTTCGCGGCCGCGCCGAACTTCGCGTTCGAGCACGCCGCCGCGCGTGGTGTGCCCAAGGCGGGCGAGTCGCTGGACCTGTCGAACGTGATCGGCCTGATCAACGGGTCCGAGCCGGTGACGGTCTCCTCGATGAAGAAGTTCAACGAGGCGTTCGCGCCGTACGGTCTGCCCAAGACCGCGATCAAGCCCTGCTACGGCATGGCCGAGGCCACGCTGTTCGTCTCGGCCACCCGCGCCGAGGACGAGGCCAAGTACGTCTACGTCGACCGCAACGAGCTCAACGCGGGCCGCATGGTGCGCGTCGACCAGTCCGACGAGACCGCCATCGCGCAGGTGTCGTGTGGTTACGTCGGGCTGTCGCAGTGGGCCGCGATCATCGATCCCGAATCGGCGGACACCGCGCAGGGTCGCGAGCTGCCCGACGGTCAGGTCGGCGAGATCTGGCTGCACGGCAACAACATGGGCATCGGTTACTGGGGTCGCCCCGCCGAGTCCACCAAGGCGTTCCGCAACAAGGTCACCGAGCCCATCGAAGGTGGGCACACCGACGGCACCGATCCCGATGCCGACTGGATGCGCACCGGCGACTTCGGTGTGTACTTCGAGGGCGAGCTCTACATCACCGGTCGCGTGAAGGACCTGGTGATCGTCGACGGTCGCAACCACTACCCGCAGGACCTGGAGTACTCCGCACAGGAGGCCTCCAAGGCGCTGCGTCCCGGTTTCGTCGCGGCCTTCGCGGTGCCTGCCAACCAGCTGCCCGCCGAGGTCTTCGCCGCCGACAGCCATTCCGGCCTGAAGTTCGACGTCGACGACGCGTCCGAGCAGCTGGTGGTCGTGGCCGAACGTGGCCCCGGCGCCGGTAAGGCCGATCCCGGCCCGATCGCCGACGCGGTGCGTGCCGCGGTCTCGATGCGTCATGGTGTGACCGCTCGTGACATCCTGCTGGTCCCCGCGGGTTCCATCCCGCGGACCTCCAGCGGCAAGATCGCCCGGCGCGCCTGCAAGGCCGCCTACCTCGAGGGAACGCTGCGCGGTGGTTACACCCAGCAGGCTTTCCCCGATGCACCGGAAGAGTAATTCGGCACGTCCGAAAAGGAGGTGACGTCCGGTGTGCGATGCAGGCCGGGCGTCATTCCACGGCGCGCCCTGTACGCAGACAGGTAGCTTGAGGAATTGATGGCTAACAACGAGGGCACGCCCACCCCGAACCCTGACGTCCCTGCCGAGACGAACGATCTCTCGGTAGCCGAGCTGCGCGAATGGCTGCGCCGCTGGGTCGCCGACGCGACCGGGCAGTCTGTCGACGCGATCACCGTCGACCGGCCGATGGAGGAGTTCGGGCTCGCTTCGCGCGATGCTCTCGCCCTCGGTGGTGACATCGAGGACCACACCGGGGTCGCTCTCGCCCCGACGGTGATCTACCAGCATCCGACGATCGCGTCGCTGGCCGAGATCATCGTCAACGGTGAGCCGGAGCCTGAGCCCGAAGATTCCTCGGAGTACACGGCCGCGTTCGCGCCTTCCGAGGCGCACGACGTCGCGGTGGTCGGTCTGTCCACGCGTCTGCCGGGTGCGGGCACCACGCCCGAGTCGACCTGGGAGTTCATCATCGGTCGCGGTGACGCGATCCGTGAGCTGCCCGAGGGTCGCTGGTCGGAGTTCCTGACCGACCCGTCGGTGGCCAAGTCCATCGATCAGGCCAACACCCTCGGTGGCTACCTGGACCAGGACGTCATCAAGGGCTTCGACGCCGAGTTCTTCGCGATGTCGCCGATCGAGGTCGAGCAGGTCGACCCGCAGCAGCGGTTGATGATGGAGCTCACCTGGGAGGCGCTCGAGCACGCGCGCATCCCGGCCAGCGACCTCAAGGGCGGTCAGGTCGGCGTGTTCGTCGGCTCGTCCACCAACGATTTCCAGATGATCGCCTCGCTCGGTCTCGGCGACACCGATCCCGATGCGCCCGCCTCATCGCGCGGATACGCGTTGCTCGGCGGCTCGACCGGCATCATCGCCAACCGTGTCTCCTACTTCTACGACTTCCGTGGCCCTTCGGTCACCGTCGACACCGCCTGCTCGTCGACCATCGTGGCCGTGCACCAGGCCGTGCGCGCGTTGCGCAGCGGTGAGGCCGAGGTGGCGCTCGCCGGTGGCGTGAACATGATCCTGGCCCCGGTCATCACCCTCGGTTTCGACCAGAACGGCGCCGTCGCCAAGGACGGGCACATCAAGGCGTTCTCCTCCGACGCCGACGGCATGGTTCGCTCCGAGGGTGCGGGCATGGTCGTGCTCAAGCGCCTGGCCGACGCCGAGCGGGACGGCGACAACATCCTGGGCGTCATCAAGGGTTCCGCGGTGAATTCCGACGGCCGCTCCAACGGGCTGTTCGCGCCCAACCCCGACGCGCAGGCCGATGTTCTGCGCGCCGCCTACCGCGATGCGGGCATCGTCCCCAACACCGTCGACTACATCGAGGCGCACGGCACCGGCACGCCGATCGGCGACCCGATCGAAGCCGAGGCGCTGGCCCGGGTGATCGGTCGCGGCCGTGACGCGGACAAGCCCGCCCTGCTCGGTTCGGCCAAGACCAACTTCGGCCACCTCGAGTCGGGCGCGGGCGTGCCGGCTCTCGCGAAGGTGCTGATGTCGTTCCAGCACAACGTGATTCCGCCGAACATCAACTACGCGGGCCCGAGCCCCTACATCCCGTTCGAGCAGGCCAACCTCAAGGTCGTCGACGAGGCCACCGAGTACCCGCGCTACAGCGGCGTCGCGACCGTCGGCATCTCCGGCTTCGGTTTCGGTGGCACCAACGCGCACGTGGTGCTCCAGGAGTACGTGCCCACGGCCCCGGTCGTCGAGGACGTCACCTCTGAGCAGGTCGCCGCCGAGGAGATCGAGGGCGAGGAGACCACCGATGTGGTCGCCGAGGCCGTCGCGATCACCGAGGCCGCGGTCGAGCCGGTGCCGCCGTTCGTCGAGTGGGACGGCGAGCGCGACGAGCCGCTGCCCGTGGTCCTTGCCGTTTCCGCCTACCTGCCGTCGCGTCGTAAGCGTGCCGCCGCCGAGCTGGCCGACTGGCTGGAAGGCGCGGGCGCCGATGTCGCGTTGACCGATGTCGCCCGCTCGCTGGCCAAGCGCAGCCACCAGCGTTCGCGTGGCGTAGTGGTGGCCAAGACCCGCGAAGAGGCCGTCGCGGGCCTGCGCGCCATCGCCGAGGGCAAGCCGGGCGCCGGTGTGTTCACCGCCGATTCGCCCGCGTCCAACGGTCCGATCTGGGTGTTCTCCGGTTTCGGTTCCCAGCATCGCAAGATGGCCAAGCAGCTCTACGGCGAGAACGCGATCTTCCGCAAGACCGTCGACGAGGTCGACGAGCTCGTGCAGGACGAAGCGGGTTACTCGATCCGCGAGATGTTCCTCGACGACGAGCAGGACTACGACGTCGGCACCTGCCAGGTCGGCATCTTCACCATCCAGCTCGGCCTCGCCGCGTTGTTGCGCGCGCACGGCGCCGAACCGGCTGCGGTGGTCGGTCATTCGATGGGTGAGGTGGCCGGCTCCTACATCGCCGGTGGCCTGACGATCGAAGACGCGGTGCGCGTGATCTGCGCCCGCTCGCGCCTGATGGGCGAGGGCGAGCAGATGCTCACCGACGACGAAGTGCGCAATATGGCACTGGTCGAACTCAGCGCCCACGACGTGGCGCTGCTGCTGCCGAAGTACCCCGACGTGGAGTGCGCGGTGTACGCCGCGCCGACCAACACCGTCATCGGCGGTCCGCGTGAGCAGGTCGAGCAGATCGTCGCCGAGGTCGAGGCGATGGGCAAGTTCGCCCGCATCCTGCCGACCCGCGGCGCGGGCCACACCTCCCAGATGGACCCGCTGCTCGGCGAACTCGCCGCGGAACTGGCGGGCATCGAGCCGACCTCGCTGAAGACCGGTCTGTACTCCACCGTGCACGAGGGGCTGTACTTCAAGCCCGGTTCCGATCCGATCCACGACGAGCCCTACTGGGTGAAGAACCTGCGCCACAGCGTGTGGTTCACCAACGCGGTGAAGGCCGCCGTCGACTCCGGGCACACCACCTTTCTCGAACTGGCGCCCAATTCCGTTGCGCTGATGCAGGTTCTGGGCACCACGTTCGCGGCGGGCGTGCACGACGCGCAGCTCATTCCCACGCTCAAGCGCAAGGAAGACGAGTCCGCCGGTGTGATCGGCGCGCTCGCCCAGCTCTACGTGCACGGCCATGCCGTGAACCTGAGTTCGCTGCTGCCCGAAGGTGATTACGCCGATGTGCCGCGAACCGCGTTCGTGCGCAAGGAGTACTGGCCCAAGGTCTCGATGACCTCGGGCGGCGGGAACACTCGCGTGCCCGGCGCGCACGTGGCCATGCCGGACGGCCGTCACGCCTGGGAGGTTCAGGCCTCTTCGGTGAGCAACCTGGCCGCGCTGGTGAAAGCCGCTGCCGCCCAGGTTCTCTCCGATGTCGCGGTCTCGGTGTCCCATCCGCACGCTGCCCTGCCCACCGCGGGCACGCTCACCACCACGTTGACTCCGCACCTCGGTGGCGCGTCGGTCCAGGTGCACGCCAAGTCCGGCACCGGGTTCGTCCTGCTGTTCGACGCGGTCGTCACCTCCGGTGCGGCGCTGCCCGAACCGGTTGCCGCCGTAGCGATTCCGGCTGCCGCGCCAGAGCCCACCGCCGCCGAGATCGCCATCGCCACCGGCGACCGCTGGAGCGCCGACAGCGGCGAGACCATCGAGCAGCGGCTGTGCGTCATCGTCGCCGAATCCATGGGTTACGCCGTCGAGGACCTCCCGATGGAGATCCCGCTGATGGAGCTCGGCCTCGATTCGCTGATGGCCATGCGCATCAAGAACCGCGTCGAATACGAATTCGACATCCCGCAGCTGCAGATCTCCGCGGTGCGCGACGCCAGCCTCAACGAGGTGTCGAAGGTGCTGCGCTACGCGATCGAGCATCGCGACGAGGTCGCGGCGATGGCGGAGAAGCAGGCTGCCGCCAAGGCTGCCGGTGAGGATGTCGAGCTGGGTGTCGACGCCAACTTCGTCGAGGCGGCTCGGGCCGCGATCGCCGCGGGTGAGGATCCGCTGGCGGTGGCGAAGAAGGCCGAAGCCGAGCTGTCGTCGGAAGCTGCTGCTACCGAACCGGTTTCGGATGCTTCAGCCGAAGGACCGGCCTCGTCCGTCGCTGACAACAAGGGCTCGGCAACAGCTGATGCCGCCCCGAATGTCGTTGCGGCGCAGCCGATCGTTCCTGATGTCGACTACTCCGCCCCTGCGGGCGACGAGGACAACGTTCCCCCGCGTGACGCGGCCGAGCGTCTCGCCTACGCCACCTGGGCCGTCGTCACCGGCGCTTCGCCCGGCGGTGTCTTCAACACCCTGCCGATCCTCGAAGAGGAACTGGCCGAGAAGATGGCCGTCCGCCTCACTGAGCGGGTGGGCGCCGAGATCACCGTCGACGATGTGCTGGACTGCGAGACCATCGAGCAGCTCTCGGAGATCGTGCGCAACCTGCAGGACAGCGGCGCCGATGTGGACGGATTCATCCGCCCACTGCGTGCCCGCGTCGATGGTTCGGATGCCACCCCGGTGTTCGTGTTCCATCCCGCCGGTGGCAACACCCTGGTCTACGAGCCGCTGCTGAAGCGTCTGCCCGCCGACACCCCGATGTACGGCATCGAGCGGGTCGACGGTTCCATCGAGGAACGAGCTCGTCAGTACCTGCCGGAGCTGCGCAAGCTCCAGGGTGACGGCCCGTACGTGCTGTACGGCTGGTCGCTGGGCGCGGTGCTGGCGATGCAGGTGGGTCAGCTGCTGCGCGAAGAAGGCGCCGATGTGCGCTACGTCGGCCTGATCGACCTGGCGATGACAGTCGAGGACGAGGACAACAGCCCCGAGGAGCGCGTGCGTCGCCTCGAGCGCTATCAGGCCTTCGCCAAGAAGACCTACAACGTCCCCGCCGAGCTCGACCGTGACCAGATCGAGGAACTGGCAGCGGCTTCCGATGCCGAGCAGTTCTCGATGATCAGCGATCTGATCAAGCTCTCCGGTGCGAAGATCCCTGGCGGCGTGCTCGAACACCAGCGCACGTCCTGGATCGAGAACCGGGCGTTGCAGCAAGTGCAGCCGCGTAAGTACGAGGGCGATGTCGTCCTTTACCTTGCCGACCGCTACCACGACGGCGCGATCGAACTCGAGCCTCGATTCGCTGACCGCAAGCCCAACGGCGGTTGGGACGAGTACGTTCCGAACCTGGAGATCGTCCACATTCCGGGCGACCACCTGCAGATTGTCGACGAACCGCGGATCGGCCAGATCGGTGCCGACCTCGCCGCCAAACTGGCCGCGATTTCCGCTAAGGGAGAATAAGTAAGTGAGCACGACCGCCGAAAAGCTTGCCGATCTACACGAGCGGCTCGAGCTCGCCAAAGAGCCCGCTGGTGAGAAGGGCATCGCGAAGCGGGCGCACAAGGGCATTCCCAGTGCCCGCGACCGGATCAACCAGCTGCTCGATCCCGGCACCTTCGTCGAGATCGGTGCGCTGGTGCGCAAGCCCGGCGACCCGACCGCCCTCTACGGTGACGGCGTCGTCGTGGGCCACGGCAAGGTCGAGGGTCGCCCGGTGGCGGTGTTCTCCCATGATCAGACCGTGTACGGCGGTTCGGTCGGTGAGGCGTTCGGTCGCAAACTGTGCGGTCTGATGCAGTACGCGTCGAAGGTCGGCATCCCGCTGGTCGGCATCAACGATTCCGGTGGCGCGCGCGTGCAGGAAGCGATCAGCTCGCTGGCCTGGTACGCCTGGATGGCGACCAATCTCGAGCCGCTGTCCGGCATGGTTCCGCTGGTGTCGGTGATCCTCGGTAACTGCGCCGGTGGCGCGGTGTACGAGCCGATCTGCACCGATGTGGTGGTCGCGACCGAGTCGGCGCACATGTTCGTCACCGGCCCGAAGATCATCAAAGAGGTCACCGGCGAGGACGTGAGCCTCGAGGAGCTCGGCGGTGCGCGCACGCAGGCCCAGTACGGCAACATCCACCACGTCGCCAAGGACGAGGAAGCGGCTTTCACCTGGGTGCGCGAGTACCTGGGTTACATGCCGAGCAGCTGCCAGGAACTGCCGCCGGTGGTGAACCCCGGTCTGGAGCCGGAGATCACCGATTCCGACCGCGAGCTGAACACGTTCATGCCGGATTCCGACAATGCCGGCTACGACATGTACGACATCCTGCTGCGCATCTTCGACGACGGTGAGTTCAAGGAGATCAGCGCCGACACCGGCCAGAACATCATCACCGGTTACGCCCGTATCGACGGCCGCACCGTCGGTGTCGTCGCCAACCAGCCGATGGCCGCGGCAGGCGCCCTCGACGCCCGCGCCTCCGACAAGGCCTCGCACTTCGTCCGCCTGTGCGACGCCTTCGAGATCCCGCTGATCTTCGTCGTCGACACCCCTGGCTTCCTGCCCGGCGTCGAACAGGAGAAGGTCGGCGTCATCAAGCGCGGCGGCCGCTTCCTGTTCTCCTATGTCGAGGCCTCGGTCCCCAAGATCACCCTGGTGGTCCGCAAGTCCTACGGCGGCGGCTACGCGGTGATGGGCTCCAAGCAGCTCGGCGCCGACATCAACCTCGCCTGGCCCACCGCCCGCATCGCCGTGATGGGCGCCGAGGGCGCCGTCAGCCTCCTGGGCGCCGCCCAGATCGCCGCCGCCCCCGAAGACCAGCGCGCCGCCATCCGCCAGAACCTGATCAACTTCTACAACGAAAACGTAGCGACCCCCTGGGTAGCCGCCGAACGAGGCTTCATCGACGCCATCATCGAACCGGCCACCACCCGCCTCGAACTCCGCCGAGCCCTGAAGCTGCTCCAGGACAAGAAGATCCAGCGCAACCCGCGCAAGCACCACGTCCTGCCGCTGTAACCAGAACCTCGAACGGGCCGCCCCGGAAACCCTCCGAGGCGGCCCGTCCGCGCAGTCCGGATCACATTTTCCCGAGGTCGATATCCGCGGGAAAGGGAGCCGAGGCATCGACCGCTCCTGTGAACGTGTCGCCGGTCCGGTATGACCCGGTCGCCCGATCGAGAATGTAGCGGTCGGAGAACTCGCTGGACCAAGTCTGATCGCGTGCGACCCGTTACCGCCGGTAGTTCGGGTGCGGGTTGTACCCGGCGCCTGGTTGCGGTGCCTGCGATTGATTCTGAGGGTGCGGCGCGTAGGCGGGTGCGCCGTATCCGGGAGGCCCCTGCTGCCACTGGCCCTGGGCTTGCGGCGCGCCGTACGGAGCGGGTGCGCCCTGTGGCCAGTGGCCCTGCGCCTGTGGCAGCCCGTTGGGGGCGGGCGGGTAGCCCTGGGGTGCTGTAGCGGCGCGGCGGGCCCGGCGCGACCGGAGATTGCTCCGCAGCCAGAACGCGGAGCCGATGCTCATCACGGCGCCGCCGCCGATCAGCATCCACCCGGTGCGTTTGTTCTGGGCTTCTTGCTCGCCGGCGTCACGCTCCACCGACGAGCCCTTACTGGTCGTCACGCAGGTCTGGCCCGCCGACATGGCCTTGCCGTCGCAGTCGGCACCACTGTTGAGTGTGACGATTCCGCCGAAGACGAGGAAGGCGCCGAACACTACGCCCAGCACCGAGTAAAGAAGGTCTTTCACGTATTCCCCCAAGAACTTTGATCAGTCGAGACACCGTACCCCGTGCCCCGCGACACCTTCACGAGCGCATCGGCGACGACTCGACGGCCGTAATCGCATTCTGGGAGCCGATCGAAAAACGGGCCGCCACCGATGAATTCGGTGGCGGCCCGGCACGCTGCGTCGAAGAACTAGGCGACAGAAGCAGATTCGATGATGACGTCGTCGACGGGGACGTCCTGGTGGGGGCCCGCGCTGCCGGTGGTGACGGCGGCGATCTTGTCGACTACCTCGGTGCCGTCGGTGACCTTGCCGAAGACGGCGTAGCCCCAGCCCTGGCCCTGGGGGGCGGTGTGGTTGAGGAAGGCGTTGTCGGAGATGTTGATGAAGAACTGGGCGGTGGCCGAGTGCGGGTCGTTGGTGCGGGCCATCGCCACGGTGTACTTGTCGTTCTTCAGGCCGTTGGTGGCCTCGTTCTGGATCGGCGCCTGCGTCGGCTTCTGCTTCAGGCCGGGTTCGAAGCCGCCGCCCTGCACCATGAAACCGGGGATGACGCGGTGGAACACGGTGCCGGCGTAATGGCCCGAGTTCACGTAGTTCACGAAGTTGGCGACCGTGTTCGGCGCGGCCTGGTCGTCCAACTCGAGCACGATCGGTCCGTAATTGGTTTCGAGATTCACCTTGGTCATGGAGTCGAGTCTAGGGAAGTGCACTGCTGAGGCGTGCGACCCCTCACAAGTACCGAGGGACAGATAGCATGTCGAACCGTGCCAGACGCCGCAACAGCTGTTCTCTCCAAGCCTCCTGCCGAACCGGTGGCCTCCGCGAAGGACTTCCGGACCGCGCGATGGATCGCGATGGTCGCCGGGATTCTCGGCGCCCTGTTCGCGGTGGCTACGCCGTTTCTGCCGGTCACCCAGACGACCGCGCAATTGAACTGGCCGCAGAACGGTTCGCTCGGCAATGTGCAGGCGCCGCTGATGTCGCAGGTGCCGATCGATCTGAACGTGTCGATTCCCTGTAGCGCCGTGTCGACGCTGCCCGAGCAAGGCGGGATGCTGCTGGCGACCGCGCCCCCGCAGGGCGACCGGGCGGCCTTGGAGGCGCTGTTCGTGCGCGTCTCCGATACCGCGGTCGATGTGGTGGACCGCAATGCGGTCGTCGCGTCGGCGGACCGGTCGGCGATGGACGGGTGCTCGGCGATCCTGATCACGTCCGATCAGGACCGCACGACCGCGGAGTTCGTGGGGCTGACCAAGCAGGTCGAGCGGCCGATCGCCGGTCAGCCCGGTGCGGTGGAAACCGTGCAGGTGCCCGTGCAGGGGCAGCTCGCCGGTGACCTGCGGCCGCAGATCGTGGGCGTGTTCACCGATCTGAAGGGTGAGGTGCCGCAGGGTCTTTCGCTCACCTCGACGATCGACACCCGTTTCTCGTCGAGCCCGTCGCTGATCAAGCTGGTCGCGATCATCGCGGCCGTGCTGTGCACCCTGCTGGCGCTGGCCGCGCTGGGCCGCCTCGACGGCAGTGACGGGCGTGGGCACCGCCGCTTCCTGCCGCGCAACTGGCTGAAGCCGACCTGGGCCGATGGTGCGGTGATCGGCACGCTGCTGGTCTGGCATTTCGTCGGCGCCAACACCTCCGACGACGGCTACATCCTGTCGATGGTGCGCGTGGCCCCCGACGCGGGCTATACGGCCAACTACTTCCGCTGGTACGGCGTCCCCGAGGCCCCGTTCGGCTGGTACTACTACGTCATCCAGGTGTTCGCGGAGATCTCCACGGCCAGCCCGTGGGTGCGCGTGCCCGCGCTGATCTGCGCGATCCTGTGCTGGATGGTGATCAGCCGCGAGGTGGTGCCGCGCCTCGGCAATGCCGTGAAGCGCTCGCAGGTGGCGCTGTGGACCGGCGGACTGGTGTTCCTGGCGTTCTGGCTGCCGTTCGACAACGGCCTGCGCTCGGAGCCCATCGTCGCCCTCGGCGCACTGCTCACCTGGGTGTCCATCGAACGCGCCATCGCCACCGGCCGTCTGCTGCCCGCGGGCATCGCGGTGCTGATCGCGGCGTTCACCCTCGCCGCCGCGCCGACCGGCTTGATGTGTGTGGCCGCGCTGCTGGCCGGTATCCGGCCGCTGGTGCGGATCATCGTGCGCCGTCATCGCCAGTTCGGCACGCTGCCGCTGCTGGCTCCGATCGCCTCGGCGGGCGTGCTCGTGCTCACCGTGGTCTACGGCGACCAGACCTTCGCCGGCATCCAGGAAGCCAACCGGGTCCGTCAGGCCACCGGCCCGAACCTGGCCTGGTACGAGGACTACCTGCGCTACTACTACATGTTCGTCGAGACCGTCGACGGCTCGCTGGCCCGCCGGTTCGCCTTCCTGGTGATGCTGCTGTGCCTGTTCACGACGCTGCTGGTGCTGCTGCGCCGCCGTCAGGTGCCGGGGATCGCGTCGGGTCCGACGTGGCGGCTGATGGGGATCGTCTTCGGCACGATCTTCTTCATGATGTTCAACCCCACCAAGTGGACCCACCACTTCGGCGCCTACGCGGGCATCGCGGGTGGGCTCGCGGCGGTGACGGCGGTGGCGGTGTCGCAGAGCGCGCTGCGCTCCCGCAAGAACCGGGCGATCTTCCTGGCCGGTTTGCTGTTCGTGCTGGCGCTGTCGTTCTCAGGCATCAACGGCTACTGGTACGTGTCCAGCTACGGCGTGCCGTGGTTCGACAAGACCATCTCGCTGCGCGGCGTCCACTCGAACACGGTGATGCTCGTCCTGTTCGGCGTGGCCTTGGCCCTGGTCGGCTGGTACGCGCTGCGCGAGGACTATGTGAAGCCGGTGCCGTCGGTGAAAACCAAGCGCGGCAACAGGATCCGCAAGTTCGCGGCTATTCCGCTGACCATCGTGGTCGGCCTGATGGTGCTGTTCGAAGTGCTCTCGCTGGTCAAGGGCGCGACGCAGCAGTACCCCGGCTACTCGCTCGGCCGCTCCAACATCGACGCGCTGAGCGACAACTCGTGTGGCCTGGCCAACGACGTGCTGGTCGAATCCGACCCGAACGGCGGCAGGCTCGACCCCATCGTCGACCCGGCCCGTCCGTTCACCGACCCCAACGATCCCCTCGCGGGCACCGGCTCGGTCGGGTTCACACCCAACGGCGTGCCGAGCGACCTGTCCGCCGACGCGGTCGAAGTGAAGCCGGGCACCGGCAACACCAGCAACCAGTCGGTCGGCGCGGCCTTCGCCGAAGGCGAGAGCGCGGGCACCGGAGGTGGTGAGGGCGCACTCGGCGTCAACGGTTCCACCGTGGCGCTACCGTTCGGACTCGACCCCGCGCAGACCCCGATTCTCGGCTCCTACCAGGAGGGCATGCAGCAGCCCGCCCACCTGGAATCGGCCTGGTACGGTCTGCCTGCTCGCTCGGACGACTCGCCGCTGGTCGTGATCAGCGCGGCCGGTCGCATCGCCTCCAAGGACGACTCCGGCTCCGACAAGTACGGTCAGGCGCTGTTCGTCGAATACGGCACCCGTAACCCCGACGGCAGCGTCACCACGCTCGGCGCCTACCAGCCGCGCGATATCGGCCCCGCGCCGTCGTGGCGCAACCTGCGCGTGCCGCTGGCCGACCTTCCGGCCGAGGTGAACGCGGTGCGCGTGATGGTGAACGACCCGATCCTGATCGGTGACCAGTGGCTGGCGTTCACCCCGCCGCGGGTGCCCGAGTTGCA
This sequence comes from Nocardia sp. NPDC055050, assembly GCF_053608345.1. NCBI lineage: Bacteria > Bacillati > Actinomycetota > Actinomycetes > Mycobacteriales > Nocardiaceae > Nocardia > Nocardia sp. NPDC055050. The sequence continues at coordinate 19,442 of NZ_JBSGVG010000049.1, forward strand.
GACTCTGGACACGTTCATCGGCCGTGACCAGCCGGTACTGCTGGACTGGGCCGTCGGCCTGCAGTTCCCGTGCCAGCGTCCGTTCGCGCACAAGAACGGCGTGGCCGAGGTGCCGAACTACCGGATCCTGCCGGACCGTCCGCTGGCGATCTCGTCGACCGACACCTGGCAGGCGCAGGAGTTCGGTGGTCCGCTCGGCATGACGCAGATGCTGGCGGCCCGGGTCACCATCCCGACCTACCTGAAGGACGACTGGGCCCGCGACTGGGGCTCGCTGGAACGCTACGACCAGTACGCGCAGGCCACGCCCGCGCAGCTCGAGACCGGCACGGCGGCGCGCAACGGGCTGTGGAGCCCGGGACCGCTGCGGGTGTTCTGACCTCGGACGAACAGTAAAAGGCGCGGATCACGTTATGTGGTCCGCGCCTTTTCGGTTGGATGGGGGACAGGAGTCAGACGTTGAGCATGCGACGGTTCAGGTCGCGGCGTAATACCTCTTGTGAAGGCAGTCTTTCCAGTACCCGCATTACGGCCGGTCGTAGTTCTTGCTTCTCGTCGTTGCTGAGCAACTCGACGAGATCTCGTAGATCCATGTCATCGAAGGCTCCTGTCATACCCACCAGGGTACGTGCTCAAACGTGCAGGCACAGGACCTTTAGGCTGTCATTTACAGGTGTTTCATCAAACCGAAACCCTAACGGACACTGAGGGTTTCGTAAGTGACATGGGCAAGTGCCCGGTCACTGCCCTTGCGCTGCCATAGTCTCTACGCCGTTCTACTGCGCCCGAATTGCCGGTTCTTTCGCTCGTCCTGTCTGATCGATCACAGTCACCCCGATCTTCGCGGGCGGTGCCGGCTGATAGGGCGTGAACCGCTCGAGCGAGCCCCAGTCCCGGCCGAGATCGTGGTCGAGATAGGTGGGCACAGTCTCGGCCTTCAGGAGCAGATTTGTCCACCCGAGCGGGCCGCCGCCGATGTCGTCCTGCCAGGCGTTGGACGCGTCCGAGCCGACCCGGTCGGGCAGAATCCGCCACTGCGGAGCCTCCGCGACGCCGTCGTGATGCTCGAACGGGCGCTGGCAGGGGAACGCGAGGCCGACGTGCCAGTCGAGCAGCACCGGCGCGGTCCGGCCGACCACCGAGTCCAGGGTGGCCAGTTTCGGCAGCCGCGGCGGCGTCACCGCGAGCCACTGCTTGCCGGTGATGTCGTTGTCGGCGGCGACCAGGCGCACCGCGTTCACGCCTGCGGGCAGCTGATCGATCGGCACGCGCAGGTTGCGCCACGATGGGGCCGGGCCGATGTCCATCGGCGCGACCGAGCCCGTCACCTCGACGGAACCGTCGGCGGCGCGGGTGCCGTATTCCAGACGCAACTCCTGGCCGTAGTGCACGACGCCGTCGGTGTCGACGTAGCGGATCCGCCCGGCCGCGGTGACCACGAGGGCCTGATACGCGGGATCGTCGCGCACGCTGTCGCCGAGGTCGACGCGATACCACTGTGAGGTCAGCTTCGCCTGCTGCTGCACGCCGTCCTGGAAGGAGCCGAGGACCGGAGTGCGGGCGGGGTCGAGGCCGAACGGCAGGGCGACGGTGCTGCCGTTGATGCCGGGTTCGGCGCTGGTGCCGCCGCCGGTGCCCGCGCCGGTGGTCTTGGTGGTCTTGTTGGCGGAATCGGTGTCGACCGAGTTGGCGCCGCCGACCACGGTCTCGTCGGCATCGGCGGTGAGGTCGTCGGCCACGCCGTCCGGGGTGAAGCCGGTGGATTCGGCGTTCAGTCCGTCGGCGGGGGCGCCGGTATAGGGGGTGAGCAGGGAATCGGCCGTATTCGATTCCACCAGAACGTCATTGGCCAGGCCACACGTATTGCCTTGCAGCGAATTGAGATTCGACTTCGCGATGGAGTACGCGGGGTACTGGGTGATGGCGCCCTTCGCCATCGACGCCACCTCGAACAGCACCAGCAGGGCCGCCGCGATGGTCAGCGGCATGGTCGCGAAGCGGTCGAAACGTCCGGTGTCGCTCGGTGTCCGGTACGGGGCGCGCAGGTGGAAGTACAGGGCGACCAGCAGCGCGAGGATGCTGAGACCGAGGAACAGCGTCGAAACGCCCTTGCCCGCCACCATCGGCGCCTTGTCCCAGAACGGCACGCCGTAACTGGAGACATACCACCAGCCGTTGGAGCCGGTGAAAGTCATCGCGAGCAGGAACAATACCGCCGCGGTGAACAGCGCTCGATTGCGTGGAGCCTTGATTCCGTTGGTGCCCACCGCAACCGCCGCCAGTGCCGCCAGCGAACCCGCCAGGCCCGCGTAGACGCCGAAGTGGTGGGTCCACTTGGTGGGCGTCCACATCATCAGCAGGAGCGCGGCGAAGACGATGCCGAGAATGCGCACCGACGGGCCGCGCGAGGTGCCGGGGATGCGGCCCTTGCGCAGCACCTGCAGGATGCAGACGAGCAGGCACAGCAGCAGCACCAGGACGCCGAACCGGCGGGCGAGCGAGCCGTCGGGCGACAGCATGAACAGCGAGTCCCAGCGGGTGCGTTCGTCGAACCAGGCGACGTTCGGTCCGACGAGGGTGCGGACTCGGGTGGCCTCCATGACGGTGGCCAGCGTCTGGTCGGCGAAAACGATGATGAGCACCAGCGTGCCTGCCGCGATGCCGGGGGCCAGCAGCGCGGCGTAACGGAAGATCTTGGCGCCCAGCGAGAGCCGATCCGCCTTGTCCGGGCTTGCCGAGCTGTTCGTGCGAGCCGGGCTGGTGGAGTCGGTCGCGGCGTCCGTCTTCGCGGTACTGCGGGCGACGGGCGACGGTTGGTCGTCGGCGGCGTCGAACTCGCTGTCGGCGGCGATCCGACGCGGGCGCAGACCCTGCGCGCGTTTGATGATCACCTGCATGACCGGCCGGGTGCCGGCGATCAGGGCGGCGATGCAGATCAGGCCGGTCGGGCCCGCCGCCAGCGAGAACGCGGCGACGAGGATCGCCAAGGCGGCAGGCAGCAGTCGCGCGGTGGCGATGGCGCGTTCGATGAGGCACCAGGTGAGCAGCGCGCCCGCCGCGATCAGCGGTTCGGGGCGAAGGCCGTTGTCGTACGGGAGCCAGAAGGCGAGGAACACCAGGCCCGCCGTCCACAGCGCCACCTTGTCGCGGCGCACACGAGCACCGAGACGGGGCAGCACTTCCCGGCTGATCACCGCCCAGCAGACCAATCCGGCGGCGAGCGCGGGCAGGCGCATCCAGGGACTGGCGTCGGAGATCTTCGTCATCCAGGCGAGCAGTTCGTAGGACCAGCCGAACGGCGCCTCCGGCACCCCGAACCAGCGGTAGTAGTTCGCCATGTAGCCCGACGGGCCCGACGCGCGCGCCATATTGAGGATGTAGCCGTCGTCGGAGGTGTTCGCGCCGATCACATGCCAGCCGAGCAGCGTCACGACCACCACCACGTCGGCCGGGGTGATCCGCCACCAGTGCCGGGGCAGGAAGCGGCGGGCGCGGCGGCCGTCGGTGGTGTCGAGCAAGTGCAACGCGATCAGCGCGAGCAGGGTGAACACACCGGCGCCGATCATCGTCGCCAGTTTCAGCGTCGTCGGCGTCGAGGTGAAGCGGGAGTCGATATCGGCGTGCAGCCGGGCGCCGGTGAGAGCGGCCGAGTCGAGGTCGGTGTAGACGCCGACGATCTGCGGGCGCTTGTCCACGGTGACGGTGTTGCGGAACGGCGTCCCGTCCTGGCGTGCCGCCCCGACGAACTCCACGGTCGTGGCCTCGATGGTCGAGACGATGCTGATCCGCTCACACCCGGCGATCTCGGCGATCGGCGCCGACAGCATCGGCACATCGCGCGCCTGCACCCCCAGCACGCCGTCACGCACGGTGACGCTCAGTCCGCGGTCGGCTTTGCCCGAGGCGACCGGAATCGTCGTGAGCAGGGTGGTCGCGGTGGGGTTCTCCGCCCCGGGACCCGGCAATCCGCTCAGCATCGTGCACGGCAGCTGGGCGTCGAGCCGCTGCGGCACATACGACACCAGGGGTGCCTCGACGCTGGTCGCGCCCGCTTGCGGCCAGTCCAGGCTCGCGCGGTCCTGGCGCACCGGTAACAGCGGTGTGAGCAGGGCAAGCACGAACCCGAGCAGCCCACAGACGAGGGCGATCAGGCGGTATCGGGTGAACGCTCGTTCAGATCGGTCCGGTCGCACGGGGTCTGATGCTAGCCATCGAACCTGTGCGCGGGTCGGCGCCGCTCCTAACGGGCCGCCGCAGCGACGGCGCAGGTACGTCTCAACCCGTGCGGCGGTCGGCCCAGTCGAGCTGGGATCGGGCCCAGTCGGGGATCTCGGTGTCGGGGCGCGGGAAGGCGGCGAATTCGGCGCGCAGGTCGTCGGCGGTGACCTCGGGCATCCAGTCGGCGACCGAGCCGGTGGAGTAGTTGGTCTTGTACCGGGTGGGACCGGCGATGAAGATCTCGGCGCTGAGCCAGGCCCCGGTGTTCGGGTCGTAGGACATGCGCTTGTGATCGGTGAGGTATTCGAGCACCTCGGTGGGCGGCATCAGGTTGGTGACCGTTCCGTCGCGCTCTTTGATCTGCACGCCGGCGACGGTTTGCTCGCCGACCTGCAGTGACCACAGCAGGGCGAATTTCTGGCCGGGTGCGAGCATGGCGATGGTGGCGTCGATGACGACCCGCTCGATCGCGGCGAGCGAGTCGAGTTGCTCGCGCGGTTCCGGTTCACGGCCGATACGTTGCGGCCGTGACAACAAAAGATCGATCCGCTCCGGTCGGTTGAGCGTCATAGCTATACCTCTGCATCCGTACCGATCAGCGCTACCAAAACCTGATTTCGGTCGGCCGAACTTCCAACATTTCGCAGCGTACTCGCCCCGCGACACCGACCGCGCGGTTTGTTGACACTGACCGGACATATTGTGGTCTATCGAGCTTCCGCACACCAGTAGCTATCGGGTGTCGATAGACACAGGGTCGACGCCGTCACACCGCGGGGATCAGCTCACGCCGCCGATGCGCGCAGCGCGAACCAGCCTTCGCGCGGGTCGGCGAAGCCGTGATAGACCAGGGGAATGCGCTGGTCGATCGCGAAATACCGGTAGACGGCCTCCATCGCCTGGCGGACCGAATGCGCCTGGAAATCATCGATGCGGCGCACTCCGATGCGCCACTCGGGCAGCATCGCCAGCCGGGTCAGTTCCGCGGGATCGTCCACATCCAGCCCCCATGGGGCGGGTTCCTCGATGAGATGGTCGTGCAGCACCTCGCGCGCGACCGGCGGATCGTGGCGCGGACCGGAGAACGCGACTTGCTGCGCGCGTGCCAGCCCCCGGGTGTCCAGCGGCGTGCGCACGGCCTGGATCAGGTCGATCAGCTCGGCGTCCGGGGTGGGTTGCGGTATTCGCCCGGCGAGGGGCGCCTGTTCGAGCAGGTGCATCATCTGACCGCCGAGAACCAGCGGTTCCGGCACCAGGAAAACGCTGATGCTCGGGCAGGAACAGTTCAAGCCGGTGAGGCACACCCTCGTGTGCAACGGATCGGACATACGTCCTCCTCCGATAGCGGGTCGCCGGGACCCGTGACGTGCAGGATCTGGTTTCTACGCCAGCCGCCGGGAGAGTTCGAATCCGCCGGCGACGACCGTGCCGCACCAGTCAGTGTAGTGCCGTCGAGCGGGATGAACACCTGCTTCCGGCACGGAAGGGGCACGATCTGCGGCGGCTACCCGGCGACCGATTCGTTGTAGCGGCGGGCCAGGGTGCGCAGGTGCGCGACCAGCTCGGGCGGGCCGTCGACGCGGAAATCCATCATCAACATGCTGAGGTAGATCGCGATCGTCTCCATCGCGTCGGCGCCGGTGAGCAGCACGCAACTGTGCTCGTCGATCGGCTCGACCACGCCGACCGCCGGGTTGATCCTGGCGATCACGGTCTCCGCGGATTCGAGGACGGTGACGCGGGCGTGGACGCGCCAGCCGGTGGAGGCGATATGACGCATGACGAAGGCGACCAGGTCGTCGTGTGGGAGGGAGCGCGGGGCGAACACGCGGGTGCCCGCCTCGGCCCGGGTGATCCCGGCGGCAGGCAGTGCCGTCCAGTCGTGGGTGCGCATGCTGTAGGCGACCAGGTACCAGCGACGTTGCCAGTTGATCAGCCGGTAGGGCTCGAGTTCCGTTGCACCGTCGGAGGTTTCGACGGTGACAGCGGTGGTGCGGCGGACCGCGTCGGCGAGGGTGGTGAGGATACCCGCGGCGACCGGTGCGTCCGGTTCGCGGGAACCGGTGGTGGCGGGGCCGATCTCGGTGGCGTCGCGCAACGCGGAGACCTTGCGCTGCAAGCGTTTCGGGAGGATCTGTTCGATCTTGCGCAGTGCTCTGGTGAGCTGGTCGCCGATATCGGAGACGGCGAGCGAGCCGTCATGGGCCACGGCGATGGACAGCGCGACCGCCACCGCTTCCTCGTCGTCGAGGAGCAGCGGCGGCATGGTCGCGCCGCGGCCGAGGCGGTAGCCGCCGATCGCGCCCCGTTCGGCGTGGACGGGATAGCCGAGTTCGCGCAGCCGTGAGATGTCGTTGCGCACGGTGCGTTCGGTGATCTCGAGGCGGTCGGCGAGCTCGCGCCCGGTGTAGGCGCGGTCCTGCAGCAGGGCGAGCAGACGCAGGACGCGCGGGGTTGTCGCAGCCATTTTCCACCTCGTCGAAAATTAGGAAAGAAACGAGCCTAATAGGTTTCTAGGCTGGAGTCATCACCGAAACGAAAGGCATCATCATGAACAGCACCGCAGCCCTCGAAACCGTCTGGCGCGACGTGGTCGCCACCTCCTACCGGGCCCTCGGCGACGTCGTGGACGGGATCGCCGACGACCAGTGGAACCTGCCCACCCCCTGCTCGGACTGGACCGTCACCCAGGTCATCCAGCACGCCGCGGGCGACCAACTCGCCTACGCCGCTGCCCTGGGAGTCGGCCCCGGCCCGTCCTACAACCCCTTCGATCCCTCCGGTGAGATCGACGGTTCCGCCGCCGCCCTGGTCCGCGAAGCCGTCGACCAGACCGCCGCGGCGTGGGCCACGGTCGCCGACGAAACCACCACTGTCCCCACGCCACTCCCGCACGGCGACCTCCCGACCCCCGTCGCGGCCACCCTCGCCGCTCTCGACGCCGCGGTCCACGCCTGGGACATCGCGATCGCCACCGGCCAGCCGTCGCCCCTCACCGACGACCTCTCCGCCCATCTTCTGACCGCCGCCCGCACCATCCACCCGGCCCCCGGTTCAGGCACCGACGCCGAAATCATCGAACCCCTGCGCCAGTGGGGCGCCTACGCCGCCGTTGTCGAAACAGCGGCCACCACGCCCACCGCCGAACTCCTGCACTACCTCGGCCGCGCCGCTGTGTGAGCCGGGGTTCGGCCACCGGTCGAGGACATGGCCTCGCCACAGTGGTCGTCGAGTATCAGCGGCGCACGGTGATCAGGGTGAAGGGGCCGATTTCGGTGGCGGTGAAGGCGGGGTCGATGAAGAGAGACTTGGGGAAAGAGACTGTGTAGCGCTTGACGTTCGGGTCGTTGGGGTAGACGTCTTCGGCCAGGCGCAGGGTGTAGTTGTCGCCGTCGTTGCGGAAGAGGAAGGCGTCGGGGGCGCGCCACGGGGACTTCGCGAGGGCTTCGACGAGGGCCGGGGAGTCGGGGAGCTTGCTCCAGTCGGCGATGGTGGCGGCGCGAGCCTTGAAGTCCGACAGGGGGTTCGCGTAGTGGGAGGTGAGGGCCTGGAAGCCCCAGTAGGGGTAGAAGGCCAGGAAGGTGGTGTCCGCGGTGAGGACGACGGATTCGTCTCGGGGACGGCCGGTTTGCGCCAGGATGGCCGCATCGATCTCGCGGTAGTGCGAGACGGCGGAGGGTTTGCGCTGGTCGGCTCGTTCGCCGTTGCCGTCGGTGTCGGTGTAAGCGGTGTCGATCTCGTGGGTCAGCACGGTGGGGATCGTCTGGGCGAAGGCGATGGCGCCGAGGACGGCGATCGCGGCAGCCGCGGTGCGCATCGGGGCGGGCTCGTTCACCGCCTGGTAGAGGGCGGTCGCGCCTTCGACGAAGCCGAAAACGCCCGCGGCGGCGAGCAACGCGAGCAGGACCGGCTCCAGCCGGAAGGACAGCAGGGTCGTGCCTGCCGCGGTCGCCATCATCGAGAGCAGGGTCCACAGGTAGATCGATACGACGCCGAGGCCCAGTGCCTGTGCGCGCCTCGATGATCCGGCGCGAACTACGAGCCACAGCACGCCGATCATGCACAGGGCTCCCCGCAGGGAGAACTCCAGCATCGGGAACGCCAGCTGTGCGCCGGACTCCGGCAGATAGTGGAAAGCGCTGCCGGAGGGAAGTTTCGCACCGGACGCCATCTTCAGCAGATACGGCGTCCACACGACCAGGGCGAGCACGATGGCGATGCCGCCGATTGCCGCCAGCCTGGTCAGCGGCGCGATCGCGGCGCGCCAGGCGGGCGGAGCGCTCAGCGGGATAGTTCCGCCCGTGGCGGAGGAAACGCCGGGGGTACCGGCGTCAGCAGCCGCGCCCGCTCGCGCGCCGCCCAGACGGCTTGCCCGCCGCCCAGCTGCCCGCTGTGCGTAGACCGCGAACCCGGCCGCCACCACCGCCATGATCACCACGGTGAACGCCGCGATCGCCAGGTACAACGTGTAGAAACACGCCGCCACCCCGAGGAACAGCCCCGTACCGAGCACCGCGCCCCACCCACCGGACCGCCGATGCAGCGCACCCCACGCCAGCACCAGCACCGGCGGAACGAACACCACGAGCACCGCGCCATAAGCCTCGGGCGAGGCGTACGCCAACGTCATCGCCGTGACCGCGGCGGCCGCGCCCACCGCCATGTCGGCCCGCACCAACTGCATCCACAACACCAGCGCCACCGCGGCCGCGATGGCGAGCAGCCCGATCGCGTACGGCTTGAACACTTCCCAGCCGTCCATCCCGAGCACGTTGCCCACGCGCCCGCCGATCCAGAACCACCCGGCCGGATAGAACGGCGGCAGATCCACATACGTCATATCGCGCAGCGCGGCACTGTCGGTGAGCCGGGTCAGGTACTCGGTCCGGAATTCCTGATCCACCGAGACACCGAACAGGTACAGCTTCGTCGCGGCCAGCGGCATCCCCAGCGTGACCGTGACAAAGCTCGAGATGCCCACCCAGGACAGCAGTTTCGCCACCACCGGCCACTTGCGCAGCCGAATCAGCAGCACCGAGACCACCAGCAGCGCGACCGCGACGACTTGTCCCACCGTGGTCAGCGCACGAGTCACATTGGAGGAGTTGAACGCGGGCCACTGCACCGCCGAGAACGCGAACAGCCCCACCACGGCGACCACCAGCGCTACACCCGCGGCGGCAGCCCCCTCGCCGACCCCGCTCCAGATCTTGCGCCCCGCCCGCACCTCGTCATTGGTCGTCATCGGCGCGCAATCCTCCGGCTCCACTGTGCTCAACGGTCCGGGCCAGCCTAGTGGAGCCGAAAAGCAGAACTGCCGCACCATCCGGGGATGATGCGGCAGTCCTGAACGCAGTCGATCAGATCGGGAGCTTGCGGAAGATCGGGCGCGGCACGTGGCGCAGGGCCGACATCAGGAAGCGGGCCTCGCCCGGCGCCCAGACGATCTCGGTGCCCTTCTCCGACGCGGTGACGGCGAGCTTGGCGACGTCTTCCGGGTCGACGGTGAGCGGAGCTTCCTTGGCGCCGGTGGCTTCCCAGTGGGCCTTTGTCGCCGAGGTGCGCACCTGCATCGGCCGGATCACGGTGACGCGCGGCCCGAAGGGACGCAGCGCCTCGCCGAGGCCGAGGTAGAAACCGTCGAGGCCGGCCTTGGTGGAGCCGTAGACGAAGTTGGAGCGGCGAACGCGCTCACCGGCCACCGAGGACATCACGATGATCCGGCCGTGGCCCTGGGCCTTGAACTTGTCGCCCACCAGCACGCCCACCGACACACCGGCGGTGTAGTTGATGCCGACGGTCATGACCGCCTTGCGCTGGTTCTGCCACAGCTCCTCGGCATCGCCGAGCACACCGAACGCCACGATCGCGACATCGACGTCACCCGCGGCGAACGCGGAGTCGACGACCTTGGGGTGCGACTCGGTGTCGAGCGCGTCGAAGTCGACGACGTCGACCTGGGTCGCGCCCGCGGCCTTCACCTGGGTGACGGCGTTCTCGAGCAGCGGATCGCCGGGCAGGTTCGCCAGGATGACCCGGGCCGGGCTCTTGGCCAGGTACTCGGCCACGATCGCGAGACCGATCTCGGAGGTGCCGCCGAAGAGCAGGATGGTCTGCGGGTTGCCAACTGCGTTGATCACTGGAGCTCCAGCCTCCTGGCCATATCGGACATGAACACGCCATTCGGGTCGACGCTGCGGCGGACCTTGATCCACTCGTCGATCCGCGGGTACATCTTGTGGAAGGTCTCGGCCGACGTGCGCGAATCCTTCGCGGTGTAGAGCCGCCCGCCGAACTCGAGCACGCGCCGGTCGAGCTCGGTGACGAACTCGTTGAGCCCACGCGAGATCGGGAAGTCGACGCAAATGTTCCAGCCGGCCATCGGGAAGCTCAGCGGCGCCTGGTTGCCCTCGCCGAACAGCTTGAACACATTGAGGAACGAGTAGAAACCCGAGCTCTGGATGTCGATGATGATGCGCTTGAACTCTTCGACCGACTCCGGCGGAACCACGAACTGGTACTGCAGGAAGCCGTTGGAGCCGTAGCCGCGGTTCCATTCGCCCATCATGTCGAGCGGGTGATAGAAGGCGGTCAGGCTCTGCGCCTTGCCCCGGTAGGTGCCCGACTTGCGGTACCAGATCTCACCGATCGGCCCGAAGGTGTACTTGTTGGCCAGCCCGTTGGGGAACACATCGGGCAGCGTGAAGAAGGTCTTGCCGTTGAAGCGCAGCGGGTCTTTCTGCAGCTTCTTCGGCAGCTGGTCGACCTTGGCCAGGTTGCCGCGTGAGATGGCCGCGCGTCCCAGGTTGGGCAGCGGGCTGATGGCGTCGAACCAGGCCGAGCTGTATTCGTACTTGTCCTCGGAGCCGTCGCTGTGGAAGGCGATGGTCTCGTCGAGGGTGCTGGTCACGTCGCCGTCGGCGATGAAGTACGCCGTCTCGGTGGGGGTCATCTCGACGGTGGCCCGCAGGATGATGCCGGTCAGGCCGCAGCCGCCGATGGTCGCCCAGAACAGCTCCGGATCGGACGCGGCGGTGATCGTGCGGACGACACCGTCGGCGGTGAGCAGATCCATCGAACGCACGTGGTTGCCGAAGCTACCGGCGCTGTGGTGGTTCTTGCCGTGGATATCGGAGCCGATGGCGCCGCCGACGGTGACCTGGCGGGTACCGGGTAGGACCGGAACCCATAGGCCGAACGGCAGCGCTGCCTTCATCAGCTGGTCGAGGTCGACGCCGCCGTCCACGTCGACGAGGCGGGTGGCCGCGTCGATGCTGTGGATCTTGTTCAGCGCGGGCATGTCGATCACGAGGCCGCCCGCGTTTTGCGAGTTGTCGCCGTAGGAGCGGCCGAGGCCACGCGCGATCACGCCGCGTCGCAGATGCGCCGGCTTCGAGTCGTTGTCCTGCGCCACCATGCTCACGGCCTTGGCGATCAGTTCCGGATCGCTGGTCGAGAGCACTTCGGCGGAGGTGGGTGCGGTGCGACCCCAACCGGTGAGCTTGCGGGTGCGCGTAGGGAGCGCGAACGCCTCATCGTTGGTGGTCGAAATGTTCTCAGACATCGGCTAAGAGGCTACATGCATGGCGCGAGGAGCGACCGGTCTCGTAGTCTTCCTCACGTGCAAGCCCAACCGCATCTGCCGCTGCCCGCCGAAATTCCCCTGGTCGACGAGCCCGGCGGGACCGAAGTCGACCTCAAGACGCAGATCGTGCGGTTCACGCTGACGGGTGGTTTGTCGGCGATCGTCGACTACGGCATCTACAGCCTGCTGCTGAATCTGCTCGGGTGGCCGGTGAGCCTGGCGAAGGCGATCAGTTTCGTCGCAGGCACCACCACGGCGTACCTGATCAACCGGCGCTGGACGTTCAAGGCAGAGCCGAGCAGGGCCAGGTTCTTCGCGGTGGTGGCGCTCTACGCGGTGACGTTCGCGGTGCAGGTGGGGATCAACGCGGCGCTGTACTTCGCGCTGCCCGACGAGTGGTGGCGCCAGCCCCTCGCGTTCGTGATCGCGCAGGGCACCGCAACCGTCATCAACTTCGTCGTGCAGCGTGTGGTGATCTTCAAGATCGAGTAGCTAGCTGGCCTCGGCGATGGCCGGTGCCTGCTTGCCCGCCTTGACGCCGAAGTAGTCGCCGCCCTTGGCGCGCACGTTGTCGGTGCCCCATTCGCGCTGGTCCCGCGAGACCGGCACCATCTGCGGGATGTGCTTGCGGCAGTGGATGTAGGCCTCTTCGACATCGACCACCACCCACACCTGCGAGGTCTTTCCTCGCTCGGCGGGCGGCAGATCGGTGACGTCCTCGCGCAGCTCGCTGTCGGCGACCATGCGGGCTTTTCCGTTGATGTGCAGGCCGATGAGGTCGCGAACGAAGTCGATCATCAGGATTCCCACGTGCGGGTTCTCGAGGATATTGCCCAGGCTGGCCATCACCCCGTTACCTCGATATTCGGGGTACGCAATCGTGCGATCGTCGATCACGTGCAGGAATCCGGGGGTCCCCGCCCGGAAGCTGGAGTCACATTCGCCGTGTGAATCGGAGGTGGCGATGAAGGCCATGTCCATCCGGGCGACGAAATCGACCATCGTGGGATTCAGATAGTCGATCACCTGGTCGTCGTAGAAGCGCTCGGCTCTGTCCGAGGTGCCCAACGTGTCCTGTAGCTCGTGTTCTCCGTCGCTACCGACGAATTTTTCGGGCATCGGGCCCCCTCTGCTAGCCGTACCGGTTGATGCGGGCTTCTAGACGAAACCCCCGCTGTGACCGCAATCTCACCCAGTCTAGGGGACTCTCACTGCCGGTGGGGCGTGTCCATTGTTGCGAAGGATATGAAAGCCGAGTTTGCGCAACAGTTTCCGGACCCGGACTGATCAGGCCGGACCTACCGTCACCGGCACCCCGTTGAACACGGCGGTTCCGGACACCACGTCGACCACCGAATCATCGGTCAGCACATTGGCGTTCACGCCCGCGTGCGCCAGCGCGACCGACTGGGTGCTGCTCGCGCCGTGGCCCCAGCCGTGCGGCAGGCTCACCACGCCGCGCATGATCGTCGGCGTGAGCTCGACCTGCACCGTCAACGAGCCCGCCGCCGAGGTGATCTCGGCCTGTTCGCCGAGGCCGAGGCGGGTCGCGTCGTCGGGGTGGACCTGGAGAGTGCAGCGGTTGGAGCCACCGACCAGACCCGCGATGTTGTGCATCCAGCTGTTGTTGGAGCGCAGCTGACGTCGTCCGATCAGCACCATCGCGGGCGCGGTGCTCGCCAGTCCGGCGCGCAGGCGTGCCACGTCCGCGAGCAGTTGCGGCGGTGCCAGCTCGACCAGCTTCGACGCGGTGCGCAGGACACCGGGCAGTCGTGGGCGCAGTGGGCCGAGGTCGATGCCGTGCGGGTTGTCCAGGAGGGTTTTCAGGCTCAGTTCGCCGCCGTTCCACGCGCCGTACGGGCCGAGCTTGAGCATCAGATCGAGGCGCTGTTCGGTGGTGTCCGTGCCGGTCAGCTCGTCGCGGCGTTCGCTCATGCCGGCCTTGTGCAGGGTGCCGGCGATCACGAGCTCGTCGACCATCGCGATCGGACTGGCCGCGCCCGTCCCGGCATGCGGCTGACCACTCACCGCGGCGGCGAGCCGGGCCACCACGGCCGATTCCGAGGGCCGCTCGCCCAGCGCGACCAACGGCGGCGAGTAGCGAGCGTAATTGCGCACCGCGAACTGCAGCAGCGCGAAATCGAAGTGCGGTGACTGCACCGAACGCGGTGGCGGCAGGATCACGTTCGCGTGTCTCGTCGTCTCGTTGACGTAGCGATCCACACTGACCATGAACTCGAGCCCGGCCAGGCCACGGTCGAGTCGCGCACCGCTCGGCGCGGACAGCACGGGGTTGCCCGCCACCGTCACCAGCGCCTTGATCTGCCCCTCACCCGGTGTTTCGATCTCGTCGGCGAGGGTGGCGACGGGCAGTTCGCCCATGGCCTCCGGCAGCTCGCGGACCCGGCTGGTCCAGCGGCCGAGGCGGAACGGCTTGCTGCGCTGCACCCCGCCCGCCGCGGCATCGGCGAACATGGCGCCGCCGGGGGAGTCCAGGTTGCCGGTGAGGGTGTTGACGGCATCGACCAGCCACTGGGTGAGCGTGCCGAACTCGGCGGTGCACGTGCCGATCCGCGCGTAGACGGCCGACGTGGGCGCGGCCGCGAGTTCGCGGGCCAGCGCGCGGATGGTGCCTGCTGGGATGCCGGTGCGCTCGGCCACCGCTTCCGGTGGGAAATCGAGGGCGGCCGTGCGTAGTTCGTCGAGTCCGGCCACGTCGACGCGCACGTCGGTCAGGCCCTCGTCGAACAGCGTGTGCACGACCCCGAACAGCAGATACGCGTCCGAACCCGGCCGGATGAACAGGTGCTGGTCGGCGAGTGCCGCGGTTCTGGTCTCGCGCGGATCGACCACCACCAGCTTGCCCCCGCGCGCCCGCAACGCCTTCAACCGCCCGGGGAAGTCGGGCGCGGTGCACAGCGACCCATTGGATTCGAGCGGATTGGCGCCCAGCATCAGCAGGAAGTCGGTGCGATCGAGGTCGGGGACCGGCACCGTCAGCGGGTCGCCGAACATGAGTCCGGCCGCGACCTGCTTGGGCATCTGATCGGCCGAGCTCGCGGTGTAGATGTGACGGGTGCTCAGCGCCCGGATCAGGACGGGCAGATAGAGCGCGCCCGCGACGGTGTGCGCGTTGGGGTTGCCCAGGTACACCGCGGACGCGCCACGGGGGATCTCGGCGAACGCGGCCGCGATCAGGTCGAACGCCTCGTCCCAGCTTGCCGCGCGGAACCCGTCACCGTCGCGGATCAGCGGGGTGGTGACGAGGTCGGGATCGCCGTCGAGCTTGCCGAAGCTGGCGCCTTTCGGGCACAGGAAGCCCTTGCTGAACGGGTCGTCGCGGTCGCCGCGTACCGACAGCACCTGGTCGGCGTCGTCGAGGGTGACCGTGAGACCGCAGACGGCCTCACACAGCGGACAGGTACGCAGGAGCGAACGTGGAGCCATACCCCATGCTTACGCCCACTGGGGCGGGCGATGGCCGGAAACGCCGAAAACCCGCGAGCTGCGACGTCGGGGAGGCGTCGCGGATCGCGGGTTCGGGCTGGTTCAGGTCAGCTGGCCAGGGTCAGCGCCGCGCGCTTGCCGACCTGCTTGCCGGTCTGCCTGCGGGCCATTGCCGAGCGAACGGCCGCACCGAGGGCGACGACCGGCGGGATCCAGCGAGCCTCGGTGGGGGCGACGCCCCAGGAGGCGCTGCCCGCAGCGAGCTGGGTGGGCGGCAGCGGGATGCTGGCGCCGTCGGTGTGCACGATGACGCCTGCCTCACGCATGGCCTCGATCGCCATGGCGGCCTTGCGGACACCGGTGACCAGGTGGATCTCGCGACGCTCCTGGCCCGGGATCTCGATCACGGGGCCGGACAGGTTGTTGGCGCGCAGGAAGCGGCGAACGTCGCCCGCGATCTCACCGGTGATCTCGATGGCCGAGACCTCGTCGTCGGTGATCAAGCACAGACCGTTGGTGGTTTCAGCGACCGTCCATCCACGCGCGGTGTACTCCTGCGCGGCGGCACCTTTGTCGGCGGCCGTAGTGGTGGTCGGAAACGTCGTGCGCACTGTGTTCTCCATTCCCCGAAGAGCTCTGTTCCTGCGTTCATGGGCGTATCGGCGGGAGGTGGCCGACTCGTTACGCCGTTACCGAAAAATATTCGAGAGTGTCTGCTTCGTCTCAGTCCGGTAACCTTCGCTATCGCAGGTACGGTGCCGACAGGTTGGCGTCGGGGTCGAAAGCGGGCAGGATTCGAAGCATGACCGAAGCGCCTGGCACTCCCGAGTCGAACGACGAGGATGTCGAGGAATTCGACGCCGAATCCCGTTGGCTCTCTTGGAAAGAGGCCGGTGGCAAGCGGCCCGATCGTGCCGGTGAAGTCTCCTACGAAGCCGATCTGGCGCGCGACGCGGGGTTCGAAGAGCCGTTCCGCAGTACCGGTTCGGCCAAACAGTGGGCCGCCGAGGCCGCCCGTTCGCTGCTGGATGTGCAGTTCCGCAGGCCCGCGACCAGGACTTTGCTACCGCTGGCCTACGTGCTCGGTGTCGCGTCCTTCGGCATCGGCCTGCCGATCGCCTTCACCGTGCTGATGTGGAAAGCCTCCGCGGTGCTGGGGGTGCTCGCCGCGCTGGTGTCGATCCCGTTGGGGCTCACCATCGCGGCCTCGGTCCGCCTGATGCTCGAGTTCGCCGACAACGCCGCCCGGTTGGCCGGCCGCGTCGAACACATCAGTGATCTGGCCGACGGCCTGTTCCAGGCGCTGTCCGATGTCGCCGAGCCTGTGAGTCAGCTCTCCGAAGACGTTCGTGCGGTGCAGTTCTGGCGGTTCCGCAAGAAAAAATAGGTCTTGCGCGGTGTCCGATTCATTGTGAAACAATCCGTACGCAGATCCGGATATGTCGGCTGCGTAGGTCGGTCTCCGAAAGTTCTGTCCGGAGACCGGAGTTCGGATACAGGGGGGAAGTATGGCTTCACCACAGGGCGTCACCGGTTCCACGATGCCGCGCAGGCAGTTGGGCAGGCACTTACGTGACCTGCGCAATCGTGCGCGGATGACAACCAGAACCGCGGCGGCGCAACTGGAGTGGTCGGAAGCGAAGATCTGGCGGATCGAAACGGGGCAGACGTCGTTGCGCAGCCTCGACGTCGAGGCCATGTGCAAGGTGTACGGCGCGCCGGCCGATCTGGTCGAACCGCTGGCCGCGTTGGCTCGCGAAACCAAAGCACGGGGTTGGTGGACGAGCTACGGCGACGTGATCGCGGAGGGATTCGAGGTCTACATCGGCCTCGAGGAAGCCGCGTCGGGGCTCGCGCTCTACGAGGACGGCCTCGTCCCCGTCCTGTTGCAGACCGAGGACTACACGAAAGCGCTGCTGGAGCAGACGATCCCCGGGCTGACCGAGGCGGAGCTCGAGCGCAGGCTGCGGGTGTCGGCGGCCAGGCAAGCTCTGGTGACCAGGGCGGATGCTCCGTTGCGACTGGATGTGGTGCTGGCCGAGTCGGTGCTCACCCGTGTGATCGGTGACGACCGCGTCCGCGCGGGCCAGCTCGCGCGATTGCGGGAGCTGGCCGAGCGCGAAACGGTGCGGATCCAGGTGGTTCCCGGCGATTCCGGCTACCACGCGGGTCTCGAATCGGGTCGGTTCGTGATCCTGGATTTCGGGGTCGACGATTCGGTGGATCGACCGGAGCCGCCGGTGGTCTACGTGGAGACCTTCGCGGGCAGCACCTACCTGGACAAGCCTGCCGAATGTGATCGCTACCGGCGTGCTTTCACCGGTATCACCGCGGCGGCTACGGGCACGTTGTAGGGCTGTCCCACGAACCGGCGAGCACCGAACGGTGGGTGGGCAGGGCTCGGTCGTAGACCGCCCTGCCCTTGTCGGTGAGCTGGACGAAGATGGCGCGACGGTCGAGATCGCACATGCTCCGTTCGACCAGGCCGTCGCGTTCCAGCCTGGCCACCGCGCGCGAGAGCGCACTCTGGCTCAGGTAGATGTCCTGGGCCAGTTCTGTCATGCGGTACTTCTGACACGCCGCGTCGACCAGTCGGTCCAGCGTTTCGAATTCGCTGAGGCCGATCTCGTGGTCCCTTTGGAGCGCCTTCTCCAGGGCGCAACTCACGGCGGCATGCCTGCCGAGTAGTTCGCGCCACTGACCGACCAGCTCGGTGGGCGCTTCGGTGCGCCGAGCTGACGTTACGGCCGGGTTCATGGCCCCATCTTAGTGGTAGGCGCATGTTCATGCAACGGCATTTTATGTGTTGGCAATTAATGCACACGCATGTAATGTCCTCCGCATGACTTCGCCAGCAACGCTCTCGGCCGCAGATCAGGCGACCGATCCCACCAGGTGGCCCCTCCGCCTCTGGGGAATGCTGATCACTCTGTGCATCGTCCTTTTCCTCGACGGGCTCGACGTCTCGATGATCGGCGTCGCGCTGCCGTCCATCGGCGCCGAACTCGATCTGTCCACCTCCACCCTGCAGTGGCTCGTCAGCGGCTACATCCTCGGCTACGGCGGCCTGCTGCTGCTGGGCGGACGCACCGCCGACCTGCTCGGCCGCCGCAAGGTCTTCCTCATCGCCCTCGCGGTGTTCGCGGTCGCCTCGCTCGTCGGTGGCCTGGTGAGCGACCCCGCGCTGCTGATCGCCACCCGCTTCATCAAGGGCCTGGCCGCCGCGTTCACCGCGCCGACCGGTCTGTCGATCATCACCACCACGTTCGCCGAAGGAAAAGCGCGCAACAAGGCGCTGTCGATCTACACCGTCTTCGGCGCGGGCGGCTACTCCATGGGCCTGCTGTTCGGTGGCCTGATGACCGGCGTCGGCTGGCGCTGGACCTTCCTGCTGCCCGTCCCGATCGCGCTCGCCGCCCTGGCCGCCGCCTTCGTGCTGGTGCCCAAGGACGGTAAGGCCGAAGAAGGCGGACACGATCTACTCGGCGCGCTGCTGTCCACCGCGGGCATGTTGCTGCTGGTCTACACCGTGGTCACCGCGCCGGAAGTCGGTTGGGCTTCGGCTCGCACCATCGGTTCGTTCCTCGCCGTGATCGCCCTGTTCGCCGCGTTCGTCGTCACCGAACAGCGGGTGAAGCACCCGCTGGTCCGCCTCGGCATCCTGCGCAAGGCCTCGCTCGTGCGAGCCAGCCTGGCCATCATCGCGGTCGCCGGTTCCTACTTCTCCTGGCAGTTCATCGTGACCCTGTACATGCAGGACACCCTGGAGTGGTCGGCGCTGAAGCTGGCGATGGCCCTGCTGCCGGTCGGCATCCTGGTCGTCGGGTCGGCGTTCTTCTCCGAGAAGCTGATCGACCGTTTCGGCACCGGACCGGTCATCGCGGTCACCATGAGCGTCATGGCGATCGGCTACCTGCTGTTCCTGCGAATCGACACGGCACCCGGCTACTTCACCGTGCTGCTGCCCGCGATTCTGCTGATCGGCATCGGCTGGGTCGGTTTCCCCGCCATCAATGTGCAGGCCACCAGCGGTATCGACGACGACGAGCAGGGTCTCGCCGCAGGTGTACTGCAGACCTCGATGCAGGTCGGCGCGGCCGTCGTGCTCGCGGTGACCACCGCCATCGTCACCTCCGGCGGGCACGGTACGAGTGCCACTCCGCAGCAGATGCTCGACGCCTACCGGCCGGGCCTGGAGTTCGCGGCGGGCGTCACCATCGTCGGCGCGCTGCTCGCGCTCACGGTCTTCCTGCCCCGGTTCCGCAAGCCGGCGGAGGTCGCACCGGTCGAGGCGAAGGTTCTCGAACCGGTGGCCTGATCGGAAAACGCTGAACGGCACCACCTCGCGCAGGTGGTGCCGTTCGACGTTTCACGTGAATCAGGCGGAAAACTTCGGCGCTGCTTCGTCTTTCGCCGAGCGAACATAGGTCAGCGGGCGGCCGTCGCGGCCCTCGGTCGGCCATTCGATGCCGAGGCGCGGATCGAAAGCGTCCAGGTCCCTGTCGAACTCGGGGGAGTACTCGAGCGAACAGAGGTAGGTCACCGTCGACCGGTTCTCCAGCGAGAGGATGGCGTGGCCGAGACCCTCGGACAGGAACACCGAGCGCCGCGAGACGTCATCGAGCAGCACGCTGTCCCACCGGCCGTAGGTCGGTGAGCCCGGCCGCAGGTCGACCACCACATCCAGGAACGCACCGCGCACACAGGTCACATACTTGGCCTGACCGGGCGGATCGTCGGTGTAGTGGATGCCGCGCAGCACCCCGGCGGCCGAGACCGAGGTGTTCACCTGGTGCAGCTCGAACGGGCGCCCGGTGGCCTTCTCGAACTCCGAGGCCTTGAACGACTCGCAGAACATGCCGCGGTCGTCGCCGAGCAGACGCGGGGTCACCACCCAGGCGCCGGGGATCGCCAGTTCACGAAATTCCATGCGCTACCAGTCTTTTCCGCGGTCGATCAGATCCAGCAGGTAGCGGCCGTAGCCCGAGCGCACCATCGGTTCGGCGAGCTTGCACAGCTGCTCGTCGGAGATGAGGCCGCGGCGCCAGGCCACTTCCTCGGGCACGCCGATCTTGAGGCCCTGCCGCTCCTCGATCGTGCGCACGTAATTGGCCGCGTCGAGCAGGGAATCGAAGGTGCCGGTGTCGAGCCAGGCGGTGCCGCGGGCGAGCACGTCGACACTGAGCCGGTTCTGCTCGAGGTAGGCGCGGTTGATATCGGTGATCTCGTACTCGCCGCGCGCCGACGGCTTCAGCTCGCGGGCGATCTCGACCACGTCGTTGTCGTAGAAGTAGAGGCCGGGGATGGCGTAGTTCGAGCGCGGGACCTTCGGCTTCTCCTCGATGGAGACCGCGCGGCCCTGGTCGAACTCCACCACGCCGTAGGCGGTCGGGTCCTTCACCCAGTAGGCGAACACCGCGCCGCCGTCGATGTCGTGGAAGCGTTCCAGGCTGGCGCCGAGGCCGGGCCCGTGGAAGATGTTGTCGCCGAGGACCAGCGCCGCCGGTTCGTTGCCGATGTGATCGGCCCCGAGGACGAAGGCGCTCGCGAGACCGTCGGGTTCGGGCTGCACCACGTAGCTGATCGCGACGCCGAACTGGCTGCCGTCGCCCAGCAGCCGGGAAAACGCGTCGGCGTCCTCCGGCGTGGTGATCACCAGAATGTCGTCGATCCCTGCCAGCATGAGGGTGGACAACGGGTAGTAGACCATGGGTTTGTCGTAGACCGGGACAAGCTGCTTGCTCACCCCGCGCGTGATCGGGTGCAACCGTGAACCGGTGCCGCCCGCCAAGATGATTCCGCGCATAGGTGGCAAGTCTGCCAGTCCCGTCCGCCCCGGAGACGGGGAGGTTCCGACACGTCGACGAATTGGTCACGAACGTTTCGTGACCGGGTGTGTCGGGCGATAACTGAGACAGACAAGACGTTCATCTGATTATGTGAGCGTCGATGTGTGAAACATCACTGTGTTAGATGTCAGCGCCGACATCCGATCCGGGGGGTTTACGCCTGGTCAGGGGTCGACGCGCCAGCTGTAGAGGTAGGTGCGCGATGGTAGCCACAAAGATCACCGGCGTGATGGGTGGGCTCGCGCCCGTGGCCCCGATCAGCACCGCCGAGAGGCCGGAGTCGGGCATCATCGTCAACTCCGGCCGGACCAGTACCTCCTCGCGAGTCCTGATGGGCGCCTGCCTCGGCCTGATCGGACCGCTGCTGCGCACCGTGCCCATCAACCGGGCCACCATTCCGGTCGGCGCCGTCGCGGTCGACCTGCTGTCGCGGTTGCGGCCCGAACCGCACGGTATCGAGCGCGAGCAGATCCAGCTCCAGGGCTTCAAGATGGAAATGGTGCGGCCCGCGGGCGGATCTCGCGCGTTGCGCCACGGTGCGTTGCTGTACATGCACGGCGGCGGCTTCGCGGTCTGCGGATTGCAGACACACCGCGCGGTCGTGGCCGGACTGGCCCGGCGCACCGGACTGCCCGTCCTCAATGTCGAGTACCGGCAGCTGCCCGGTGATTCGATCGACACCTCGATCGACGACTGTGTGCTCGCGTACCGCTGGCTGCTGCGCCACGGGGCCGATCCGGCGCGCATCGTGTTCGCCGGCGACTCGGCGGGTGGGTTCCTGACCTTCGCGACCGCGATCCGCTCTCGCGAGATCGGCCTGCCGCTGCCCGCCGCCCTCGTGGGCCTCAGCCCGCTGCTCGATCTGGACTACCGGGCCAAAGAGGGCTACGTCAATGTCAACCGGGACGCCTACATTCCGCTGAAGGGCCTGGAGGCGGTCGTCCACCTGGGCGCCGAGCACGCCGGTCCGCTCGATCCCGCGCTGTCGCCGGTCAACGCCGAGCTGGCCGGGATGCCGCCGGTGCTGCTCATCGCCGCCGAGGACGAGCTCCTGCGCTACGACTGTGAACTGATGGCCCACCGGCTCACCGCCGCGGGCGTGCCCAACACCCTGGAGCTGTGGCGCGGGCAGGTGCACGCGTTCATGAGCATCCTGCCGAGCATGCCGGAGAGCCGTTCGGCGCTGGGCCGGGTGGCGAAGTTCGTCCGCACCGCGGTGGAACCGGCCCAGCGGGCACGTACGGCCTGAGAACGGCTCGGGCGGTCCTGACCACGGTCGGCCGACCGAGCCACCTCCGACACGAAGAAGCGGCCCCCGCCCGGAGTTCTCCCGGCCGGGGCCGCTTTCCATGAGTCCTTCGGCGAAATTACTTGGCCGGGGCGACGAAGGGCGG
>NZ_JBSGVG010000050.1:0-38975 GCF_053608345.1 Nocardia sp. NPDC055050
TGGCGCGCTCCAGCGCGCCCCCTGGGGGCCGCGAGTTAGCCGCCGTTGCTGGCGGCTGCGCCGCGGACGCAACGACGGCTAACTCGCGGCCGGGCCGCTACGCCGCTGCGCGGCGGACCCTCCTCGGGGTCGGGTAGTGGGGGTTGGGGGTGCGGTCATGGCGGCTGACTTCGTTTTGCAGGCCGTGTAGTGGGGGTCAGCAGCCTTCCGGCACAGTAGGATTCGACGGGTGGCGATCCCTAATCAGCCGATCGGCGAAACGGTCGAGCACCCGCAGGCCAACCTGATCCTTGTGCTCGGGCTGCTCAGCCCGTTCTGCTGTGGGATCTTCGGGCCGATCGCGTGGGTGCTCGGCAAGCGGGCACTCAACGACATCGACGCGTCCTACGGTGCGCTCAGCGGCCGGTCTCAGGTGTTGATCGGCTATATCGCGGGCATCTTCGGCACCATCTGCATGCTGCTGTTCGCGATGCTGTACCTGGCCGGGTCCTGCAACGGGAACTTCTAGGCTCAGTCCAGGCTCGGGCGCACGCCGGGCGCGTCCCAGGCGGGCCATTCGCCGCTGACGCTGCCGGTCCAGTTCGGCGGGCGGCGCTCCTTGAACGCCACCATCGCCTCGCCACCGTCGACACTCTTGGCAACCTGCGCGTTGAGCTCGGATTCGAGCTGCCCGACCACCGCGGGCGTCATGCCGAGGCTTTCCCAGATGAGCCGCTTGGTGAGCGCGACCGGCAGGGGAGCGGTCCCGGTGGCGATGTCGTGGGCCACCGCCATCGCGGTCATCAGCACCTCGTCGGCGGGCAGTGCGGCATTGGCCAGTCCGAGTGACTTGGCTTCGTCACCGTCGAAGGTGCGCCCGGTGAGCATGATGTCGGCGGCGTTGGCCAGGCCGGCCAGGCGCGGCACTGTCCAGTGCGCGAACCCGTCGGCGAGCACCCCGCGACGCACCTGGTTCAGCCCGTACACCGCGTCGCGAGCGAAATAGCGCAGGTCGCACTGCAGTGCGAGCGCCAGCCCGATACCGACCGCATGCCCGTTCACCGCGGCGATCACTGGTTTACGGACCTGCCAGGGGGGCGGATCGAGCGTGGCGCTCACGTCGCCACCGCGCGCGGCCAGGTCGGCGCCGGCGCAGAACGCAGGCGGGGTGCCGGTGATCACGACGGCGCGGATCGCGTCCTCGGTATCGCACCGGCGAAGGGCGGCGCTCAGCTCGGCCGCCATCGTCGGGGTGACGGCGTTCTGCTTGGCTGGCCGGTTGAGCGTCAGTAGCGCGACGCCGCCTTCGACATCGACGAGCAATTCCGAACTCATGGGATGGAATCGTACTAGCGACCGGCCAGCAAGTGTCTGCCGATCGCGTACTTGTGCACTTCCGTCGGGCCATCGTAAAGACGGAACGCGCGCATGTCCCGGAACAACATCTCCACCACCGTCTCGTCGCTGATCCCGATTCCGCCGAGCACCTGCACACAGCGATCGGTGACCTTGAACAGTTCCTCGGACACATACGACTTGGCCATCGACGATTCGTGTCTGGCCTGCTGTCCCTGATCCATCAGCCAGCAGGCGTGCCAGATCGTCAGCCTGCACTGGTGCAGCGCCACCTCGTTGTCGGCGAGCATGAACGACACGCCCTCGTGTTCGCCGATCGGCTTGCCGAACGCGGTGCGCGTACGCGCGTAGTCCAGCGCGATGGACTGGGCGCGGGCCGCCGCGCCGAGCCAGCGCATGCAGTGTGTGAGCCGAGCGGGGGCGAGCCGTAATTGCGCGTACCGCAGGGCTTGTCCGGTGCGACCGAGCACGGCCGTCGGCGGCAGCGTGAGATTGTCGAACCGGACGACCGCGTGCCCGCCGACGTAGTTGCGGTCCATCGTGTTCATGATCCGCTCGATCACGATGCCCGGCGCGTCACCGTCGGCGAGGAACAGGGTCGGCCCGGCGGGCAGGTGGGGGTTCTCGGCGAGCAGGGCCATGATGATCCAGGTCTTGGCGCCGTCGGCGCCGGTGATCAGCCACTTGAGGCCGTTGATCACGAAATTCTCGCCGTCGAACACCGCCTCCGTGCTGAGCTGCCCGGGATCCGACCCGGCCCCGCCGGGCTCGGTCATCGCGAACACCGAGCGCTGTTCACCACGAATCACCGGCATCAGATACTGGTCGACCTGCTCCGGGTCGGCGACCTTGCCGAGCAGGAACATGTTCCCCTCGTCGGGCGCGGCGCAGTTCATGGCGACCGGTCCGAGCGTGGACCACCCCGCCGCCTCGTACACCAGCGCCTGCTCGACGTGGCTGAGTCCGAGCCCGCCGTGTTCCACCGGCGCCTGCACGGTCAGCAGCTTCTCGGCGCGGGCCAGTTCGACGAGTTCGGCCCGCAGGTCGTCGTTGGGGCCGTGCGCGGTGAGCCGGGGATCGCGCTCGAACGGCACGATCTGCTCGACGACGAAGGCGCGAACCCGATCTCGCAGTGCGGCCAGATCATCCGGAACGGTGAAGTCGATCATGCTGGCCATTCTGCGCGCCGACCTCCGTGGTTCGCGGCCGTTCGGGCATCGGAGCGGGATCCGGCGCGGGTTCAGCGCGCGTGCGCGAGTTGCCGATTGCGATGTCCGACGACCCGGCACACCAGGTAGATGCCGAACGAGATCGCGGTGACGAAGGTCGACACCGGAACACCGGGGGCGAGCGACAGCAGCAGCCCGCCGACCGCGGCGACCTCGGCGAAGATCACCGACAGTACGGTCGCCCGCATCGGGCTCGAGGTCACCTGCGCGGCCGCGGCGGCCGGGGTGATCAGCAAGGCGAGCACCAGCAGCGCGCCGACGATCTGCACGCCGAACGCGGCGGTGATGCCGAGCAGTACCGCGAACACCACCGACAGCGCCCGCACCGGCACCCCGCGCGCGATCGCGACCTCGGGATCGGAGCTGGCGAACAACAGCGGCCGATACACCACGGCCAGCACGGCGAGCACGCCCGCGGTGCAGGTGACCAGCAGTGCGAGCCCGTCGTAGCCGACCCCGGCGACCTGCCCGGTGAGCAGGGAGAACTTCGACCCGGCCCGCTCCGGCGCGAGCCACAGGAACAGCACCGACAACCCGAGCCCGAACGACAGCACCACCGCGATCACCGAATCACGTTCGCGCGCACGAGAACCCAGCCACCCGAACAGCACGGCCGCGACCACCGAACCGGCGATCGCCCCGAATCCGACCCCGACCCCGACGAGCAGCGCCGCCGACGCGCCGGTGAGCGAGAGCTCGCTGGTGCCGTGCACGGCGAACGACATCTGCCGGGCGACGATCAGCGGTCCGATCAAGCCGGCCAGCAGCCCGAGCAGGGCACTCGCCAGCAGCGCCTGCTGCACGAAGTCGTAACCCAGCAGGTTCGCGGTGGTGGTGAAGTCGAACATCTGCTGGAACACCTTGGTGAGCTTTTCCATCAGGCGGTACCGCCGAGGGCGTCCATATCGTCGCCGGTTCCGACGACCACCAGACGGCCGCGTACCCGCAGCACCTCGACCTCGGTGCGGTAGAGCTCCGACAGCGTCTGCGAGGTCATCACCTCATCGGGCGTATCGATCCGGAAGCCACCGTCCACCAGGTACAGCACCCGGTCCACCAGCGGCAGGATCGGGTTGATCTCGTGGGTCACGAACAGCACCGCGGTGTCGTGTTCGCGGCGGCGCCGGTCGACCAGCTCGGCGACCAGGCGCTGGTTCGCCATATCCAGGCTCAGCAGCGGTTCGTCGCACAGCAGTACCGACGGGTCGCCGACCAAGGCCTGCGCGACCCGCAACCGCTGCTGCTCCCCACCGGACATCGTCTCCAGCGACGCGTGCGCGAACGACCCGGCGCCCACCGCGGCGATGGCCCGCTCGACCTTCGCTGCCCGGCTGCGACGCCCGCGCCATCCGAGCCCCCACCGATGCCCGTCCACGCCGAGGCCGACCAGGTCGACGCCGCGTAGCTGCACGCCCGCGTCGATGGTCTTCTGCTGCGGGATGTAGCCGATGCCCGGATTGCCCACCCCGGCTCGCCTGCCCGCGATCTCCGCGCTGCCCGAGCTCAGGTCGAGGGTGCCGAGCAGGGCGCGCAGCAGCGAGGTCTTGCCCGAGCCGTTGGGTCCGAGGACGGCGATGAACTCACCCGGCCGCACGTCGAGGTCGAGGTCGCGCCAGAGGGTGCGGTCGCCGAAGGCCATGGTGGCCCCGCGCAGCCGGATCGCCGCGTCGGCGGTCTCGATGTCCGGTGCGGCGGTGGTGTCCGACAGTGCGGTTGCCTCGGTCATGGGGGTCCTCAGCGCAGGGCCGCGGCGAGCGCCTTGGCGTTGGCGGTCTGCCACTGGATGTAATCCATTCCGGCAGGCAGGGTTTCGGTGACCTCGACCACGGCGATGCCCGCGGACTGCGCGGTGGCCCGCAGGTCCTGGGTGATCTTGTCCTCGGTCTGGGTGTTGTAGATCAGTGCCTTGACCTGCTTGGCGGTGATCAGGTCGCGGGTGGCGGCGACGGCGGCCGGGGCCGGGTCGGTCTCCTGCTCGATCGCTTCCTGGAACTCGTGCGGGGTCTTGTCCTGCGCGGTCGCGGCCGTGAGCAGGTAGTGCGCGAGCGGCTCGGACTGGGCGACCGGCGCGTTCGGTGTCTGGGTGGCGATGGTGCCGGTGATGGTGCTGACGCCGATCAGCTGATTCTTGAAGGCGACCGCGCGCTCGGTGTAGGCATCGGCGTGCGCGGCGTCGACCTGGCCGAGCTGGGCCGCGATCTGATCGGCGACGGCGGCGACGGTGCTCACGTCGTACCAGACGTGCTCGTTGTCGTCGTTCTTGTCCGCGCGCTGCTCGAACGCCTCGACGGTCCGCTTGTCCTTGCCCGAGATGGCCTTCTCGATGAACTCGTCGTAGTGCCCACCGTTGAACACGACGAGATCCGCGTCACTGATCTTGGCGGTGTCGGTGGCCGAGGTCTCGAACGAATGCGGATCGGCCGCGGGGTCGCTGATGATCGAGGTCACCTGGGCATCCGGCCCGGCGACGGCAGAGGCCACCGAACCCCACACATTGGTGGAGGCGACGATCTGGGGGGTATCGGAATCGCTGGAGCTGGTACCGCAGGCGCTGAGGACGACCACGGCCGCCACCCCCGCCGTGAGACCGGCGAACAAGCGGGCGAATCGAGGGTTCACACGGCACTCCTGGCGAGCAAGCTCTAGATCGTAATGGAAATCGTTACCGTTTTAGATTAGCAGCTACGAATACCCAGTACGAACCGCATCGAAAAGCCGGGCTCGAAATTCGAACCCGGCTTGTCGAGCGTTGTCAGACCAGGGCGTTGACCGGCTGGCTGAGCAACTGGGCGCACCGGAGCAGGCCCAGGTGGCTGTACGCCTGGGGGTGGTTACCGAGGGAACGCTCGGCGACCGGGTCGTATTCCTCGCTGAGCAGGCCGGTGGGTCCCGCGGCGGCGACCAGCTGGGCGAACAGTGCCTCGGCGTCGGAGCGCCTGCCGATCAGCAGGTACGCCTCCACCAGCCAGGCGGCACACAGGTGGAAGCCACCTTCGCCGCCGGGCAGCCCGTCGTCGTGGTGGTACCGGTACACCGTGGCGCCGCTGCGCAGTTCGGCCTCGGTGGCCACCACCGTCGCGGCGAAGCGCGGGTCGGCGGGATCGATCAGGCCGCTCAGGCCGATGTGCAGGGTGGCCGCGTCCAGGTCGGTGCCGTCGTAGGCGGCGGTGTAGGACTGGACCTCGTCGTTCCAGCCCTTCGCCTTCACCTCGTCGGCGATCGTGTCGCGCAAGCTCACCCAGTCGGGATCGGCGGGGCGGTCGAAGCGGTCCGCCAGGGTCAGGGCGCGGTCGATGGTGAGCCAGCCCATCACCTTCGAGTACACGTGGTGGCGCGGGTTGCCGCGGATCTCCCAGATGCCGTGGTCGGGTTCGGTCCAGCGGCGCTGCACCGCCGACACCATCGCGTGCACCAGTTCCCAGTCGGCATCCGGCAGGGCCTTGGCCGGTGCGGTGATGCCCTGGCGCTCGCGTTCGTGTGACATCGAGGTGATCAGGTCGACGATCGGCCCGAACACGTCGAGCTGCACCTGCATGTTGGCCGCGTTGCCCACCCGCACCGGCCGCGATCCGGCATAACCGGGCAGCGCGTCGATCACGGCCTCGGGCGGCAGGGTCTCGCCGTAGATCGTGTACAGCGGGTGCAGGCGCTCCGGTCCCGGCAGGGTGTCGAGCACCTTGTGTACCCAGCCGAGGAACTCCTCGGCCTCGGTCAGCGAGCCCAGGGTCACCAGTGCCTGCGCGGTCAGCGACGCGTCACGCAGCCAGCAGTAGCGGTAGTCCCAGTTGCGCACGCCGCCGATGTCCTCGGGCAGTGAGGTGGTGGCCGCGGCCAGGATCGACCCCGACGGGCGATGGACCAGCCCGCGCAGGGTGAGCGCCGAACGCTTCATCAGATCCGGCTTGAGCGGCGGCAGCAGCAATTCCGAGGCCCACTGCGACCAGTACTGCTCGGCGAGCTGGCGGCGCTGCGGCTCGGGCGTCATCGAGGGCGCGAGATCCGCGGTTCCGCACCGCAATTCGAGCACGACCGGCCCGAGCGACGGGTCGACCACCGCGCGCGCCTGCTCGTTTGTGCCGTCGGACAGGATCTCCCACTCCACACCGGGGGAGCGAAGCACCATCGGATCATTGGTGCCGCTGACCTGGATTCCGCTGCGTACGACCTGCATTCGCACCGGCACCTGGCCGAACTCCGGTTGTGGCGCGAAGGTGACCACGGCCTTCGCGGCGCCGGTGATCACCCTGGTCAGATCGGTGCGATCGGGAGCCACGTCGTGCGGCAGGTAGTCGGCCACTTGCAAACTGGCCCACCGGGTTTCGACCGTCATCGTGCCGTCCACATACCGCTGCGACAGCGGCAGGCTCGGCCGCTCCGGCGCCACCGTGAAGTGTCCGGCCGCCGCGCCGCCGAGCAGATGCGCGAACACCGCCGCCGAATCCGGTTCGGGGTGGCAGAGCCAGGTGACCGTCGCGTCGGGGGTGAGCAGCGCGACCGAGCGCGGGCTGGCCAGCATGCTCAGCCGCTCGATCCGGGGGGCGCTCGCCCCGGCCAGCCAGGTGCGCCGCTCCTCGACGAGGAACGCCAGCGCGCGCGCCACCTCCTCGGTGGAGTTCACATGCAACTTGGCGATGCTCTCGCCCTCGCCGACCTTGATCCCGACATCCGGTCCCGAGAGCACCCGGAACGCCTTCTCGTCGGTCACGTCGTCGCCGAAGAACACTGCGGCGGAAGCGCTTTCCTGATGGCGGATGGTGTCGAGCGCGGTGCCCTTGTCGGTGGGGATCACCGCGAGCTCGATCACCGCCTTGCCTTCGGTCACCTGCACGCCCACCCAGCAGGCCGGGCCTTGGCGAACGGAAGTCAGTGCGCGCCTGCCGATTTCGGGGCTGGCGTTGCGCACGTGCAGCGCGGCGCTGGCCGGCTTCATCTCGACGGTCACGCCCGGGTTCTCGGCGGAGATCTTCGAGAACGCGGAATTGATCTCTGTCAGTAGCTGTTTGGCGTCGTTGTCGATCGCGTGCACGAAGCCGACGTCGAACTCCGAGCCGTGACTACCGATCAGCTGCACCTCGACCGGCAGGCGCGACAGCGCCGCCAGGTCTCGGAGCGCTCTACCGGAAATCACTGCCGCAGTAGTGTTCGACAACCCCGCCAGCGCGCGTAGCGCGCTCACCGATTCCCGCTGGGGAAACGCTTTCGACGGGTCGGACACGATCGGGGCGATGGTCCCGTCGTAGTCCGAGGCAACCAAGAGCCGTGGCACGCGCGCAACCGACGCCAGTGCACGGCGGACATCCAAGGGCAGTTCCTGTGCGCTCACGCATCCAACCTAGTGATGGGAGGAGTTGATCAGGGGGCGCGAAAAACAATACTGCGTCAATTTTGCCGCGCGAGCGGCGCGGCGGGTTGTGCGCACGACCCCCGGTCGTTTGCTCGCGACCTTACGGCAAATTTCGTACCGGCGGCCCACCACCGTCTGCCGGATTCGTCGAGCTCACCGGGCACATGAGGGCGCGGCGAGGCACGCGCTCCCGGTAGATGCGCTGTTTCGCATATGCGGCGTCGGCTATGCATCTTCCTACTGGAAGGCGCACAGCCGACGGGTGTCAACAGCGATGGGCGATTTGTGATGTTGCGGTAGTGAGCTTTGCCGGGTTGCTGGGTTATCCGCGATCGCCCAGCAACAGGTCGACCGTGAGCTCGAGCCGTTCCGTGACATCGGTCGCGGACGCGCGCCGGGTGAGCCAGGCCACCAGGTTCGACAGCCACACATCGGAGATGACGCGGGCGATGGCGAGCTGACGGTCGTCGGGTTCGCCGTCGCTCATCGCGCGGGCGAAGACCCGGTCCATCACCTTGCCCACCCGATCCACTTCCGCGGCGGCCGAGGCGTCGGCGAACATGAACGCGCGCGTCATCGCCTCGGTGAGCAAGGGGTCGCGCTGCATCATCCGGGTGATCTGGGTGAGCAGGGTGTGCATGCGCTCGGACGGGCCGTCGCCGTCGGGTAGTGGCTTGCGCTTGCCTTCGAACATCTCGAATTCCCTGGCCAGCGCCGAAACGAGCAGGTGAACCTTGGACGGGAAGTAGCGGTACAGCGTGCCGACGGCCACGTCGGCGCGCTCGGCGACCGCGCGCATCTGCACGGCGTCGTAGCCGCCCTTGGAGGCGAGCGCGAGGGTCGCGTCGAGGATGCGCTTGCGCCGGTCGCGCTGTGCGCTGGAGCTGAGCTCGTCCTCGGACAGCGTCGTCACGGTGGGCGTTGGTGCGGGACTGTCCATCGTGGAAACCCTTTCGCTTCAGTGGCAATTCATCGGCCGAGCCGTGCCCGGAGCTTAGTGCGAGTGTAGGTCTCTTGACTTATACCCGGCTTAGATATTAGAACATGTTCTAGAAGTGTGAACCACGCCGGAAGGGCGGATCTTCTTGTGACCATCGCCACCACTGACGAGCACAAAGCCGTCGCGGCGTCGCTGCGGGGCTGGGCGAGCACGGTCGCGCCGATTGAAACAATGCGGACCGGCGGCTCGGCCGCCTGGCGCGGGTACTGGACCGGGCTGAGCGAGTTCGGGCTGTTCGAGGTCGCGCTGCCCGAGGACAATGGCGGTCTCGGCGGCACGGTCGCCGACCTGGCGGTCATGCTCGAGCAGACCGGCGACGACCTGGTCGGCGGTCCGGTGCTGGCCACCGCGCTGGCCGGGCTGATCACCGAGGGAGCGTTCGCCGACGGCACACCGTGCGCGGTCGCGGTGCCCGGTGACGAGCAGTCCGCGAAGGCGGTCGCCACCGATACCGGCTGGAGTGTCTCCGGCACTTGGGATTTCGTCTACGGCGCCGATGAGCTGACCCGAGTTCTCGTGCCCGCCAACACCATCGACGGCACCCGATGGCTGCTGCTGCCCGCTGAAGCGGTGACGGTGACGTCGCTGGCACACGGCGACCACACCGTGCCGCTGGCGCGGGTCAGCGCCGCCGAGGTGGCCGTACCGGCCGATCACGGCTTCGCGCCGACGGCTGATGTCACCGACCTCTTCGTAGCGCTCGTGGTAGCGGAACTGGCGGGCATCGCCGGTTGGACCCTGCGTACCGCGGTCGAATATGCCCGTGTGCGTGAACAATTCGGTAAACCGATCGGCAGCTTCCAGGCGATCAAGCACCTGTGCGCCTGGATGCTGTGCCGCACCGAGCTGATCCGCGCGGTCGCCGCCGACGCCGCCGCCGCGATCGACGAGGGCGGCGACGAGCTTCCGATCGCCGCGGCCGTGGCCGCCTCGGTGGCCCTCGATGCCGCCGTCGACAACGCCAAGGACGCCATCCAGGTGCTCGGCGGTATCGGCTTCACCTGGGAACACGACGCGCACTTCTACCTGCGCCGGGCGAGCTCGCTGCGCCAGCTCCTCGGTGGTTCGGCGCGCTGGCGCGCCCGGGTCGCCGAGCTCACCAGGGCCGGTCGGCGCCGCACCACCGGCGCCGAGCGGGTGCTCGGTGACGCCGCCGTCGACACCGCGCTGGCGGACGAGGTCGCCGCGATCGCCGCGCTCGAGCCCGCCGACCAGACGCGCGCGCTGGTGGAAGCGGGCATGGTGATGCCGCATTGGCCGCGGCCCTACGGCCGTGCCGCCGACCCGATGACCTGCCTGCAGATCGCCGAACAGCTCCGTCGCGCCGAGCTGACGACCCCCGACCTCGCCGTCGCGGGTTGGGCCGTGCCGACGCTGTTGCGCTTCGGCACCGAGGAGCAGATCGAACGCTACGTCTGGCCGACCCTGCACGGCGAGGTCATCTGGTGCCAGCTGTTCAGCGAGCCGGGCGCGGGTTCCGATCTGGCCGCCCTGCGCACCACCGCCGAGAAGGTCGACGGCGGCTGGGTGCTGCGCGGCCAGAAGGTGTGGACCTCGCTCGGCTCCACCGCGAACTGGGGCATCTGCCTGGCCCGCACCGATCCGGCCGCGGCCAAGCATCGCGGCATCAGCTACTTCCTCGTCGATATGCGCGCCGCGGGCGTGCAGGTGCGGCCGCTGGTGCAGATCACCGGCGAGGAGAAGTTCAGCGAGGTCTTCCTCGACGACGTGTTCGTGCCCGACGACTGCCTGGTCGGCGCGCTGAACAACGGCTGGAAAATCGCGCGCACCACGCTGTCGGCCGAACGGGTCGCCATGGGCGGCGGCGGTATCGGTGGCGCGCTCGAAGCCCTGCTCGACCGTTTCCCGGTCGGTGGATGGGGAACGGAACTGCGTGAGGACCGCTTCGGCGCGCTGATCACGTCTTCGGTTGCTGGATCATTGCTGGAACAGCGGATCGCGGTAGCGACAATGGCGGGCGTCGACGCGGGCGCCCAAGCCGGTGTTCGCAAACTGGTCGGTGTCCGGCATCGGCAGGAGCTGGCGGAATACGCGCTGGAACTTGTCGGCCAAGAAGGTTCCCTGGACAGTGATGCTCTGAAAGAATTCCTGCTTACGCGGTGTCTCTCGATTGCGGGCGGTACCGAGCAGATCCTGTTGACCGTGGCCGCCGAACGGATTCTCGGCCTGCCGCGCGATGCGGACAGTTAGCTCGATGAGGGAGGACGCCGTGGATTTCACCCGCGACGAAAGCGCCGACGCCGTAGCCGAGGTAGTGGTAAGCCTGCTCGAACGTGAGCCGGCCAGGGATATGGCCCTGTGGCCGAGCCTGGTCGACTCCGGTCTGCTGGCCGTGCCGGTGCCGGAACGGTTCGGCGGCGACGGTATGGGACTGCTCGAGGTATCGGCCCTGCTCATGGAGCTGGCCACCGATGCCGCGGCGGTCCCGGCGCTGCCGACCTTCGGGTTCGGTGTGCTGCCGCTGCTCGGTGTGCTGTCGGACGAACTGGCCGAACGGGTACTCGCCGAGGTCGGCAAGGGCACCGTGCTCACCGCCGCGCTCAACGAACCGGGCGCGCCGTTCACCACCGCGCCCACCACCAAGGCCGTGCGCGCGGGCGACACGGTGCGGATCACCGGGCGCAAGTCCGGCGTGATCTACGCCGAGCAGGCACGGTGGATTCTGGTGCCCACCGATGCCGGGGTGGCACTGGTCGATTCGGTCGCGCCGGGGCTCGAGATCATCCCGGTGGCGGGGTCGGCGGGTATCCCGGAGGCGACGCTGGTCCTCGACGACGTCGAGATCCCGGCCGACCAACTGCTGGCCGATGACGCGCTGCCCGTCCTGCACCGCCACGCACTGGCCTGTATCGGCGCGGTCGCCGACGGCCTGCTGAAGGGCGCGATCACGCTCACCGCCGAGCACGTGCGCACCAGGGAGCAGTTCGGCAGGCCGCTGGCCGAGTTCCAGGCCGTGGCGCAGCAGATCGCGGACCTGTACGTGGTCTCGCGCACGCTGCACGTGGCCGCGGAGTCGGCGTGCTGGGCACTGGCGCAGCCGGACCTCTCGCCCCAGCACCAGTACCGCATCGACGAGGACCTCGACGTGCTCGCCTACTGGGCCGCGGCCGAAGTTCCGCGCGCCATGCAGAAATGTCACCACCTGCACGGTGGACTGGGTGTGGATATCACCCACCCGATGCACCGCTACTACTCGCAGGCCAAAGACCTCGCCCGGCTCCTCGGCGGTGCGGGTCTGCGGCTCGACCTTCTGGGAGCAAGATGTTCATCGATCTGACCGCCGAACAGCGGCGGTTGCGCGAAGAATTGCGTTCCTATTTCGCCGATCTCATCAGCCCGGCCGAAGCCGCGGCGATGGCGGTGGACCGGCACGGCGACACCTACCGGGAGGTGGTGCGCCGGATGGGCCGTGACGGCTGGCTCGGTGTCGGCTGGCCCAAGGAGTTCGGCGGCCAGGGTTTCGGCCCGATGGAACAGCAGATCTTCTTCAACGAGGCTGTCCGCGCGGATGTCCCGCTGCCACTGGTCACCCTGCTGACCGTGGGGCCGACCTTGCAGAAATACGGCACCGACGCGCAGAAGAAGAAGTTCCTGCCCGGAATCCTGTCCGGCGATATCCATTTCGCCATCGGTTACTCCGAGCCGTCGGCGGGCACCGACCTCGCCGCGCTGCGCACCACCGCGGTCCGCGACAGCGACGGTGACTGGATCGTCAACGGGCAGAAGATCTTCACCACCGGCGCCCACGAGGCCGACTACGTCTGGACGGCGTGCCGCACCGGCACGGTCGAGTCCCGTCACCGCGGCATCACGATCCTCATCGTCGATACCAAGGACCCCGGCTACTCCTGGACCCCGATCATCACCTGCGACGGCGCCCACCACACCAACGCCACGTACTTCGACGACGTGCGGGTACCCGCGGAGATGCTGGTCGGCGAGGAGAACCGCGGCTGGCGGCTGATCACCACCCAGCTCAACCACGAGCGGGTCAGCCTCGGCCCGTCCGGCAAGATCGAACAGCTCTACGACCGCCTGCACGACTGGTCGGCGGAGCACGGTCTGCTCGGCGAGCCGGAAGTACGTCGCGCACTCGGTCGGGTGCGCACCATGGTGCGGCTCAACGAGTTGCTGAACTGGCAGGTCGCCGCCGCCGACACCTCCGCGGCACAGAACGCGGTGATCGCCGACGCCTCGGCGACCAAGATCTTCTCCACCGAATCGCTGCAGGAAGCGGGCCGCGTGGTCGAGGAGATCATCGGCCGCTACGGCGACCCCGCCGAGCCCGGCACCGCCGAACTGCTCGGCTGGCTGGACCGGCGTACCAAGCAGAACCTCGTCGTCACCTTCGGTGGCGGCGTCAACGAGATCATGCGCGAACTGGTCGCCACCGCGGGCCTCGATCTGCCGCGCGTCCCCCGATGAACAAGGAGCGGCGCGTGCCGGACAGCATCACCCCCGAGGACATTCCCGAAGCACTGGCGAAATTGTCGGCGGCGGGTGAGTCCGCGCCGCGTGCCGGTCGTGACCCGGTGAACCAGCCGATGATCCACAACTGGGTCGAGGCGCTGGGTGACACCAACCCGATCTACGTCGACGCCGAGGCAGCGAGGGCGGCAGGTCATCCCGGCATCGTCGCCCCGCCCGCCATGGCGCAGGTGTGGACGATGAACGGCCTGCGCGGGGTGCGCACCGCCGACGATCCACTCGGCCTGGCGACACAGCTGCTCGACGACGCGGGTTACACCTCCGTTGTCGGCACCAACTGCGAGCAGACCTACCACCGCTACCTGACGCCGGGGGAGGAGGTGACGGTCAGCAGCAGGCTCTCGGAGTTCAAGGGCCCCAAGCGAACCGGGCTCGGCGACGGCTGGTTCCTGACCTTCACCACCACCTGGTCGGTGGGCGACGAGGTCGTCACCGAAATGCTGTTCCGCATCCTGAAATTCGTGCCGGCTACCGCCGCTGCGACAGCGGAGCAGACGTCGGCATCGCCCGGCATCGCGCCCGCTGGTCGCGTCAGCCCGGTCATCTCGCGCGATACCGAGTTCTTCTGGGCGGGAACCGAAATCGGCGAGCTGCGCCTTCAGCGTCTGCCCGACGGCACGCTGCGCCACCCACCCGTTCCCGCGCTGTGGCAGGACAAGGCGGAGACCACCGACTACGTGGTCGCCGCGGGCACCGGCACGGTGTTCAGCTTCGTCGTGCACCACGCGCCCAAGGTGCCCGGTCGCGATCTGCCCTTCGTGGTCGCCCTGGTCGAACTCGACGAGGGTGTGCGCATGCTCGGTGAACTGCGTGGCATCGACCCCGCCGATGTCGCCATCGACCAGCCTGTCCGCGTCGCGTTCGAAAAGCTCCCCGACGGCACCGTGCTGCCGTACTGGCAGGCCGTGTGATGACCACAAAGGACGCCCCGATGACTCCCACCGTCGAACTCACCACCCTCGCGGTGGGAACCACCCTGCCGCAGTTGGTGATCCACGCCGACCCCACGTTCGTGATCAGCACCGCCCTGGCCACCAGGGACTTCCAGGATGTGCACCACGACCGCGACAAGGCGGTCGAGCGCGGGTCGAGCGACATCTTCGTCAACATCCTCACCGACACCGGTCTGGTGCAGCGCTTCGTCACCGACTGGGCCGGTCCGCGTGCGCTGGTCAAGCGCATCGCTCTTCGTCTCGGCGTGCCGCTGTACTCCGGTGACACCCTGACCCTTTCCGGCACGGTCACCGAGATCGACGGCACCCAGGTCACCATCGACGTGCACGGCACAGACAGCCTCGGCGAGCACATCACCGCCACGGCCGTCATCGCCCTTCCCGATCTGGAGCCGAAATGAGCACCACCTCCGCCGAATCCGCCGGCCTTTCCGGTCGCGCCGCCATCGTCGGCATCGGTGCCACCGACTTCTCCAAGGACTCCGGACGCAGCGAATTGCGGCTGGCCGCGGAGGCGGTCGGCGCGGCGCTGGCCGACGCGGGTCTCACGCCCGCCGACGTCGACGGCCTCACCACCTTCACCATGGACACCAACACCCAGGCCGCGGTGGCCAGGGCGGTCGGCATTCCGAGTCTGAAGTTCTTCAGCCACATCGGATACGGCGGCGGCGCGGCCTGCGCGACCGTGCAGCAGGCCGCGATGGCCGTGGCCACCGGGGTGGCCGATGTCGTGGTGGCCTATCGCGCGTTCAACGAACGATCCGGCGCCCGATTCGGTCAGTTCTCGCCCGCGCTGGCCGCCGCGCCCACGTCGTCGGGGATCGACGCGGGCTGGGCCTACCCGCAGGGGCTCGGCACGCCCGCTGCGCAGGTCGCGATGGTCGCCCGCCGGTACATGCACGTCACCGGCGCGACCAGTGCCGATTTCGGCGCGGTGGCGGTGGCCGACCGCAAGCACGCCGCGGTGAATCCCAACGCTTTCTTCTACGGCAAGCCGATCACCCTGGAACAGCACCAGGATTCGCGCTGGATCGCCGAACCGCTGCACCTGCTCGACTGCTGCCAGGAATCCGACGGTGGTGTCGCCATCGTGGTCACGAGCGCCGAACGCGCCCGCGACCTCCCGCAGCGTCCGGCGATCATCGCGGCCGCCGCGCAGGGCAGCGGCGCGGACCAGTACGTGATGACCAGCTACTACCGCGACGCCATGACCGGGCTGCCGGAAATGGGTCTCGTCGGCGACCAGCTGTGGGCGCAGAGCGGCCTGACCGCCGCCGACATGCAGGCCGCGATCCTCTACGACCACTTCACCCCGTTCGTCCTCATGCAGCTCGAGGAGCTCGGCTTCTGCCCCCGTGGCGAAGCCAAGAACTTCATCGCCGACGGCGCCATCGAGCTCGGCGGACGCCTTCCGCTCAACACCCACGGCGGCCAGCTCGGCGAGGCCTATATCCACGGTATGAACGGCATCGCCGAAGCGGTTCGCCAGATCCGCGGCACCTCGGTCAACCAGGTCGACGCCCTGGAACGCATCCTGGTCACCGCGGGTACCGGCGTCCCCACCTCCGGACTCGTCCTGACGTCGTAGCCTCGGCTCTCGTACGCTCGACCGGGTGACTCCCCGCCACCTGGTCGACGTGCACGTCCTGCTGATCCGCGGTGACGAGGTTCTGCTGAGCCTGCGCCGCAGCGGCGACGAGTTCGATCACCGCTGGCACCTGCCGTCGGGAAAGGTCGAAGCCGGCGAGTCGGTGGCGGCGGCCGCGGTCCGTGAGGCGGCGGAGGAGGTCGGGGTCGACATCGATCCCACCGCCCTGCGGTTGTTCCACGTCGCCCACGTCACCGCCCCCGGTCGCGACGCCCGGCTCGGCCTGTTCTTCCGCGTCGAGTCGTGGCGCGGTGAGCCTTTCAATCGGGAACCCGATAAATGCTATGCATTGCAATGGTTTCCGCTGACCGAGTTGCCCGCCGACCTGATCGAGTATTCCGCGCTCGGATTGGCCGCGCTGAATTCGACCGCCACCTATTCCGAATTCGGCTGGCGGGACTGACTACTCGTCAGGAAATCGGCCAGCGGTCGGGCGAGCTGGTCGACGGTGCCCGCTGTTCCCGCGCGCAGTCCCGCGAACCGATCGAAGACGAGTCCTTCCAGCAGTGCCAGGAAGTCGTGCGCCCACTCGCGTGGTTCGGCGGCGCCGAGGGCGCTGAACAGGTCTGTCGCGCGGTCCAGGGAGAACAGGCTGCCCGCCAGGCGGCCGTGCAGTTCTGGGTCGGACAGGACCTCGATGATCAGGGCGTGCCGCGCGATCAGCTCGTTACGGCGATGGACGAGTAGCTGATCGAGCCAGGTCGCGATGTCGTGCGCGACCTGTACGGGATCCATCGGCCGACTTGCTGATTCCGCCCGCGCGACCCGCGTCAGGTCTTCCGGGTCGGCCGATGATTCGTCCTGCGCGGCCACGAAATCCGCGCGTGAGCGGGTGGTGATCCCGTCGGCCACCGCCTCGATCAGGGCTCGTCGCGTGCGGAAGTAGTACGAAGTCGAACCCGCGGGCAGGGCCAGCTGGGTGTCCAGCGCGCGGTGGGTGAGCGCGCGGATGCCCCGGGTCGCGATGAGTTCGATGGCGCCCGTCACGATCTGTGCCCGCCGGTCTGTGGACATCGTCACCTCTCCTGGCCGTCGGCGACGCCCGTCCTCTACAACTGTAGAGGAACGAGGAGGTTCGCATGAAGCCCGACACCGTGGTGCTCGACCCCGCACAGCAAGCGGCCCTACACGCGCTCGAATCACTGCTCGATCCGGTCGACGGACACCTCGCACACGGTGGGCACCTTGCTCGACGCACTGGCCGGTTCGGCCTCCCGCGCCTCGCTGAAAGCGGCGGTCGGCGATCGGGCGCTTTCGCCGCCCTGCGCGGGCGCCCGGCCGCACTCGGCAACCAGCAGGCAGATCGCCCCGGGGGCTCCGGCGATCCGAGGGCCGATCGCGGCGGCATCTACCTGCACGGCCGACCGGGCCGCGGCAAGACCATGGTGATGGACAGGTTCTTCGGCGCGGTCGAGACACGGCGCAAGCGCCGCTTCCACTTCCACAGTTTCTTCGCCGCCCTCCATACCGCCACGCACACGCTGGGTTCGATCGAACGGGCCATCGACGAACTCCTCGGCGACGCCGACCTGGTCTGCTTCGACGAATTCCACGTCACCGATATCGGCGATGCCATGCTCGTCGCCCGCATGCTCGAAGCCCTCTTCGCCGACCACCGCGCCCTCGTGGTCACCTCGAACTACCGGCCCCAGGAGCTCCTGCCCAACCCGCTGTTCCACGACGCGTTCCTGCCCACCATCGAGTTGATCCTCGCCCACCTCCGCCCGGTCGCTCTCGATGGACCACTCGACTACCGCACCCGCACGTCACACCGCGACACCGGCTTCCTCGCGGGTCGCTACGTGCTCACAGTGGGTGCCGGACCCCTGACGGGTGCCGGCCCCGTCGAGGTGTCCCTCGGCAACGGCCGGACCATCCGCGCCCACGCCGCCACCGATGCCATCACCCTCGATTTCCACGACATCTGCGCCGCCCCCACCAGTGCCGCCGACTACCTCCGCCTCACCGAGCGCTACCGCCACTGGACCCTGCGCGAGGTCCCGCCGCTGCGCGAGGTCCCGCCGGACTGGTCGATGCGCCTGGTGAATCTCGTCGATGTCCTCTACGACGCCGATCTCCCGTTCACGATCCACGCTCCGGAGCCCGCGCACGACCTGACAGCGGGCGTCCCGGCGATCCCCGATCTGGCTCGCACCGCCAGCCGCCTCGGTGAGTTGCCATTAACTGGCGTGTCAGACGTTCGCACTGCTTAGCAAGCCCTTGATCGCGGGGGGACAATAAGAGGGGAGGGGTCCAAAAGCATCGATTTCCTCTCGAGCGGACCACTCGGCATGTAACTATGTGGCTGTTTTGTGCAGTCTCTGGGGTTTGGTGGTACAGCTGTGATCGGGGTGAATCAGCCCATTACGCGGGCGATCGTCGTGATCGCACTGGTCGTCGCTTCGACGATCGCGTTGCAGGGCACGCTGCCCGGCTCCGGCGCGACCTCGACCGGAGCCCCTTCCGCGCTGCTCGTCGCCGTGATGCCGGTACTGCTGCTGGTCTCGATCGTCATCCTGGTCGCGGGCGTGATCGCCAGTCAGCACCGCCTGCCGCTGGCGATGCCGGAAGCCGAACGCGACGCCATGCCGCGCATCCAGTGGCGCAGGATGGCGCTGCTGGTCCCGGTCGCCGTCGCCGCGGTGGCGCTGATCTTCGCAGGCGGGGTCACCGCACTGTTCCTGCTGCCCGGCGCCCGCCCGATGCGCCCGGCCTCCGAGACGCTGACCGAGGGCTCCGGCCCCGTCCCCACGACCGACACCCATGCCGCGGATCCCACCACCGGACCCACCGAACTCACCGGCACCGCCCTGGTGATCGCGGCGATCCTGGCCATCGTGCTGATCGTGGTCGCGCTGGTCGGCCTGGTCGTCGTGGCTGTCGCCGCGCGTCGTGAACCGGCCCCCGTCGCG
This sequence comes from Nocardia sp. NPDC055050, assembly GCF_053608345.1. Lineage (NCBI taxonomy): Bacteria > Bacillati > Actinomycetota > Actinomycetes > Mycobacteriales > Nocardiaceae > Nocardia > Nocardia sp. NPDC055050. The sequence goes on from NZ_JBSGVG010000050.1 coordinate 18,931, forward strand.
CCCGTCGAGGACGAACCGACCTCGAGCGAAGTCGACTCCCTCACGCGCGCCGCCGAAATGGGCCTCGCGGCGATGAACGCCCCGGGTCAGGACCCGCGCACCGCCATCATCGCCTGCTATGTGGCGATGGAGCGCGGTCTGTCCAGCGACCGCGCCGCCCGCCCGCTGGCCTCGGACACCCCGATGGAGGTGCTGGCCAGAGCCTTCGAAAGCGGTGTGCTGCACGATGCTTCGGCCCGCGAGCTGGTCGCGCTGTTCGAGGAGGCGCGGTTCAGCCCGCACTCGATGCTCGAATGGCAGCGCATGCGCGCCGAACAACTGCTGCGCATCGTCCTCACAGACCTGCAGCGCAGGCTGGTGACGGCATGAGCGGACCGGAGGCGGTAGCTCGCGTCACCACGCAGGTCGCCGGAGCATGCCAGGAGGGCTCAGCGTGAACCGGACTTCGGTGATTGTGACGGCCGTGCTCGCGGTCGCGGTGATCGAAGTGACGTTGGTGCGTCTTGATCGTGACTCGGTGCTGCTCGCGGTCGCCGTGCCGGTGGCCGCGGCGCTCGCGATGCTGGTCTGGTCGCTGCGGCACCGCGTGATCCGTGAGGAACCGCTCACCGAGTACATCGACAACGGTCCGGCGGAGATGCTCGGTCGCTGGCACGCGCGCGCCGAGATGCTCACCGCCCGCGCCGACGGCACCCGCGCCGACTGGGACCGCCACCTGCGGCCACTGCTCGCCAAGGAATTCGAGCTGTCCACCGGGCTGAGGGTTTCCAAGAATCGCCGGGCCACCGAGGCCGCCGGTCAGCTGCAGTTCGGACCTGAACTGTGGCGCTGGGTGGATCCGGCGAACTCCGCGCTGCGCGATCACACCGGTCGCGCACCGGGTAGAGAGGCGCTGGATGAGATCCTGCGCCGTTTGCAGACGATGTGAGGGGTTAGAGGCCACCGATGACAATGCCGTTGAACGTGACCGTCCAGCGCTCCGATGCCGTACTGCGTGAGCTGGGCCGTGTCGTGGTCGGCAAGCGAGATGAGTTGCAGCTCATCATGATTGCCGTGCTGGCCGGAGGCCACGTACTCATCGAGGACCTGCCGGGCCTCGGAAAGACCCTGATCGCGCGGTCTTTCGCGGCCGCGCTCGGCCTGGACTTCACCCGCGTGCAGTTCACGCCCGATCTACTGCCCGCCGACCTGCTGGGTTCGACGATCTATGACATGGCGTCGGGCCGGTTCAACTTCCGTCGCGGTCCGGTGTTCACCAATGTGCTGCTCGCCGACGAGATCAACCGCACGCCGCCCAAGACCCAGGCCGCGCTGCTGGAGGCGATGGCCGAGGGCCAGGTGAGCATCGATGGCGAAACCTTCCTGCTCCCACAGCCGTTCGTGGTGCTGGCCACCGACAACCCGATCGAGTACGAGGGCACCTACCCGCTGCCCGAGGCCCAGCTCGACCGCTTCGCCATCCAGCTGCGTCTCGGTTACCTCTCCGAGGCCGACGAGACGCAGATGATCCGGCGCAGGCTCGAACGTGGTTCCACCGCACCGCAAGTGGGCCAGGTGGTCGACGCGCAGGGGCTGATGGAGATGCGTCAGTCGGTCGAGTTCGTCACGGTGCACCCCGACGTGGTGAGCTACGTCGTCGCGCTGGCCTCGGCCACCCGCAGTCATCCGCAGGTGGAAGTCGGCGCCAGCCCACGTGCCGAACTCGACCTGGTGCAGATGTCGCGGGCGAGGGCGCTGCTCCTCGGGCGCGACTATGTGATTCCCGAAGACGTGAAAGCCCTCGCGGTGGCGGCGATGTCGCATCGCATCACGTTGCGCCCCGAAATGTGGGTGCGTCGTATCCGCGGCGAGGACGTCATCACCGAACTACTCCGCCGGCTACCGGTGCCCCGCGCCACGAGCACATGAAGCATCGCGACGAATCCAGAACGGTCGAGGTCGACCTCCGGTGGCGGCCCGCGCCACTGGTGTTCATCCTGGCCGGTTGCGCGGCAGCGGCACTGGTCGTCGCGGTGCTGCTGGGGCAGTGGCAGCTGGTCGTCTTCGCGGCGCCGATGCTCGGTGTGCTCGCAACCGCGCCGTGGCAGCAGGCGCCGACCAGGGTCCAGGTCGACGGCAGCGGCACCGTGCGCTGTTTCGAGAACGAGGTGATCGGTTGCAGCGCGGTCGCTTTCGTCGAGAGCGGGCACGCGCTGCTGCGGATGACCGCCCTGCCGATGCCCGGCCTGGAACTCGAGGTCGAGGAAGCCCACGATTCCGGTGGTGCGCCCGCGGGCATGCGGCTCGGGCTCTCGGCCACCCGCTGGGGCCGGTATCCGGTGCAGGTGAAGGTGTCCGCGCTGAGCCCGGCCGGTCTCGCGGTCGCGACCACCGAGCTGCCCGCGGCCAAGCTCTACGTGTACCCCATCGCCGATCCGCAGCGAATGCGCATGCCGCGCACCGAACTTCCCGACCGCATCGGAACCCACCTGACCCGCAGGCACGGCCCCGGTGTCGAATACGCCGACATCCGCGCCTACACGCCGGGCGATCAATTGCGCGCCGTCAACTGGCCGGTGAGCGCGCGGCGCGGCAGGCTCTACGTCACCCAGCGGTTCACCAACCGCTCCGCCGACGTGGTCGTCATGGTCGACACATCTTTGCAGGCGCCCGGCCCCGCCAGCGCTTCGCTGGAACTGTCGGTGCGCGGCGCCGCCCAGGTGGTGCAGTCGACCCTGCAATCCGGCGACCGCACCGCCGTGGTCTGCCTCGGTGAATCGCCCCGCTGGCTGCGCCCCGACATCGGCCGCAGACAGTTCTACCGCATCGTCGACACCGTTCTGGGCGTCGGCGACGAACACGTCGAGACCACCGGCACCCTGGCACCGCACGCCGCCGTGCCGATCGGCGCGATCGTGGTGGCCTTCTCCACCCTGCTCGACACCCAGTTCGCGCTGGCCCTGATCGACCTGCGCAAACGCGGCCACGTGGTGGTCGCGGTCGACGTCCTGCGCGGCACACCCTTCGAGGACGGCCTCGACCCGACCATGGCCAAGATGTGGCAGCTCGAACGGGCCTCGATGTATCGGGACATGGGCACCGTCGGCGTCGACATCATCGCCTGGCCCGAAGACACCCGCCTGGACCAGGCCATGCGCCTGCTCCCCGAACACCGCCGAGCAGTACGGGTACGCCGATGACGAGATTCCTTGCTCTGCTGGCCGGTCTGCTCCTGGTCGCCGCGGTCGCGCTGATCAATCCCCTCGCCGGGGTGCCCGCGCTGGCGCTGGTGATCGCGAGCTGGTGGTGGCGCCCGGCCTCGGTCGGCGCGGTGCTGATCACCGTCGCCGCTCTTGCCTTCGCCGACGTCGGCGTAATAGCCGCAGCGGCAACGGGTTTGGTCGCCACCACCTACCTGCTCAACGCGGCCGTCCTGCACGCTCCCGAGGGCGTGGTCCCCACCACCATCCCCTCGGTGGGCGGCGCGGTCCTGTTCACCATCGCCGCCGCCACCGCGGCCTGGGTCCCCGTCCAGCTGATCTGGGCGCCTCTGGCCGCGCCCATCCTCATCGTCGCGATCTACGCACTCCTGGTGAGCGGCCTCTCGGCCAAGGGCCCCACCGTCGAAGAGATCCGCATCGAGTAGGTCGCGGTCAGGCGGGGTCTTTGACCAGCACCGCTCGGGTGTAGAGCAGGGCGAAGCCTTGGGACTGGGAGTTCTGCTGGGATTTCGATCCGGGCTGGGTGGTGACGACCGCGAGGTCGCAGTCGGCCGCGGCCGCCGCGTTGAGCCGGGTGGAGAGCAGCGCTGTCTGGACGCCTTGTCGACGATGCTCGGGGAGCGTCGCCGCCCCGGCGAGAGCGGCGATGCCGCCGGCCAGGCGAAGGCTCGCGCCGCCTGCGGGCTCGCCTGCGCGGTAGGCCAGGTAGCGATGGGTGTTGTTGGTGGCAGCCAGGTCTCGGACGGCGGAGGCGAGGATGTCGCGAGGGAAGTCCTCGGTGGCGGGTAGGCCGTCGTCGTCGGGGTGGGCGAAGCCGTCGACGACGATATCGAGCCAGGTATCCATGTCGTCGTCATCGCGGCGCACCTCGACCGACTGCGGAACCTGCCACGCACGGCCGCGCAGGCGCAGGCCGAGCACATTCTCGAACGATGTCAGCCGATACCCGCGCGCGGTCAGTTCGGCGCCGATCCGCGGGTCGGCGAGATGGGCCAGCTCGACCTGGACCGGCGCCCCCACCTCGGCATAAGCCTGTTCGACCGCCTCCCACTGCGCCGTCGAGGGCACCACGGTGAAGCCGACGCCGACCACCTTGTTCAACGGCGAGTTCGGGCCGGCGAAACACGCTGCGCCACCGGCGATCTCCTGTGTGAACCCGCCGGTCGTCGTGGTCGCCCCGCGGAGTCCCGCGTTCACCCCACCGGCAATGGCCTCGGTCTCCATCCGCTCGATTCGACCGGCCATGCCGGTATCGCAGAACAACGCCGCCGCATCCTCGCTCATCAGCCAGTTATATCGCCCCTGTCCAGCGAGTTTCCGAGGGTCGGCGGACTAGCGGTCGGGCCGCCAGGGGATTCGCCCGTCGCCGTCGCCGGTGGGGGTCCGGTTCTCGGACCAGTCCCACAGGGGCTGGAGAGACTCGGCGAGAAGGGCGCCTTCGGTGGTGAGCTCGTAGGCGCCGCGCTGGCCGTTCTTGCGGATCAGCGCCGCGGACTGGAGCTGCTGGAGGCGGTCCGAGAGCATGCTCGACGAGCAGTTGCCCATGCGCCGGCGCAGGTCGAGGAAGCCAAGGGGGCCTGGCTCGAGTTCCCAGATCACGCGCAGCATCCAGCGCTGGCCGAGTAGGTCGATCGCGGCCAGGATCGCTTGCGAGGGTTCGTCGCCGGTTGCGCTTCTCATTCAGAAGCACGATAGTTGCTTCTGAATCAGAAGCGTTATGACCGGTCGGGGATGTGGCGAGGAGATCGACGATGGATTCGACAATTCAGCGAATCGTGCTGGTGACCGGGGCCTCGCGGGGCATCGGGGCGGAGGCGGCCGCGCAGTTCGGGGCTGCGGGAGCGCATGTCGTCGTGAACTTCCGGGAGAAGCGCAAGCGGGCGCAGGATGTCGTGGACGGGATCGTGGCGGCGGGCGGGAGCGCCTCGGTGCTCGGCGCCGATGTCTCCGATCCGGCGGCTGTCGAGGCAATGGTCGAGGAGGTCGGCCGGACGTTCGGCCGGCTGGATACCTTGGTGCTCAACGCGTCCGGCGGACTCGAGCGGGACGCCGATGCCGGGTACGCGCTCCGACTCAACCGGGATGCGCAGGTGAACCTGGCGACGGCGATGCTGCCGCTGATGCCCGAGGGCGGCCGGATCGTGTTCGTCACCAGCCATCAGGCGCACTTCATCCACGAAAACGACAACGTGCCACACGGTTACACGCCGATCGCACGGAGCAAGCGGGCCGGCGAGGATGCGCTGCGAGCGCTGATCCCCGAATTCCGTGAGCGCGGAGTCGGGTTCACGGTGGTGTCCGGCGACATGATCGACGGGACGATCATCGTCCGCCTGCTGGAACGGCGCGACCCGGGCAGTGTCGAATCCCGCCGCGCGGCCGGCCCGTTGCCCACGGTCGAGGACTTCGCGCGCGTGATCGTTCAGGCCGGCACCGACGCGGTCGCGGACGGCCACACGTTCTACGTCGGCGGTCACGACTACCAGGCTGCATCGCGGCGGTGACGGACTCGATCCAATTGGATCGAGTCGAACCCGCAGCAGTTAGTCCTTGGGATCGCTGTGCACAAAGAAGCTGTGTGCAGAGAAACAGCACCGGGCCGGCAGGATATCTGCCGGCCCGGTGCTGGGTGGAGAACTATCAGGCGGTGACCGAAGCTTCGCGCTGGAGTTCCAGGGCGATGTCGATGAGCTGGTCTTCCTGGCCGCCGACGAGCTTGCGCTTACCGGCGCGGACGAGCATTTCCGCGGCGGAGACGCCGTAGCGTTCGGCCTGGCGTTCGGCGTGGCGCAGGAAGCTGGAGTAGACGCCCGCGTAGCCCATCATCAGGGCCTGACGGTCGAGCAGGCATTCCGACGGCATGGCCGGGCGGACCACGTCCTCGGCGGCGTCGGTGACGGCGAAGAAGTCCACGCCGGTCTTGACACCGAGCTTGTCGCAGACGCCGATGAAGGCTTCGACCGGCAGGTTGCCCGCACCCGCGCCGAAGCGGCGAGCCGAGCCGTCGATCTGGGTGGCGCCCGCGCGCACGGCGTAGACCGAGTTCGCCACGGCGAGGCCGAGGTTCTCGTGGCCGTGGAAGCCGACCTGGGCGTCGTCGCCGAGTTCGGCCACCAGCGCCGAGACGCGGTCCGAAACCTGTTCCAGCACAAGCGCGCCCGCCGAGTCGACAACGTACACGCACTGGCAGCCCGCGTCGGCCATGATGCGCGCCTGCTTGGCCAGCAGTTCCGGGGTAGTGCTGTGCGCCATCATCAGGAAGCCGACGGTCTCCAGGCCCAGATCCCGCGCGTAGCCGAAGTGCTGAATGGACACATCGGCTTCGGTGCAGTGGGTGGCGATGCGGCAGATGGACGCGCCGTTGTCCTGCGAGATCTTGATGTCCTCCTTGATGCCCACACCGGGCAGCATCAGGAAGGCGATCTTGGCCTGCTTGGCGGTCTCCGCGGCGGCCTTGATCAGTTCCTGCTCCGGGGTCTTGGAGAACCCGTAGTTGAACGAGGACCCGGCCAGGCCGTCACCGTGGGTGACCTCGATGACCGGGACACCGGACGCGTCGAGCGCGCCGACGATGTCGCGAACCTCGGTCACGGTGAACTGGTGACGCTTGTGATGCGAGCCGTCACGCAGCGAGGTATCGGTAACGCGCACATCGAGTTCGCCCGAGTAGGGCTTGCGCACATTGCTCATGATTGAGTTCTCCCTTACACCCGAGCCGAGATGATTTGATCGGCCAGCACATCGCCGACCTTGGTGGCCGCGGCCGTCATGATGTCGAGGTTGCCCGCGTACGGCGGCAGGAAGTCGCCCGCACCCTCGACCTCGACGAAGATCGACACCTTCGCCAAGCCGCCGGATACCAGCGACGGGTCGTCGAACTGGGGTTCGTTGAGCAGTCGGTAGCCGGGCACGTACTCCTGAATGGACTTCTCCATCCGGAAGATCGACTCGGAGATCGCGTCGCGATCGGCATCCTCGGGGATGGCGCAGAAGATGGTGTCGCGCATGATCATCGGCGGCTCGGCCGGGTTCAGGATGATGATGGCCTTACCGCGTTCGGCGCCACCGATGGTCTCCACACCCTTGGAGGTGGTCTTGGTGAACTCGTCGATGTTCGCGCGGGTACCCGGACCGGCCGACACCGAGGACACCGAGGCCACGATCTCGGCGTAGGACACCGGTACAACCCGCGAGACCGCGTTGACCATCGGAATCGTGGCCTGGCCACCGCAGGTGATCATGTTGACGTTCGCCGCGTCCCGCAGCGAATCCAGGTTCACCGGGGGGATCACGGCCGGGCCGACGGCGGCCGGGGTGAGGTCGACGGCACGAATACCCGCGGCCTCGTATTTCGGCGCGTACGCACGGTGCACGTAGGCGGAGGTGGCCTCGAACAGCAGGTCCGGCTTCTCGTCGAGGGCGAGCAGCCAGTCCGCGCCCTCGGCGGAGGTTTCCAGACCCAGCCCGCGTGCCCGCTTCAGCCCCTCCGAATCCGGGTCGATGCCGATCATCCAGCGCGGCTCGATCTTGTCCGAGCGCAGCAGCTTGTACAGCAGGTCGGTGCTGATGTTGCCGGACCCCACGATCGCGGCGGTGACTTTGCTGGTCACGGTGTACTCCTTGGGAAGTCTGGTTCAGCGGAAACGCAAACGGACGGAACCGAGTCCGGTGAACTCGGCGAGGAAGTCGTCACCGGGGCGGGCGTCGATGGCGCGGGTGCAGGAACCGGGGAGCACGATGTCGCCCTTCTTCAACCGCACCCCGAAGGTCGCGACCTTGCGCGCCAGCCACGCGACGGCGATCACCGGATCGCCCAGCACCGCGTCGCTGCGGCCCTCGGCGATGACCTCGCCGTTGCGGGTGAGCACGGCGTCGATGGCCTTGATGTCGATGTCGCCGGGTGCGACGCGCTCCTTGCCGAGCACCCACCCGGCCGAGGAGGCGTTGTCGGCGATGGTGTCGGTCAGGCCGATCTTCCAGTCGTTGATGCGCGAGTCGATGAGTTCGATCGAGGGCGCGTACGCGACGGTCGCGGCCAGCACGTCGGCCTCGGTGCAGTCCTCGCCGGGCAGATCGGCGCCGAGCACGAACCCGACCTCGACCTCCACGCGCGGCAGCAGGAACTTCGAGGTGTCGACGGGGACGTCTTCGTAGACCTCCATGTCGGCGAGCAGGTGACCGTAGTCGGGCTCGTCGACGCCCATCATCTCCTGCATCGCCTTCGACGACAGCCCCACCTTGTGCCCGACGACCTTCGCGCCGGACCGGAGCCTGCGCTGGATGTTGAGCAGCTGGATCTCGTAGGCGTCGACCACATCGATATCGGGGAACCGGTCGACGAGCGGCGACACGGCGACCCGGTCGTCTTCGGCGCGGGCGAGTTCGTCGGCGAGTTGAGTTCGTACCGCGTCAGGCAGCACGCGGACCTCCTTGGCAGCACGGTCGGAAGGATCTGGATGCCAAAACTGTAACCGGTTTTCCAGTTCAGCATCAGCCGTTCACCTGACAATACAACGCTACATCTGGTGATTTCTGCAACATGTTCTACTGAGTTCTACTTTTATCTGTCCAACGACCGGACCCTTCTATAACGTGTTCTACATGAGTGATCGGGAATACGATGTCGTGGTCGTCGGTAGCGGCGCCGCCGGGATGACCGCCGCCCTCGCGGCGGCGCACAAGGGACTGAGCGTTGTGCTGCTGGAGAAGGCCGCGCACTACGGTGGGTCGACGGCCCGATCCGGCGGTGGCGTCTGGATTCCGGGCAACAAGGCGTTGCTCGCCGCGGGCCGCCCCGACGACCGCGAGGACGCGCGCACCTACCTGCACAGCATCATCGGCGACGTGGTGCCCGCCGAGAAGATCGACACCTACCTCGATCGCGGCGCCGAGGCGTTCGACTTCGTCCTCGACCACACCCCGCTGAAGATGAAGTGGGTTCCCGGCTACTCCGACTACTACCCCGAGGCCCCGGGCGGGCTCGGCCAGGGACGTTCGTGCGAGCCCACGCCGTTCAACGGCAAGGTGCTCGGCGCGGAACTGGCCAATCTGGAACCGCCCTACGCCAAGGCGCCGCTGAACGTCGTCGTCATGCAGGCCGACTTCGTGCGGCTCAACCTGATCCGCCGTCATCCCAAGGGCGCGATGCGGGCGTTGCGCGTCGGCGCGCGCACCTACCTGGCCAAGTGGACCGGCAAGCATCTGCTCGGCATGGGGCAGGCCATCATCGCCGCCATGCGCAAGGGCCTGCTCGACGCGGGCGTGCCGGTGCTGCTCAACACCCCACTCACCGACCTGGCGGTCACCGACGGCAAGGTCACCGGGGTCAAGGCCACCGTCGACGGCGAACCGGTCACCTTCACCGCGCGCTACGGCGTGGTCCTCGGCGCGGGCGGGTTCGAGCACAATGCCGACATGCGGGCCAAGTACCAGCGTCAGCCGATAACCACTGAGTGGACAACCGGTGCCGCGGCCAACACCGGCGATGGCATCGTCGCGGGTATGGCAGCGGGTGCGACGGTCGGATTCATGGAGGACGCCTGGTGGGGTCCGACGATCTTCAAGGGTGGCAAGCCCTGGTTCGCGCTGGCCGAGCGCAACCTGCCCGGCACCATCATGGTCAACGACCGGGGCGAGCGGTTCGGCAACGAGTCCGCCCCCTACGTCGAGGCGGTGCACACCATGTACGGCGGTGAGTACGGGCAGGGTGCGGGCCCCGGCGAGAACGTGCCGTCCTGGCTGGTGTTCGACCAGCGCTACCGCAACCGCTACATCTTCGCGGGCCTGCAACCGGGACAGCGCTTTCCGTCGCGCTGGATGGAGAACGACTACATCGTCAAGGCCGACACGATCGGGGAGCTCGCCGAGCGCATCGGCGTGCCCGTCGACAACCTGACCTCGACGATCGAGCGTTTCAACGGCTTCGCCGCCGCGGGCAAGGACGAGGACTTCGGCCGCGGCAACAGCCACTACGACCGCTACTACGGCGACCCGACCGTGAAGCCGAATCCGTGCCTGGCCGAACTGTCGCAGGGCCCGTTCTACGCGGCGAAGATGGTGCCCGGCGACCTCGGCACCAAGGGCGGCCTCGTCACCGATACGGCCGCACGTGTGCTGCGCGAGGACGATTCCGTCATCGACGGCCTCTACGCCGCGGGCAACACCAGCTCGCCGGTGATGGGCCACACCTACGCGGGCCCCGGCGCCACCATCGGCCCCGCGATCACCTTCGCCTACCTGGCGGTCCTCGACATCGTCGCCAAGAAGTCGACCGACTCGACGAAGGCGACAGCATGAGGGTCAGCCCGACGATCACGATCGGCTACCTGGCGGTCATCGACGTCTCGACGACCGGGTCGGCGGACGAGGTCGACGGATGAACGAGCCATTCGTACTGTTCAGCAGACATGCAGGAGTAACCCATGCCCATTGATCTGGCGACCGCGCTCGGCGCGACTCTGCCCTCGCGCGAGTTCAGCTGGACGCCCACCGACGTGCAGCTCTACCACCTTGGCCTCGGCGCGGGCGCCCGCCCGACCGACCCGGCCGAGCTGGCCTACCTCGACGATCGCGCACCCCAGGTGCTGCCGACGTTCGCGACGGTGGCGCCGACCCTCGGCGAAACCGAGCCGCCGCGAGTGAGCTTCCCCGGCATCGAGATCGACCTGGCCAAGGTCGTGCACGGGCACCAGGAAGTAGTGGCGCACAAGCCGATTCCGGCTGCGGGTAAAGCACTCTGGGCAGGTCGGATCGTCGAGATCTGGGACAAAGGCGCCAACGCGGTGATCGTGCAGGAGCACACCATCACCGGATCCGACGGTGAACCGCTGTGGACCGCGCGGTCCTCCATTTTCGCCAGGGGTGAAGGTGGTTTCGGCGGCGAGCGTGGTCCGAGTGCCCGCGTCGAACTGCCCGATCGCGCCCCCGACGCGGAGCTGCTCACCCCCACGTTGCCACAGCAGGCCCTGCTGTACCGCCTCTCCGGCGATCGCAACCCGCTGCACTCGGACCCCGAATTCGCCCGTGGCGCAGGTTTTCCCGCCCCGATCCTGCACGGGCTGTGCACCTACGGCACGGTATGCAAGGCCATCACCGACGCTCTGCTCGACAGTGACGCGGGCCGGGTCGGCGGGTTCCGGGCCAAGTTCGCCGGCGTGCTCTACCCGGGCGAGACCTTGCGCACCAAGGTGTGGCGCGAGGGCGACCAGTTGATCGCGGTCGTCACCGTGGTCGAACGAGACGATGCCCCCGTCCTCAGCGATGTCGCCCTGCGTATCGCCTGATCCGAACCACTGATCACCAGGTCACCAGAGCGTGAGAACGCCGGTGGCCTGGTGATCATTTTTCGAGCGCGGTGATCGCTTGGGCGATGCGGCCGTCCGCGCACGCCGATTCGATGGCCGCGAACCCGGCCGGGCGCATCCGCCCCGCGGCGATGAGGGCTTCGGCCTTGGCGACGTTGACCTGCGACCAGGGGCTCCGTGCTCGACGCGGCGAGTATCGCTGCAGGTAGTGGTGGGCGTCGAGGCCGCGGCGATGGCTGTCGATCCAGCCGTAGCAGAGTGCGCCGTCCAGGGTTTCGCTGATCGTCACCGACTTCTCGGGGGCCTTCTTCTTTGCGATCAGCACCCACACCTCGCGGGCGTCGGCGTGGTTCGCCGCCAGCCACGTGTCCCAGGCTTCGGCGTCGGGGCAGGTGATGAATTCGATGTCCATGCCACCTATCCTCCGACTCAAAGTGCTCACCGAATGAGCACTTTTAATTCACGCCGGTTCGAGTGTCGCCAGTAGGGCGTCGGCGGCACGAGTGGCCTGTTCGGTCCGTCGGGAATCGACGACTCCTTGCAGGTGAAACGCCCAGTGCGCCTCGAACAGGCACGCGAGCCCGTAGGCGCTGGTCGCGACGCGATCCGCCGGGGCGGCCGGGTACGCGGCGGCGAGCTGTCGCTCCAGTTCGGGTAGCCACCGCTCGGTCCACAACTCCCGCAGGCTGTGCCGGACCACCTCATCGCGCGCCGCGAGATTCACCAGTTCGCTCCACACCACCAGGTCGTCGCGGTTTCCGTAAGCGCCCGGTGCGAACATCCGTGCCACTCGATCCTCGATCGTCCCCTCGGCGCCCAGTCGCAGTTGCGCGTCACCGTACGCGGCGACGGCTTCGGTGACGAAGGCCCGCATCAGCCCGTCTCTACTGCCGAAATAGTGCAGCACCAGCGTGCGCTGCACCCCAGCCGCCGCGGCCACTCGCGACAGCGTCGTATCGGCGAAACCGTCGCTCGCCACGACGGAATGAGCGGCCCGCAGGATCTGACCGATCCGCTCCTTGGCCTTGCTCGGCCGCCCGACTTTATTTACTGTCATGTTAGTCAATATATTCGACGGGGAGGCAGTCATGCGAGTTCTGGCACTGGGTGGGGCAGGGGAGATGGGCAGGGTCGCCGCCCGCATCATGCACGGCGACGACAGGGTGACAGCACTGACGATCGCCGACCGGGACGAGGCCGCGGCGCGCGCGCTCGCCACCGAACTCGGCGCCACCGCTTGTCGACTGGACGCCACCGACGGTCCGGCGCTGATTTCGGCGATGCGGGATTTCGACCTGGTGGTGAATACCGTCGGCCCATATTTCCGCTTCGGCCCACCGATCCTGGCGGCGGCGATCGCCGCGCGCTGCGACTACATCGACATCTGCGACGATCCCCAACCGACCATCGACATGCTGGAACTCGACGCGGCGGCGCGCGCGGCGGGGGTGACAGCGCTGGTCGGCATGGGCGCCAGCCCCGGTATCGCCAATCTGCTCGCCGTGCTGGCGGGCCGGGAACTCGACCGCGTCGACTCCGTGGTCACCGGCTGGAACATTCACTCCGCGCACACCGAACCGGCCGGTCCGGGGGCGACCGCGGCCGTGGTGCACGGCATGCGACAGATCGCCGGTGACATTCCGGTCATCCGCGACGGCGTGCGCGCCCAGCGCCCGGCCCTGGAACGGATGCGCATCGACTACCCGGGCCTGCGCACCGGCGAAGGCCGCAGCTTCGGTCACCCGGAGGCGATCACCGTGGCGCGAGCCTTCCCCGAACTCCGCGACGCGACCACCGTGGTCGTCGGCGACCGCTCGACCTCGGCGGCGCTGCTGGCCCTGCGCTGGGTAATGGGCGCTCGCCTGTTGACGCTGGATCAGGCGGCCGGGGTGGCAGCCCGCGTGGAACGACTCCTGCCCGCCGACCCGGCGAAACTGATCACCGCCGGTGGCCTGCCACCGCTGTTCGCCGTCGCGACGGGCCTGCGGGCTGGAGTCGCCGCGACCGCCGCCACGGCGCTGTGTCAGGTCCCCGGTCTCACGATGGCCGACAACACCGGCGTGCCGTTGGCGGTCGCGGCACTGCTGCGGGCGAAGAGCCCCGGCGTCCACACGCCGGAGACCCTGCTCGATCCGCACGAATTCTTCACCGCGTTCGCCCCGCACTGTCTCGGTGCACCACGCCCGGCCGCGATGACGGTCACCACGCGCAGCTGGGACACCGAGGAGGAGAACGCCGCGGCACTGTCGTCCGCGCTGCTGACCGCACTGCTCACCGCGAGATGAGCAGTGCACGCCACGCTGCCGACCGAGGCCGTGACCGCCTGCTCAGGCCGGTCGATTCACAGCCAGGTGTCGAGGCTGGTGGTGGTGAGGAAGTGGTCCAGGTCCGCGCGCCAGGGGGCGGGGGTGGTCTTGTCCGGCTCGATGCCGGTGTACTGGCCGCGGTAGAACAGCAGCGGACGACCACCGGTGGTGGCCGACTCCGCGAGCGCGTGGACCCGGCCGATGACGATGTAGTGGTCACCGCCGTCGACGACGGAGTCGACGGTGCATTCGATGGTGGCCAGGGAATCGTCGAGCACGGGGACGCCCAATGCGGATGTCCGCCAGCCGACTCCGGCGAACTTGTCGGTCTCGCGTGAGCCGAAGCGCGCGCACGTCGGCTGCTGTTCCTCGGAGAGCACGTTCACGCAGAACTTGCCCGCAGCCTCGATCGCCGCCCACGACCGCGACCCCTTGGTGGGGCAGAACAGCACGAGGGGCGGGTCGAGGGAGAGCGCGGCGAAGGACTGGCAGGCGAACCCGATGGGCTCACCGTCCGGATCGAGCGCGGTGATCACGGTGATGCCGGTGCAGAACTGCCCCAGCACGGTGCGGAACTGCCGGCCGTCGATCGCCGGTATCTGTTCAGTCATGTCCTTCGCCGCCCGTTCCTATTGCTGTTTGAATCCGACAGTGAAGTCGTGACCCCACAGGCTCACCGCGGTCGATTCGCGGGCGATCCAGTCGTGGTCGTCGACTTCCAGTCCTTCACAGCCGAATTCGATGTCGAATCCGCCGGGAGTCTTCATGTAGAAGGACAGCATCTTGTCGTTGATGTGGCGGCCGAGAGTGGCCGACATCTTCACCTTCTTGCGATAGGCGCGGTCCAGGCAGAGACCGACGTCGTCGGAGTTCTCCACCTCGACCATCAGGTGCACGATGCCGGTGGGGTTCGGCAGCGGCAGGAACGCCAGCGCGTGGTGGCGCGGGTTGCAGCCGTAGAAGCGCAGCCAGGCCGGGTCGCCGTCGGCGGGACGGCCGACCATCTGCGGCGGCAGCCGCATGGAGTCGCGCAGCCGGAAGCCCAGGATGTCCTGGTAGAACGCCTGTGCCGCGGCATCGTCGGTGCAGGTGAGAACCACGTGGCCCAATCCCTGCTCGGCGGTGACGAACTTGTGGCCGTAGGGGCTCACGAAGCGGCGGCCCAGGTACTGCGCGCCGTAGAACGCCTCGAGGGTGTTCCCGGACGGATCCTGGAACCGGATCATGCCCTCGACGCGTCGCTCACCCAGCTCTTCCTTGGTGCCCTCGGTGAAGGCGACCCCGGCCTTGCTCAGGGTTTCCCGCAGCTGTTGCAGGCCGGGCCCGTCGGTGACCTCCCAGCCCGAGACCAGCAGCCGGTCCTGCTCGCCGGGAACGATCACCAGTCGGGCGGCGAAATCGTCCATGCGCAGGTAGAGCGCGTCGGGGTTCAGCCCGGTGCCCTCCATCATGCCGAGAACCTTGAGGCCGTACTCGCGCCAGGCCGCCATGTCGGTGGCCTCGATGCGCATGTAGCCCAGGGCGCGAATGCTCATTACTTCTCCCCGAGGAAATCGACGGTGAGCCGGTTGAACTCGTCGAACTTCTCCAGCTGTGCCCAGTGCCCGCAGCCACCGAACACGTGCAGCTGGACGCGCGGGATCACCTTGGTGGCCACGAGCGCGCCGTCGAGGGGGTTCACCCGATCTTCGCGACCCCAGATCAACAGCACCGGCTGACGCAGCTTGTACGCGTCACGCCACAGCATGCCCTTCTCGAAGTCCGCGCCGGCGAAGGACTTGCCCATCGCCTTCATCGCGGCCAGCGACTCGGGGGTACTCGCGAAGGCGAACCGCTCGTCGATGAGTTCCTCGGTCACCAGGGACTGGTCGAAGACCATGATCCGCAGGAACTTCTCCAGGTTGTCCCTGGTCGGTTCGTAGGTGAACTTCGAGAGCAGCTTCACGCCCTCGGTGGGGTCGGGCGCGAACAGGTTGGTGCTCAGCCCGCCCGGACCCATCAGCACGAGTTTGCCCGCGCGCGTGGGGTGGTCGAGTGCGAACCGCACCGAGGCGCCGCCGCCGAGAGAGTTGCCGAGCAGGTGCACCCGGTCGGTGATCTCGAGGTGATCGAGCAGCGCGAGCAGTGCGTTCGAGCTGTGCACGAAGTACTGCGGGTGGTCGATCGGCTTGTCGGACTTGCCGTAACCCGGCTGATCGGGCGCGATCACGTGATAGCGCTCGGCCAGCACCGGGATGTTGCGGGCGAAGTTCGACCACGCCGAGGCACCGGGTCCACCACCGTGCAGCAGCACGATCGTCGGCCCGTTGCCCACTCCGGCTTCGTGGTAGTGCAGCTTCAGATCGGGGGTGACCTGCGCGAAGCGTGAGGTCGATGCGTAGGTCAGTTCAGCGGTTCGGGTCATCGGCTACACCATGGCGTCGGTGACGGGCAGGCCGAACTCGTGCGTGCCGTACATCACGTAGGCGCGCTCGGGATCGTTGGCCGCGTGGACCCGCCCGGCATGCGCGTCACGCCAGAAGCGTTGCAGTGGCGTGCCGTTGGCCAGGGCGGTGGCGCCCGAGGACTCGAAGAGCTTGTCGATCGAGGCGATCACGCGACCGGTCGAACGCACCTGGTCGCGACGGGCGCGCACGCGCAGATCGAACGGCACCTCCTCGCCCGCCAGCAGCAGTGCGTACTCCTCGGCGACATTGCCCGAGAGCTGACGCCACGCGGCGTCGATATCGCTGGCCGCCTCGGCCACGCGCACCTTGGCGAACGGATCGTCCTTGGCGTTCTCGCCGGCGTAGGCGGCGCGCACGCGCTTGCCCTGGTGCTCGACGTGCGCCTCGTAGGCGCCGTAGCCCATGCCGACGATCGGCGCGGAGATGGTGGTGGGGTGGATGGTGCCCCACGGCATCTTGTAGACGGGGTCGGTGTTCTGCTCGAGGCCGGGCGCGCGGCCCTCGCTCATCGCGCGGAAGCTCAGGAACCGGTGCGACGGGACGAAGATGTCCTCGACGACGACGGTGTTGGAGCCGGTGCCGCGCAGACCGACGACGTTCCAGACGTCATCGATGCGGTAGTCCGAGCGCGGGATCAGGAAGCTGCCGAAGTCGACCGGCTTGCCGTTCTTGATCACCGGACCGCCCAGCACCGCCCAGGTGGCGTGATCGGAACCCGAGGACCAAGCCCACGAGCCGCGCACGATGTAACCACCGTCGACGGCCTGTCCCGCTCCCATCGGCGCGTACGAGGACGAGATGCGCACATCGGTGTCCTCGCCCCACACGTCCTGCTGGGCCTGCTGGTCGAACAGCGCGAGGTGCCAGTTGTGCACCCCGATGATGCCCGACACCCAGCCGGTGGAACCACACGCGCTGGCGATCCTGCGCACGGTGTCGTAGAAGACCACCGGGTCGGCCGCGTGGCCGCCCCACTGCTTGGGCTGGAGCAGCCGGAAGAAACCGGTCTCCTGCAGCGCCTTCATGGATTCTTCGGGAATGCGGCGCAGGTCTTCGGCCTCCTGCGCACGCTCACGCAGCGTCGGCAGCAGTGCCTCGACCCGTTCGGTCACTTCTTGCGTCATTTCGGAGCCCGCTCCTGCCCTTGTCGGATCGACAACCGGTTCTTTTCGTCTCTGAGATTAGAACAGGTTCTCGTTTCTGTCGAGAAGATCGCCCTACCTCGGATATAACAGGAGTCAACAAGGAAGTTCGCTGGACAACTGGCGTGAAGTGGCTCAGTTTTGTAACGTGTTCTAGTGAACGAGGAGGGTTCGGGATGGCGATCAACCCCAAGGTGAGGGAACTCGATGTCGGTGCACCGCCGACGAGGTTCGCGCGTGGCTGGCACTGTGTCGGCCTCGCGTCGACGTTCCGCGACGGTAAACCGCACGCGGTCGAGGTCTTCGGTACCAAGCTCGTCGTGTGGACCGATACCGACGACCAGATCCGCGTGCTCGACGCCTACTGCAGGCATATGGGCGGCGACCTGAGCATGGGAACGGTGAAGGGCGACGACATCGCCTGCCCGTTCCACGACTGGCGCTGGGGCGCCAGCGGAAAGTGCACCGCGATTCCGTACGCGCGCCGCGTTCCGCCGCTGGCCCGCACCCGGAAGTGGACCACGCTCGAGCGCAACGGTCAGCTGTACGTCTGGCACGATCACGAGGGCAACGAACCGCCCGCCGAGGTCACGATCCCGTACATCGAGGGTCCCTACACCGACGAACAGGGCAATCCGACCGAGGCCCACAACAGCGGCTGGACCGACTGGACCTGGGACTCGTTGCTGATCCAGGGCGCCAACTGCCGCGAGATCATCGACAACGTCGTGGACATGGCGCACTTCTTCTACATCCACTACGCCTTCCCGACGTTCTTCAAGAACGTCTTCGAAGGGCATGTGGCGACGCAGTTCCTGGAGACCAAGGGCCGCCCCGACGTCGGTATGGCCGCCAAGCACGGCGGTGACACGCTGCTGAAGTCGGAGGCGTCCTACTTCGGGCCGTCCTACATGATCAATCCGCTGGTGAACATCTACAGCGGGTACGAGATCAAGGTTCAGCTGATCAACTGCCACTACCCGGTCGACCAGGATTCGTTCGTGCTGCAGTGGGGTCTGTCGGTCGAGAAGCCCAAGGGCCTGCCCGACGAGGCCGCGAAGAAACTGGCCGACACGATGGCCAAGTTCTTCGGCGACGGCTTCCTGCAGGACGTGGAGATCTGGAAGCACAAGTCCAAGGTCGAGAACCCGCTGCTCTGCGAGGAAGACGGGCCGGTCTACCAGCTGCGTCGCTGGTACGAGCAGTTCTACGTCGACGTCGCCGAGGTGACCGAGAAGATGACCCAGCGCTTCGAGTTCGAGGTCGATACGACCAAGGCGAATCAGGCGTGGGAGGCCGAGGTGGCGGAGAACTTGCGCCGCAAGGCCGAATCCGAGGAAGCAGGCGTCTGATATGAGCCAGAGCGAGCCGCAAAGGTCCGGCGATCCGTCGCAGCTCGCTTCGGCGGAGCCGGGGTCGGGCGAATCCTCGCAGCGTGCGGGGACTCGCCCGACCTGGGCCAAAGCGCCCGATTTCGCTGATCAACCCGCGCGGCAAGCCGCGGTGCGGGCGCAAACTGTGGTCGACAAACAGCATTACCTCGACACGGGTCTCACACCACTGCGGTGCCAGGCGTGCTCGGCACAGGTGCTGGTGCGCAAGGCGAGTCAGCACCAGACCTCGGTGCAGTGGACCGAGCGACCCGACGCGCACTGCCCGATCTTCGCGCAGCTGACCGCGCACGGTGCGCGGCCGGGTCGGCCGGAATCGTGTCCGTCACTGGAGAAGTCGATCAAGTGGGCGGTCGACGAAGGCGTGCTCGACGTCGGCGAATAGTCAGCCGAACGGGGAGTGCGGGCGATCCTGTCGCACCCCGTCGAGGTAGATGTCGACCTTCTCGTTGTAGAAGCACGCCAGCCCCGCCACCTTCTGGCTCTCCGGCAGCGGCGTGCGGTAGATCCAGACCAGGTCGGTGTGCTCGGTGTCGCCGACGCGCACGTTCCAGTAATCGGCGGTGCCCTTGTACGGGCAGCTCGTGTGGGTGTCCGACGCGGTCAGCAGATCCATCCGGACATCGGTCAGCGGCAGGTAATACCGTGCGGGCAAACCGGTTTCGAACAGGATTCGGGGCGAATGCGAGTCCGCGACGGTCACTCCGTCGATCTCCACCCGCACGTGCCGGGAACTGCCGAGAATGTCCACGCGCGAATACGGATCGCGCGGATGGACGAAGACCTGCTCGTCTTCCTCGAACCAGTCGAACGCGGCGATATCGAGCCGCACAGCGTCTTTCAGCTCCGACAGCGGTGAGTCGAGATAGCGCAGCGCCGCACCGTCGGCGCGCAGACCCTCGACCGTCACGTCGTAACCCGTCGCGTCGCCGCGGCTGGGGGAGTGCTCGGTGACCCCGTTCGGATCGAGGTCGGCGCGCACGTCGGTGAGTGGCACGTAGTAGGTCGGGTAGTACGGGATCTCCCAGACCAGCAACGGCCGGAGCGTGTCGGCCACCAGCTTCCCGCGCAGATAAACCCGTACTCGCTTCTGTCCGGTCTCAACCTTGACACGTCCACGTCGGTCCTCGGTCATGCACCAACGCTACCCGAATTCCGAACCCCGAACCCCGACCCTTAGGGAGGGGCCGGACGCGCAGCGGCCGGGTTCGCGGCCGTCCCGTCGATCAGGTGCCGTTGCGTAGGCGACGAAGGAG
>NZ_JBSGVG010000051.1:0-11080 GCF_053608345.1 Nocardia sp. NPDC055050
TCTCCGAGGCGGGGCCGCAAGCGAAAAGAGCTGCTATGAGCTACTTTTCATGCAGTCGACACCACTACTTCTGCGCGGCCTTGAACTCACGACGACGCCGGTGCAGGATCGGCTCGGTGTAGCCTCATTTCTCTGTTTCCTCGCCTCACCTGCGGATTAACATAGATTGAAATCTGCAGTGACCGTTTTGTGGCCGTTTTGGGAGGGTCAGCACTGACTACCTGCACATCATCGGGCATCGGCGAGATCAACAACGTGGCGAGCCGCTGGGACGTAGTGCCTCGCAGTCACGGCCGAATCCACCTCGTGCCCCAGGATCAGCCGGGCAGCCGGAAGTCCGTACTTTTCGGCTACGCGCGTCGCGCGGGTGGAGCGGAGCGTCTTTACCGTCGACCACTCCAGGTCCAATCCCCTGACAATCGCAGCCCAAGTCTTGGACATCTGCTCCGACCGCACCACTTGCCCGGTCCGGCTTGGGATCACCAGTCGGTGACCGGGTGCCGCTGCTATCTGTCGCCGGCGCAGCATTGACATGCAGTCAGGGCCAACCTTAATCGTCCGCATCGATCGTGCGGTCTTCGTGAACGGCTGGCGGTAGGCGACGCCGACAACGTCGTCATCATCGTTATTCGGCCACCCACGAGGCATGACGATCTCGTCATGAGGCAGCCGATACTGCTCGATGATTTCCTTGAGTTGCCAAACACGCAGTTCGGTGTCGACGATGGTGCCGGAAACAGTCACTTCATGCGTGTCGAAGTTGACGTCGTCAAATCGAACGGACAAAGCCTCGCTCGGGCGCGCAGCGAGCTCGTACATCAGCTTCGTAAAATCCATGTATCGCTGTTCGAACACACGGGATTGGTTCGGGCGAGGGAAGTAGTCACGTTCAGCCTCCCAGTACCAGCTGAGCTCTTGGGGGGTGAACGGCTGCGGCTCATCGGGGAAAAACGGGTTGCGCACCTTCTTTGCGCGGCTTCCCGGCTGTCTGGCCCGACTTCCCTTGTAACCCTTCGCCGAGTCGACGGGATTGTCATCACGGAAGCCATCGTCAACAAGCATCTGAAACGCGTTCCGCAGGATGGACTTCTGGCGGGCGTTCTTGTATGAAAACCCGTTCAGTAACTCCAAGTGTATGCGGATGTGGAACGGCCTCGTCTCGGCCGCCTTCATCCTTCCCAGGACCGACCCAACTAGCGTGATCTTGTCGGCTTTCGCTCGGCCCTTCGTGGCCGGTTCGATCTCGCGCCGATAATGCTTTGCGTTCTGAGGCCGCTTCTGCCGGTCGTTCTCATAGGTGCGGAGCCACGCCCTACACAGATCCTCGACGCTCACCTCCGGCGGATATGTACCAACCGATTGGGCACGCGGTCTCCAATCAGCAAGCCTCTTCTTGAGATTCGCAATAGATTTCGGTTTGGTCTTTCCTGAGGCATGGACTTTCGATGGATCGCCATATGGCTCGCCAATGAGGCAATGAACCTGGTAGATCTTCCGAGCTTCGTTCCATTTGGGCTCACTGAACCTCCCATGAGCTCCAGGTGTCAGCTCAATCTGCGACATATGGCGCCACCTCGTTCTCGACCGCGCCGCCAACATATCGAGGGCCTCCACGTTCCGGCTTGTTTAGAAAGCCCAACGTTAACTGCCATCTATCCATATGCGTATTCCTTCCTGCTCACTCGTCCTCACCCGCAGCGTGGTGCAATTCAGCTATGCACTCGGCGAGGAGCATAGGAAATGCCGAGGACGAGGTGAAGTCCCCGGCGGTAACTGAGAGATTGCCATCTTCCGGGTGTGATGCAGCGTTACAGACCGCGGATCGTGTGCTCCTCCACAAACGTCCGCAAGGACTTCCACGGATAGAGGACTTTGCGGCCAAACTTCACGTAAGGGGGCCCGACGCCGAGGTGCCGGTCGTTGGCGAGCTTGCCGACTGTGGTCCGCAAGTACTCCGCTGCTTCTTGCGGCGTCGCTAACTCAGCCATGGCGAGAGCCTGCGATGTCACGGAAGGGCACGCACACGCGCTGTTGGGCGCCGGATTCTATTGCCGCCGACGTGGAACCGCGTTCCGGCCATCCTCGCCACGGGTGCGCCGGTGCGACAGCCGTTGTCACCGCAGCAGTTCCGATGCCATATCTAACAGGTCGGCCGCTACAACGACACCCGATAGTCTCTCCAGCCAAGCGACTATCGCACCGATCGACGCTCACCCCTATCTCCCTGCCGGCACAGTCGCTATCGGATCGGCGGATCTCGAATGGGCCAGCTTGTCGTCCTCTTTCGAGGTTCAGCGCTGGCTGATGCTGACAGTTGGACGCGGGCCGCTTGAGAGCTCCAGCGCGGCCGATCGCACTGGTCGGCGGCAACCCCGATGTCATTTCGATTTGCTCGGCTTGCGCTAGGAAGCCAGGAGTAGTCGGTGGTCGCGTGCCGTCGGTGTCGGTGTGTTCTTCCTCTGTCCGCTGCGTCCGCTCGCGCGTGGTGTAGGTCTGTTCGGCGCCCACCGGCGGGGCAGGCAAGGTAGCAGCTTGCATTCGAGCGAATGCGATGAGTTGAAGGACTTGCTTCGGGGTGATCTCAAGCAGGTCGGCGTCGTCGTCGATGGGGGCGGGCTGGTCGGGAATGATCACCGCCGCCCAGCCCTGATCAGCGCGCGAACCCGCGATCCGGGCGGCAGCCTCGTCTTCGACGACGCTGACCTGCCGACGCAGTTCAGCGATCTGAGCGTCGCGCTCGGTACCGCATTTAGTGATCGCGTGCCACCCGGACAGATAGCGGCGCACCGCTGCGGCGGCCGCGCCGTCACGTTCGCGAGCGAGTTCACGGCGACGACGCACACGCTCGCGTGAGCGTCGTACCCGCTGCGCCGTTTCTGGTGACCGATCCGTTCGCGACGAGCGCCGCGGTCTACGTGCAACCATCAGCTGACCTCCAAAGGTGCTGGCCAGTCTGCTGATCCTCCAGCAACGATGATACGCCCTCGCCCATCCCTCAGTCCCCGTCTGGGCAGTCCGTGGTCGAACCGCTCACGTTCACAGAAAACCTACGGGAAATATAGTTAGATGCGCATATCCCGGTATTGGTAATAAACCGTCGCTGGTCTCGGTATTTGCGCATGTACGTCAAATCACGGCCCGCTCTCGTCGCAGACCTCGAACTCCGCACCTCGCCACCCGCCGCCACACCGCGAGTTGCCAGTGAGATACAGCGACCCAAACCTCGGTCGCTCCCTAATCGCGCACACCGATATAGCCGCGGCCGATGCAAGCACGACACCTGGCAAATCCGCCAGATTTTGCCCCTGAACAGCATGTTCCCGTGTGCGGTAGTCCCACGCGCATCGCCACCGAGCTGAACAAAAGCCGCTCCACCATCAGCCGAATTCTCAGCGATGCCGCGGCTCTTGGAGCCCCCGAGGAAGGCGGTTCCTACGACGATGTCGACCACGCTTAATCACAACGGTTCTACGACGCGCTCACGATTTCGTGTGACCGAAGTACGCCCAGCTCTGCCCCCGTGGTGGGGCATAGCAGTGAACCACTGCATGATTGCGCTGGTCCAGCCCGTAGGTTGCGGGCCGGGCCAGCGTGCACCACGGCTGGGTATCCGACTTGAGCGGCTTGCGGTACATCTCGCGGATTGCGAGTGCCCACATGTTACCGGGGCGACTGCTGTGGGAATCGCGTGCCCTTCGTGGCGCCGATTCGCCCTCAGCCCTTCACTCAGACAGCTTGGAAAACCTGAGCTGGGCCTGTGCTGTGGCACGTCGATCACCGCAGCCGGGCACCTGTCGCGTAGTTGGCGACCTCGGCAGCCACCTGCTGACCCTGCGAAGACGCCCTCGATCAATCATCTAGCGCCCGTTAGCATCCGAGCCTGGTCAATCACGCAGAGCCGGACGGATCCACGTTAGGGCCGGAGTGGACAGGCGACTATGCGAACTTATTTACCCTCCACAACCGCGCCGTCTGATCGTCGCTGCTGGTGGCGATCAGGGAGCCGTCATGGCTGAATGCCACCGACAGCACCGGGCCGATATGGCCGAGGGGTTCTGCGATCTGTTTGCCGGTGGCGACATCCCACAACCACACCTTCTTGTCGTCGCTGCTGGTGGCGATCATGGAGCCGTCATGGCTGAATGCCACCGACAGCACCGGGCCGATATGGCCGAGGGGTTCTGCGATCTGTTTGCCGGTGGCGACATCCCACAACCACACCTTCTTGTCGTCGCTGCTGGTGGCGATCATGGAGCCGTCATGGCTGAATGCCACCGACAGCACCGGGCTGGTATGACGGAGGGGTTGTGCGATCTGTTTGCCGGTGGCGACATCGCACAACCACACCTTCTTGCTGAAGTCGCCGGTGGCGAGCAGGGCGCCGTCATGGCTGAACACCACTGGCCACACCGTGCCGACGGCGCCGGTGAGGGCCACTTCGATGAGATTGCCGGTGAGGACATTCCACAACCACACCGTCTGGCCGGTATTGCCGCCGCTGCGGGCGCTGCTGCTCCCCGTGACGAGCAGAGTGCCGTCATGATTAAACGTCACTGGCCATACCGGGTTGGCGTAGGAGGTAGGAGCTTCTCCGATCTGTTTGCCGGTGGCAACATCCCACAACCGCGCTGTCTTGTCACTGCTGCTGGTGGCGAGCAGAGTGCTGTCATGATTGAACGCCACCGACCGCACCGTGCCGGTGTGCCCGGTGAAGGGTTCTCCGATCTGTTTGCCGGTGGCAACATCCCACAACCGCGCTGTCTTGTCACTGCTGCTGGTGGCGAGCAGAGCGCTGTCATGATTGAACGCCACTGAACAGACCGCACTGGCATGGCCGGCGAGAAGGGTCGGTTCCGAGATCAGGAGCGGGCGTCTGCGGAGGGTGCTGTCGGCTGCTGTGGTGGAGCGTCGACGGCTACCAGTCCCAACACCTATTGGGTGATGACCGACCGAACCCGTTGCCAAATGAGGAGCCGTTGCCGGGCTGCGAGTATCCGCGGTTGTTGCCGGTTCCGCTGGTCTGTGAGCCGCTTTATTGTCGATGTGGTCAACGGGGGGCAGCGGATAGCGGATCTCGGACAGGCCCGGCATATCCTTGATGAGTTGGGGGCCAGCGATGCTGCGGGTTTCGAGGTTGTCGAACAGGATCAGGTCACCGGCGATGTTTACGCTGCGGCGTTGTGGCCGTGGGTGTCCGTTTCGTGTGAGATGGGTTTCGATATTTCGGAAGAGGGTGTCAAGAGTGTGTTTCGCGGGGGTGTCGATCGTGGCGAGCAGAGCTGCGGTGAAGGCGGTGTTCCGGTCCCCTATTGGGGCATAGGAAGTTTCATTGCGGGCCGATGAGGTCATCGTGTATGTGCCTGCGATGTCGGTTTCGCCAGCGACCACGGTGGCGGGGTCGCTCATTGCTTCGAACGCACGACCTGAGAAACAGCAATCCAGGATCAGTATGCGGGTGCTGGCACCACTGTCGAGCAGCTCCTCACGCAGGGTGTCGAACGGCAATGCCGTGAACCGGGCGCGATCGGGGTTGGAGCCGACCAAGCCCAGATGCAGACGACCGCGAGAATCAAGCAGGCCGTGGCCGGTGTAGTACACCAGCAGCACATCGGTTGCGGCACGGCCTGCGGCGTGCACGGCCTCCCCGATCTCCTCGCCATAGCGGGGTTCGCAGACCAAAACACAACGATCGTCCTCGAAACTGCCCGCACCGGGAGCGATCAGTCTGGATCGCAGATCGGTCAGGTTCGCCTGTGTCGCAGGGATGTCGGGCAACTCGGGGCATCTGTAGTTGCCGACCCCGATCAGCACTGCATGTGAACGGGCTGGGTCAGGACGACGGCCCATCAGAACTGGCCCTGTGAGTCGACCAGCGCCCAGACATCGCTAAAAACATCACGGATCGGCAGCCATCCAACAGCCACCAGTCCACGCTGCTCATCGTTGCGACGAAATCCACCCGCCGACTTTCCCGCCCTGTAGTCGCCAAGAATCAAGCACCCCTGCATATTCGGCACCTGCTCATCTTCGCGCACCGACAATACAACCAGCGCAACCCCCTCTAGCAATCCCGACCCCGCCCCGGCGGAACGCCCGCTGGGTGGGGCGAACACCCCCACCCAGCAGGAGGACTCGACATCGGCGGAACTGGCGAATCCCCGCCACCCTCGGCAAATCGGGCGGGTGGCTGCCCAGGCAACGCTCGAAGGGGGAGGGCCACTCGGCAGGAGTGAACCGCCAATGCCAGCGCAGGATCGTCTTCGAGTGAAGATGATCTGGTTCATAAACCGGAAGGCCCAAGCCATCATGTGACCCGTCCGCGCCCCTCGAGCCCGGTCATATGCGAGAAGACCCCTGCCGACCGGTGAGGGTCTTCTGCCGCATCGGTCGACGCCCCACGCGGAGCCAGCCGTCACAGTTCGTGTGACGAAGCGCCGTACCTGTCACGAGGCGGCTGGAGTTCTGTCGGTTTCGGTGAGGGAAGCAACGTTGTTGCCACTGAGTCGGCCGTTTGATTGTCACCGATCTCGGCATTCGGTCGAGGGATCGTCTGCCTTCGTTTCCGACCGAGACAAGAGGGTGGGCAGGCTGCGGAAAACGTCACCCATCAGGGCAAGGAATCCGCGCTCGCTGAGTCGATCGTCCTGCCGCATCTGCAACGCTCCGACAACTGAGACGAGGATGGCGGCGGCAGCGACCACGACAGGAAGGGACCAGATGGGAAGAACTCGCCCGGCGGCAAGAAGGAGGACGATCACCACGCATAGAACCGCAAGGTAGAAGAGTCCGGAGAACCAAGGCGAACGCAACGCGTCTTGCTCTCGTCGATGAACCTCGAGATCATCTACGAGGCTGCGAGTTACATCGCGGACCTCGTTTGCGTTGACGCCTCGGACGTCGATGGACTTGATACGGCTTTGGTCGTAGGTGACACGCGCTTCGCACTGGATCAACACGACGCGATCAGGAAGCTTCCCGAACTCGGGGATGTCATCCAGCTCAGGAAGGTCTCCAGCCTCGTCGGCTGCCACTGCGCCGATAACAACGCCACGACCAGCCAAAAGCAAATCCTCTGCGAGAGAAAGATTCACGGGGACATCTGATTGCAGTTCGCGATCGTCGTCAACCCCCACGGAACCCTCCGGTTGATCCTGTAGCGCCGAGTGCCGCACTAACGGCTCTGCCATGCTACCGACGTAGCCACGGGCGAGGATCAGGAATGAGCGCGTGACAGGGGGCCTTGACGATTGGGGAACCGTCATCTGCAACTTGTCCTCGCGCGAACCTTCGGCCGCCGCCCTCGATCTCGGTGACAGAAGTCCTGCCTCAGTGAAAACCGTTCCGCCGAGGGCAGGGTGTGGTGCTCACCCTGCGCTACTAACCCTTGGCTGGGCGCCTAATGCGTGCAGAACCGGTGTGATCTGTAGTGGCTTCTGGCTGTGGTGGACGATTTCCGGCCCGCACCGCAGCTACGGCGTCTGCGAAGGCGCCGCCAGTGCGGTACCGGTCCAGTGGATCCTTGCTGAGCGTAATCTCGATGAGTTCACGCACATTAGCCGGGATGGTCACCGGTAGCGGTGGCGGTGCGTGGTTGATGTGCTGCATCGCAATCTGTATCGCGTTAGATCCGCCGAATGGCCGGGAGCCAGCGAGCGCCTCATAGCCGACCACACCGAGTGAGTAGATGTCGCTGGCAGTGGTGGCACCGTGGTCGCCCACCGACAATTCTGGGGCAAGATAGCCTGCCGCGCCGAACATCCCGTATGTCAGCGGCGCGTGATCGATGGCCATCGTTATTCCGAAATCTGCTAGCTTGACCTGACCGGTCGGCGTGACGAGGATATTGGCCGGCTTTACGTCACGGTGGATAATCCCTTCCCGATGCGGGACCTCCAAAGCTCGCCCCAGCTGTTCAAGCAAGTCCATGGCCTGCGGAACGGTCAAGACATCGAGTCTGGTAAGTACGCTACTCAGGGGCTCGCCCGCTACCAGCTCCATAACGAGATACGCGACGCTACCCCCAGTGCTCAACTTCATTTCGCCGTAGTCGTAGAGGCTCACGATGCCTGGGTGGTTGCAGCTTGCGGCGGTACGTGCTTCTTGCCGGAACCGTTCCAGAAAGCCTGGGTCGTTGGAGTATTCTTCCTTAAGAATTTTCACCGCGACTTTCCGGTCCAATCCCTGGTCGAGCGCCTCCCATACTCTGCCCGAGCCACCGCTGGCGATGAAGCGAGTCAGTCGATATCGCCTAGCGACAGTGACACCCACGGCGACATCGGCTGTCGGGCCCGCAGCCTTGTCGAAATTGACTTGGGAGGCAATCCGATTGCGGGCGATGGCGAGTTGGCCTGCGCTGTTGCGATCTCGCTTTTGCGGTTCCGGTCGCCCTCTGGCTTTCAGTTCGCGACGAAGCTGCCGGTAGAGGGAGTCCAGATCCCAGAATTCGGGCCCATCAGCGTGGCCAGTGTCGAGCAGCGCCACCAACTCGCCGGTAAAGGCAGTGTACGCCTCGTCCGGGGGCGCCAGTGCGGTCCGGTTTTCCGCGGCGGCCGCAAGCAGGAATGTTCCTTCTGAGTCCGCGCTCTGGGCGACGATGCTAGGTGTATCCATGCTCCCGTCCATGCCCATGGTGCCGAGAGCGCGTCCGCTGTAGCAGCAGTCGAGGATGACGATCCGACGCTGCGCCGGACTGTAGGTCACGATATCGCGTATCTCATCGTAAGGCGTGGCGGTATAGGACTTGTTGAACTTAGAACCGGTATGAGCGAGTAGCAAATTCGACCGGCGATCTGGAAATCCGTGGCCCGCGTAGTAGACAATCAGGGTGTCGGTCGCCTGCTCAGCGGCACTGTCAATGGGCGAGAGCATGTCCGACCTGCTGTGCGGATCTATGACGGTGACCAGATTTTCGCTACGCACTCCCCACAACTGTGGATCCAGAAGACACCGAGCCAAACCGGTGACGTTGTTGCGCACAGCGGGCAGTGCTTCGAGATGGTCGAACGTACTGCATCCGATCAGCACTACCCGCGAGCTGTCGGGACTCGGCAGGGGCATGGTCGGCACCTCAGGCGAGCTCGCCTTGCTCCGTCGCGGGCTTGAGCAGAGCGTCGGAAACGTGCACTGCCACAGGCCCGCGGGCGTCGATTCGAAGCTTCGATCCATCAGGCTTTGTCACTTCGACAAACAAAGTCGACCGCCGAGTCCGGATCCAAGTTGTCACCGAGCCGACCAGCACGGTGATCGCCCCGCCACTGCCCACCGATACGACCAGAACGTCGACGGGCCAGCCCATCTCACCGGCAGCGGGTTTGCTGTGTGCGTCTGTGTGCACCTTGCCGCGTAGTTCTGGTTCGTGGTTGAGCCATTCGTGGAGCGAAATCAGCTCGGCCTCCGTGTGGAGGTCTTCGCGAACGCGAAGCTGAACAATACTTGAGCCGGAAGCCCCGGGATTCATGGGCACAGCGTACGCGGCCACCTAGGGTTCCTGGCTGTGAATGGAGGCAGCAGTTCGGCAGCTGCATGATGACTAGCCATCTCTGACAGAATCTCGAACGCACCATCATGCCGATTCCCGTCCGGGCTGTGGTTTCAGCTCGTACGCGAAGGCACATCTTCCTCGCGATCCTCTCGGAACGACCTCTCGACTGCATCAGTCTGAGCGCCGCAGCCGCGACCGGCTTCATACGCCTAGGCCCCCGATGCGACAAACTCCTCATCGGACGAATCCGAGGTGCCGCAGCACAAGCAGCAAGGACTGCTCGGTGCACCTTGTCGAGCGCGGTCGCTTCTGCCGGTTTGAATGTCGACCATTCGCGCCATAGCCACGCTCCGTCGTCGTCAATCGTGATTCCCGCGAAGTGGACGTCACCGGACGCATCCGACACTGGCAGCGCCGAAGTGACGTCTGTGTGGTCCCAGGTTCGGCGGCGCGACGCGCTGGACTTTGGCCATCAAGAGCCTTCGTCGCCCAGCTAGGACATCAGCGGCGCTGATCTCTAACCGCGTCGGCGGCGTAGCGGTACGAAGACGCGTCACCGAAACGCTAGTCCTCGTTGACCGTTGATCGTGCACGAGGTGCGAATCCGTCCAGGAATGCGCGAAAAGCGGAGGACCCCGGATGGTCGGCGCCGAGCAAGCTCTCAAACTCGGGCAGAACCCGCCGAACCAAGTCATATGCTTCGAAATGCTTCTTCATCGTCCTGTGGGCGACGGCGAGGCCATTGCGGGTGTTCAGGGTGTCGGGGTGGTCGGGACCCAGCACGCGCCGCCGGTCAGCAAGCGTCTTCTCGAACAGGTCGATCGCCTCGCCGACCCGACCCGCGATCTGGTAGCCGGCGGCGAGGTTGTGGGCGGTGATCAGGGTGTTGAGGTGGTCGGGACCCAGCACGCGCTGCCGGTCAGCAAGGGTCTTCTCGAACAGGTCGATCGCTTCCTCGACCCGACCCGCCTCCCGGTAGGTGTAAGCGAGGTTGTGGGCAGTGATCAAAGTCTCAGCGTGGTCGGGGCCCAACACGCGCTGCCGGTCGGCAAGGGTCTTCTCGTACAGGTCGATCGCCTCGCCGACCCGACCCGTGACCCGGTAGGCGACGGCGAGGTTGTGGGCGGTGACCAGGGAGTCAACGTGGTCGAGGCCCAACACACGCTGCCGGTCGGCAAGGGTCTTCTCGTACAGGTCGATCGCCTCGCCGACCCGACCCGCGACCCGGTAGGCGACGGCGAGGTTGTGGGCGGTGTTCAGGGTGTTGAGGTGGTCGGGGCCAAGCACGCGCTGCTGGTCGGTAAGGGTCTTCTCGAACAGACCGATCGCCTCGTCGACCCGACCCGCCTCCCGGTAGGCGGCGGCGAGGTTGTGGGCGGTGACCAGGGAGTCAGCGTGGTCGGGACCCAGCACGCGCTGCTGGTCGGTAAGGGTCTTCTCGTACAGACCGATCGCCTCGCCGACCCGACCCGCGACCCGGTAGGCGACGGCAAGGTTGTGGGCAGTGACCAGGGAGTCAGCGTGGTCGGGACCCAGCACGCGCTGCCGGTCAGCAAGGGTCTTCTCGAACAGGTCGATCGCTTCCTCGACCCGACCCGT
>NZ_JBSGVG010000051.1:11177-37501 GCF_053608345.1 Nocardia sp. NPDC055050
CGCGACCCGGTAGGCGTAAGCGAGGTTGTGGGCAGTGACCATGGAGTCAGCGTGGTCGGGACCCAGCACGCGCTGCTGGTCGGCAAGGGTCTTCTCGTACAGGTCGATAGCCTCGTCGACCCGA
Source organism: Nocardia sp. NPDC055050 (assembly GCF_053608345.1). Classification (NCBI taxonomy): domain Bacteria; kingdom Bacillati; phylum Actinomycetota; class Actinomycetes; order Mycobacteriales; family Nocardiaceae; genus Nocardia; species Nocardia sp. NPDC055050. Next base: position 11,302 of record NZ_JBSGVG010000051.1, read on the forward strand.
CCCGTGACCCGGTAGGCGGCGGCGAGGTTGTGGGCGGTGTTCAAAGTCTCAGGGTGGTCAGGGCCTAGCACGCGCTGCTGGTCGGCAAGGGTCTTCTCGAATAGGTCGATAGCCTCGTCGACCCGACCCGCGACCCGGTAGGCGTAAGCGAGGTTGTGGGCAGTGACCATGGAGTCAGCGTGGTCGGGACCCAGCACGCGCTGCTGGTCGGCAAGGGTCTTCTCGAACAGGTCGATAGCCTCGTCGACCCGACCCGCCTCCTGGTAGTCGTAAGCAAGGTTGTGGGCGGTGACCAAAGTCTCAGCGTGGTCGGGGCCCAGCACGCGCTGCTCGTCGGTGAGCGTTCTCTTCAGCAAGTCGATTGCTTCCTCGACCTGGCCCGCCTCTCGGTAGACGGAAGCAAGGTTGTGGGCGGTGCTCAGGGAATCAGGGTGGTCAGGACCCAGCACGCGCAGTCGGTTGGCGAGCAACTGCTCGAGTTCGCTGACGGTTTCGGCTGATGGGTTGGGGACGGTTCGGGGGAACAAGATGAGTCGACCGGCAGTGTTGACCGCACGTCGCTGGGGTCGGGGATGCCCGTTGCGGTGCAGGTGTTGCTCGGTGTGGGTGTAGAGATCGTCGAGGGCCAAGCCGGGGGTATGAGTGGCGGCGGCGATCAGAGCGCCGGTGAAGGCCGTGTTGCGGTCTCCCGGTGGTGCGTAGGAGAGTTCGTTACGGGCACTCGAGGTGATCGTGTAGGTGCCGGCGATGTCGGCTTGGCCGAGGATGGCGTCGGGGCCCGCGTCGGTGAGCGCGTCGAAGGCTCGACCGGAGAAGCAGCAGTCCAGGATCAGGATCCGGGTGGCGGCGGGGCTGTCGAGAATCGATTCACGCAGGGTGCTGAACGGTAGTGCGGTGTAGCCGGTGCGGTCGGGGTGGGTACCGGTCAGGGTGAGGTGCAAACGGCCGCGGCGATCGAGGAGGCCGTGTCCGGTGTAGTAGACCAGCAGGGTGTCGGTCGCCTGCTCAGCGGCTCGCTCGACCAGGTCACCAACGCGGGCGCTGCTGTCGGGGTTCAACACCGTCCAACAATTGTCCGGACTCAAGACACCGCCGTCGCTGGTCAACAGTCGACTCAGGTCGGAGAGGTTGTGCGCGGCACCGGCGATGTCGGGTAGGCGTTCGGAATGGTCGTAGGCACCGACGCCGATCAGCACCGCGTGAGACTCCTCGCGGCGCGGCTGCCGGGTAGTCACTGTCGCGGATCGACGGGGCCGGTCAGGTCCTGGATCCGGCGTAGCACTGTGTCGGCGTCAAGACGTTTGCCCGTGATCTTCACCGATTCACCGTCGGCGCGGGTGAGAGTGACGGTGAGGTCGGAGCGGCGATGGGTCAGCCACGTCGTCAGCGACCGTGCCAAAGCGGTGACAGTGACACCGGCGACTCCGGATCCCAGAACGATGGTGAGGATCTCGGTGACCCCACCCATGTTCCCTTCACGGATCGAGGCGGGATCGAACCGGACGCGACCGCGCAGCGCATCGTCATCACTCAACCAGCCCAACAGTTGCTCGGCAGCCTCGCTACCTCCGTCTGTGTGAATCGAGAACTGCTCGTTGGGAATCGGCATACCGATCTCCCTCCCCTACTTCATCCGCCCGAGTGAGCTAACAGCTTAACGGGTTTGATTGTTGTGGCAGTGGCAGGGCCGTAGCCGGAGCGAGCACCCGCCGCACCGGAAAACCAGCACGTTCGCGCAGGATCGTGGCCGTGATGGGCACAGCGGTTCAAAACCGGCGCAGGGGCGAGTTCGCGCGAACCCGACAGGCACACCGCCGCCGAACACAGCTGTCCCGAGCTGAGCCTCGACCACCATGGATTGGGTGAGGTTCTCGCTGGCGCACCCGAACTGCTGGATCGCTACGGCGATGCCGAAAGGTCAAGCGGCGGACAGTCACATCGCCTGCGGAGCCGGTGCGTGTCCGCAAACGTCGGACAAGGCATGGGCAGAGATTCGATCGACCGGCAAGCACTACTCGACGCTGGGCTCGACCCCGACGATCCGACCGTGTGGGAGACCCAGTTCCGAGTATCGGATCTGCTGGTCTGTCTTGGCGTGGCGGAATGTAGCGACGACCGATGACGACCCGCGTTGACGACAATCGAAGGCGGATAGGTGAAACATGCACCAGGCCGGAGGCGAGGCTGGCCGCGTGGTCGCCGCATGCGTTGGGATCGTGGGCCGCGCAGTGCGTAGCAGTGTTGGGCAGCTGAGCGGGGTGCGGCACCGGAACCGGCGTGGGAGTGGTGGATGACGCTGATGTCGACGCACCTCGCTGAAGCACTCCACGACCTAGACCGTGAAAAGCGGCCCTGCGTCGTCATCGTCGGTGACACCGGATTCGCCGCCACCCCGGTCGATTCCGATGATTAGGTGAGCCTTCCTCACGCCGTTTGAACTCGGTTGTTGCACTGCGCAAATGACCTAGTGGTCGATCGGCATACAGCGCTGGTTGATCTCGATGTATCCGCTTCACTCGGCGTCAATTAGCACCCGCTGCTGTTCGGTGAGCAAGTGGAATCACTCGGTATCGGGGACAACCGACCGTGACGAACCTGGGGATATCACGACTCGGCCTCGGACAGTGTGCGAGGACGCTGGGCGGTGGTGTGAAGCTGGAAGCCAAGTCGAAGTTACGAAGGGTGGATCGGGGATCACCATCAGGCTTTCGAAACGGCTACCAGGATTGTGAGGTAGGCATCGTTGGCGTAGCCGCCTCGGAACCGTCCGTCTAGGGCTTGGCTACCCACCCATGTGCCTTGGGCACTCGCCACGCTATCTGGGATGCGGAGGGCATCTGAGCTTGGATGGGCATTGGATTCCAGGATGGCGGATCCCGGAACGATGTCGATGGAGACCTCGTCCTGCGAACGCAGCACCACGCCGTCGTAGATTTGGCGCGGGAACGCGCTGTCAGACGTGACAAAGCCGAACACAGCAATGCTTCGCCCCGAGCACGTGGGCAGGTCGAAGCGGGCGCTCGTTCCGGCAGCGACGTAGTCGTCGTGGTCGAGTGCGCTGTTGTGCAGGTACAGCCGGACTCGATACTCATGACCCGGTCGGACCTCCAGGTCGTCTCTCCAGGTCATCTCCTGGTTCCAGGATTCCCGTGCACCCACAAAGTTGCGCTCGTCGCCAAGGTTCGGATTGACCCGCTGAACGTTGAAGGTCGGTTGGGGCGCGACTTCGTTTGCTCCGTAGGTTGGGCGGTCTGGTCCCCAGCCAGCGCGGGCACCATCATAGTCAGCAGAGCATTTCGGCAACGTCGCCGTCACGGTGGATCCCTCGGACTTCTCGCTCATCTCGGCGCTTGATGGAGCAGATGAAGAGCCGAACTTGAAATCAAGAGTGTCGCGGAACAGCGCAAGGACCGTTACCGCGACGCCGACCATCCCGACCACGCCGAGAACAGCACTGTTCTTCCACCAAGGCGTAGCAGTGGACTCCGCGCTCGGAGATGGGGGCGACACCGCGGACCCACTGGTACCGGGGGCGGGATCGGGCACCACCTGGCCGGGGCGCCCCGCGATCACCGGCGAGCCCGGAGCGCGGTCGGGGTTGGCGTACAGCGCGATCCCGGCAATTCTGTCCGCGCCGATCGGCCCTGAACCGGCCCCGATGTCGGCAGCGAAGTCCGACATCGCCTGCGCCCCTTGCGAATACCCGACGCCGGCAATCATCGTTTCCGGGCAGGTATCGGCGATCTCAGCAGCCGCGACGTCGAGCTGATTGCGGGCGTCGGAGACCGACACCGCGTAGGGGTCAGGGCCACCGCCGGGGACGGCACCGCCGAACCCCGCGCCGTAAGGAATGTAGGACCGTTGCACCAGCCCGGGAGCTGCGCGCAGGACCGGGGCGATGAGCGCCCCGACCACTCCGGTGTCGGCGAGCGGGTCCGCGGCCGGTGAGGACTGGCCCGTGCCCTGCACCCCCAGCACATACAGGGCAGGGCATCCTGGGCCGATCGGCACTGCCGCGGCGGGAGATTCGGCGAAGGTGGCGACGCCGGACCCCACGGTTGCGGCGACCGCGAGTGCCGCCACCGTACGTGCCATGCTACGGGTGTGCCTGGTGAGGGCGATCATGGTTGCCCTACTCCGACACCGGCACCGAAGCCGACACCGACCGTCGCCGCGCCTAGGGCACCGATGACCCCGAGCGGGATTCCAGCCACGGCCGCACCGGCGGCAGCACCGGCGGCAGCACCCAGTGCTGTCCCGGCGACACCGGAGGTCACCGTGCCGACCACCGGAACCGGCACAAGGATGCCCAGGGCAGCTCCGCCGATTCCGCCGACGGTGCCGCCCGCCAGAGCACCGACCGCCGCTCCGGCGACGGCCGCTGGGGCTCCGAGCGCGACCGCGCCGAATGCGCCGCCGATCCCGGCACCGGCCAGCGTCGCGCCGGATACCCGGTCCGAGCGTCCGGCTGGGATACCGATCGAATCCAGCGCGGTCGCGACCTGCGCCTCTGCTCCGGCCGCAGTGTCGTTGATCGCGTCGGCGTATTCAGGCGGTACCCAGTCCGGACGAGGAGTCTGCCACTGACCGACTCGAATAGTGTTCTCCGGCGACTCGATTGGTGCGACAGGCTCGACCGGTTCCGGGAGATGCAAGTCCTCGATCCGGATCGGTTCGACCGGTTCCTCCGGCGCAGGGGCCGGCCGCGAGGGAGCGTTGCGCACTTCAGGGGGTTGTGTGTAGTACACCGGTGGGGCCGGGGCAGGCTCCGGTGGTGTCGGCTCGGTGGCGGGCTCCGATGCGGGCGGCGGTGGTGCTGTGGTGCCTGGTTGTACCGGCGCAGTCACGCCGGGTTGATCGGCGATGTCAGCCAGGGAATCGGCGGCATGGGCACCACCCGCCGCAGCGACCATCACTGCGACCGGAACCAGCGCGGCCACCGCGAGGCGGCCCGCGCGACTGGTGCCCGAAGTAGTTCGAATTCGCGCTCTGCCGTCGCAGAGCCAAGTCGTTGCGTGGTGAACCGACGAAGAGGAAGAGTATTTGGGCATGACGAAATAAGCCTTCCCACTGGGAGATCGGGATCTGTGAGGGGTTTCCGCGCGAGCGGCGCGAGCCATCGCTTGCTTCCACAGCGGATCATGCTGCGGGAGAGTGCTTTTCAAACCTTCCCGGTCAGATGAAGGGCAGAATCAGGCTCAGCACCTGCGACGCAACGAACAGTCCGTTCGACAGCACCGACAGGCCAGCGTTGACAAAACCCAGAATTACAAATGGATCCACGGTTCGGTTCCTTTCAAGAATTTTTCCAGTTTCGCGAGTTCGGGGGCAAACTTGCGACTCCATCCAAACTCTGAAACACCCAGTAAATCCAGTCTTTCCGAGTAGGCAAATTGCGGTACCGACGATTGCGCCATCTGCTACTCACCGCCTCATCAGCATGTTTGCTCACAATGTGCCGATGCCTGCGTCAGCAAACCGATCAGCCACAACTGTTGCAGGACAAGCCTGTTCATCATCGAAGGACGCGGGAAAGTCGGGCAGCATCCGAGCTACCGATTCCGGCGATGACGCCGCCTGCGAGGTTGCCGGTGCCTACCCACTCTGGTAAGAACGAATCATCACCCGGGGGCTAACCATTCAACATAGCTTTTTTCGTCCTGTCGTGGAAGACCTTTGAAGGAGGGGGACTCCGTTGAGCCGAGATCCCACGTCTGGCGCACAATCCGACTCTCGACACTCGCTACCGCCGAGTGTCCCAACCCTGGGACGCACCTGCCGGCTGATCCGTGAGGAGCGCGGCATCAGCCGCGACACAGCCGCAGCCCGCCTGAAGGTCAGCCGCAGCTACCTCGCCGACATCGAACGAGACCGACGCACACCTACCGAACCGTTCCTCGAACACATCATCATCGGCTACCAACTCGACGCCACCCTGGCACGTCACCTGCGTGAATTACGTGCCGCAGCGATCGATCTCGAACCCACTGCCGTCTTACGCAAGGCCGTGACCACCAACCCCACACTTATGGCCCACTTACATGAGCGCTGCGACCTGGCCGCCTACATCGACCCCGCCTGGACTGTCCTGGCCTGCAATAACGCATTCCAGCAAGCCGGACCCGGCCTTGGACCCGGAGTCTCGATCCCGGTGTGGACCTTCTCCGACAACGCCAAGAGGCAGCTGCCGAACTGGCCCTTTGAAGCCGACCGCATGGTCGCCATCGTCCGGGGTGTCGTCGGCCGCTACCGCGGCTCTGAACAGGTCCAGACCATCTTCCGCCACCTTCGTCCCGTCACAGAGTTCCGAATCCGCTGGAACGACGGCGTCCACGCTACCTACGGTCGCGACCCCAGCGAACTGGCGGAAGTCCGCCACCCAGTCACCGGACGCACCGCGTCCTACAGCCTCACCATCACCAACCAGAGCGAGGACGTCATCCTGTTCAGCCTGTCCGAACATCGCGCCCGAGCAACGAATTCAGGAGACGGCGAATAATTTCCGACATGCATGACGACACGCCGTAAAAGAGGCACGAACACCACCGGACCGATCGGTCTTGTTGATCTTGTTCGGTGCTCAGCCCGGAGGGATAACACGGCCGTTGATCAGTCGATTGTCTCCGTCAGCTATCGGGCTGAGCCTCTGACCCAGTGGCCTGCCCAGCGAATCTCACGATCGGCGAAGACCACTTTTGAGGTGGTTTGCTGCTACAGCGATACACAGAAAGACTGAATGCAACTGCAGCTAGAGAATCTATAGAGGATGAAATTCTTCGATAAGCATGCCGCAAAATGGCGCTGACTATGAACGACGCGAGCGGCATTTCGCCCGAGTTAACCGACAGTCCCGACCACTCGGTCCTACGCCAACACCTGGCGATGCTCGCCCTGTCCGGGGCCGACCCGACCACCCGAGCTCCGCACCGCCATCGCCGCCCGCGAACTCGACACCGTGACAGACCCCGCCGCCGTGCTGGACTGGCGACTGGACCCCACCGGCAACCATTCCGCCGAACCCGGACCATTGGCCTGGACACCCGGACTGCCCACCGAGACCCCGACCGCCGACGCAGAGACCGCCCCCGTGCAAGCGCGGGAACGGATCGTGGTCCAACTCGCCAGACAGGTCAGCGATACCGCCCGCGCCTGGACCACCGCTACCGCCCCGAAATGGGCAGGACCCGTGTTCGGTACCGATCCCGAACTCGGTGCCGCCCGTTGAAGGAACATCGCCAACATGCCGCTTACAGGCGGACGCCAACCCACGACGCGAAGTTCGCCAAACTGTCTGTCCGTCGTCGTTCTGCCGACGCGATCGCGTGCAAGGTTTCGCGCACCGACGGATGCAACCGTGTTTGCTGCGGAGCGACTGCCCGAGCGGCACCCAGAGCCTTGAGAGCTTGGTCCGTCTGGCCTACTAGCATCCACGCGCGCGCCACGTCTTGCCAGTGGTGCCCGGCCCGTGGTGGGGCGATCTCGCGCGGCAACACCAACGCTGACCCTTCCCTGGCTGCCCGGTCAGGGTCTCCGGATTCGAGGGCGACAGCCGACGCATGGATACCAACATTTCCAGGACCGAACAGGGTCCCGTACAAGTCAGACTCACGGGGCATCAACGGTGCAAGGCGGCGTGCAGCCGCGATATGGTCGCTCGCGGTATCGGGGCGGATGCCTCGAGCGGCCACAATCGCGCCGCACAGGTGACCGTACCCACGGACCGCGTTAGCGGCCTCGCCGTCGCCGTCGATCATGTCGATGCCCTGCTCGACCAGTTGCAGGCCGACGTCGTTGGCGTCGTAGTACATGAGCACTCGTGCTCGCTTGATCTTGGCCTGTGCAGCGTAGAGCGGGTCATCCGCGTAGGCGGCTGCGTCTTCAAGTCGGTCGAGCACAGACGGTGCGAGGTGGGTGAAACCGAACCGGCGGCACAGCCGCTCGGCGGTGACATGGGCAGCACATAGCAGCGAGTAGACCCGGCCCCGGTCGCTATCGGTGTTCGTTTCTCTTAGCGCACCGTATATCTGACGGATCAGCAACGAGATACGGGCGAGCGCGACGCGCCCCTTGTCGTTGCGATACGCCAAATCGATCGCGGCCATCTCGGCGGTGAGATCATCGAGCGACCCTGGCTCGACCGCGCGCACATACTTGCCTTCAGCGATGACCGCTCGTAGATCCGTGACACCTTCGAGCGGCCCGTCGTCCTCGATCAAGTCGTAGTAAGGGGTACCCGTCAATCGTTCCGGTTCGATGTCGAGCGCCCTAGCCGCCGCCGCGACAAACCCCGCTGACGCCGGGACAACCCCGCGCTCAACCTTGGTGATGAGCGATTCCGAAAGTCCAGATTCGCGCGCCAACCGGGGCTGGGTCCACCCCCTGAGCTTCCGGGCTTGAGCAGTCCGGGCACCGATTCCCGTCGCGTCCATGGTTCCAGTTTGCAGTTTTGTCGATTCCTTGTCAGTTCGAGGTTCGCACCGACGCACAAAATTCATGTAGACGCCCCGCTGATCCGTGCGAAATCGCTCACCGGTGGGAGATGTCTCTGAACGAGGGAGGGTCGATGCAGGCAATCAGGCAGCTGAATTTGCGGGGGAACCGCTCGCACGGTCATCGTCATTCCACGACGAATCAACCGGGGGTCACCCGATGACAAGCACTCTCGATGCCGATGTTCTCGCTCTTCTCAGACCCGGCGGGATGCTGACCGCCGACACCATCGCCCTCAACCTCAACGCACCGAAATGGCGTGTGGTGCGCGTCTTGCACGCATTGCAGGACAACGGAGAGGCCTTCCGGAACCGGCGAGCGGAGTGGCAAATCACGGCCGGACAGCGCCGCCCGGCAAGGCAGGCCGCGCGATGACTGATCTCATCCCCGTCACTCTCGAACACACACTTGCCGACCTCACCCGAGCACTGGACGCGATGCGCGAAGCGGGTTTCATCACCACCACGCCCGCGACACCCACGTTCGGCGCGCCCGAGTCGTCCAGCCCTGGTACCGGGTCGCTCGAGGAGTTCTCATGACCCAGACCAGCCCACCCGCCACCGCCTATATCGAAACTCCCCGATCGCGGTGCGAGTTCTACCGCCGCACATGCTCGCTGCCCACGGTGATCGACCCCGCAACCGGGCGGATCACGATGAAAGCTGGGATGGTCGGGGCAGTGATGATGCCCACCGACCTCGCCCGACGCGTCAAAAACGGCCTCGACGTTCGAGGGGTCACGCCGCTGCCGATCATCGGCCACCCCCGAGCCGACATGTGGACGTTCTTGGTTCGCTCCGATATCAAGCCTATCGGTGAGCCCGAAAACGTGGCCCGGTTGCGGGAGGCGCGAGTGGTAGTGATCCGCGAAGGCGATATCGCGTTGCCGTCCCCGGACCCGCTCATGGTCCGCACATGGGTATCCCCGGCGATCAGCGCGTTCCGGCCATCAGGGTCTGTCGTCCTCCACTGCGCCCTCGGGTTCTTACCGGGGCGGCACCACCGATGAACCAGGGTCACTCACCCTGCCCCGACGAACCCGACATCCACCTCACAATCCAATTCACCAGTGTGCGAATGGATTTCGTCGCCTGCCCGACGGCCGCGCTGGTGTTCGTCTGCGAGGTGACCAACCGCCGACCCGGCACCGTCACCGTCGACCCCAGCCACTGCGCGGGACTGTCGAGGCTGCCCAACGAACGGCTTTACCTCCAACCCTGACCGCGTGAACACCGCACGTTCCCGACCAACCGAATGCCCTCGATGCGATGCGCCCCGGTCGGCCTTCCCAGTGCCCCCGGCCCGCTGCGCGAGGGCGGCCCCGGAATCGTTTCCCGACGATTTCCGGGGCCACCCAACTTTCCATCCGACCAACCGGAGAAACGGAGACAGCACCACGTGAGCACCCATGCCCGCAAGCCCTGGACTGCCAATCAACGAGCGATCCTCGACGCGATGCGCGACGGCGAACCTCAGTGGGCCGAACGCCTCTACCAACAGCTCGGAATGCCGCGCCGTCATAGCGTCTCGCACGCCTTCGCCTGGTTCCTCCGACACGGCTACCTCACCCAGGACCGTAGCGAGGACGGATACGTCGTGCTCGGCACCGACCGCACCGACCGCAAACACATACTCACCGACAAAGGCCGCGAAGCCGCCAACAATCTCGATGCCGGACATGAACTCCTATACCGCTAATCCCGTTGCACCACAGGTATTTACGCCATCGGTCACCGGCGAGGTCGCGACGCCACAAGACAACCTGAATACCTCGAACCACACCGGCGACCCCCCGAGCCGCACCGGTTCGAGGGTGGGGAAACGCTCCCGGAGGCCGCCCGACCGGCCTCCGGGAACCACCTCCCCCACCAAACTGACCAGCAACACAGGAAGCCCGGACAGCTCTGCGCGGCCGTGCGCCTCTCGCCGCATTGCCCGGAGCTGTCCGAGACCTTCCGTCGCATACGACGCCGCAGGAGCCCCCAACCGTGACCACCCGCCCACCAATCCAGATCGACCCCTACCAGCCCACCCCCGCACGCCTGCACAGCCATTTCCTCGGCGGGAAAGACCACTACGAAACCGACCAGGCGCTAGCCGAGAGCCTGGCCAGCAGCACGCTCAGGCCAGCGGTCATCGAATCCCGGCGGTTCACCCGACGCGCGGTCGAATACCTCTCCGACCATCACGGGGTGTCTCAGTTCGTCGAACTCGGGTGCGGTCTACCCCTTGCCCCGAACATCCACGACATCGCCGAACACCACAACAACATCGCCCGGACGTTGTACGTCGACTCCGACATCCTCACGGCCACGCATGGGCGCGCGGTGCTGCACGAACCGCCTACCCGATTCTTCACCGATACCGACATCGCCGACACTGACGCGATCCTGAGCGACATCACTGCCGTGATGGACATGACTGACCCGCTAGCGGTATGTGTCTCGGGCACTGCGGAATTGATCGAAGACGCCCCCGCCGTGCTCGCCGGGTTGACCGAGCGATTCCCGGTCGGAACATGGCTAGTGCTCACCCACATCACCGACGAGGCATACCCCCACCACATCCAGGCCGCCGCTGAAACCCTGTGCCGCGCGGGCATCGCGTATCACCCACGCGGACGAGACGAGATCGCGGCCATGCTGGCCGGATACCAGCTCCTCGCGCCTCGTCTGATCGCTCCGCACCGGTGGACACCCACTCCCAACGGCGACAACGACGGAGACACCGACAACGGCGACAGCGTCGGGATTCGGCGGTTGTCAGCTACTGCACCCCGCCATCGCGCGGCATGGGATCTGAGCGCGTACGCCACCATCGGCCAACGACAGCAATAGGCAACGACACCGAACCGGGGAGACAACAACTTCACGGCCGCAGCTGAAGTCGCGTTGCGCGCATGAACGGATTTGCTCTTGGGCAGCCGCTGTGCGCCCAGCGGCAGCAACGCAACACGGGCATTCGGGAGCGTCGCGACGGGCAGCGACCAATCGTTCGGGCCAGGGCCGTGCGCGGAGCCGACCGCGGCCATCACGCCTTGCTGACGAATTCATCGCTGTACGCCCCCGGGTTGCCCGCCTGGCTACACCGGGACGCCGCTGGCCGCGCGGTGCAGGTCTCGTGGTGGGTCGATTCCGACGGATTCCCCGACAGGTTCCACGCTGGGTTTCAGTGGCGAAGCAACAATCGCACCCGTCCCGGCACAGTCGCGATGGCCCAACAGCCCCGCTTCTGCTGACGAGAAGCAGTCAATCGGGAGGTGGTCATGGCCGATAGTGTCCCAACCCGGGCGCGGTGTGTCGGTGAATAGTTCGAGAAAGGGCCCAGTCGAAACGCGTTCGATCACGGCGTATTCCTCGTCGGATCGGCGGGTGTCATCGTGGGTTGGCGCGAACATCCAGGCGGGTTGTCCGTGGTTGTTGATCTCGGCGTTGCCGCGTGTACCGAGAATCAGATGCTCGACGCTACTGCGGAGACGGGTGTCTAGTCCGGGACAGGGCTTGATCCATGTCAGAGGGGCACGGGGGTCGAAATCCCATGCTTGCAGCACCTCATAGGCGATCCGCAATGTCGCGTTGGTGCACCACATCCACAGGTAGGCGTCAGCTTCGGCGAGCTCACTAACGGGCAGGGCCTTGAAGTGGTCGAGGTTCATCGAACCACGGCTCACGGCGGAATCGGGACACGTGGTTCCCAAGCATCGCCAGGGCGGGTCGGCCAGGACTGTGCGGTATCGCTGCGGAGATCGAAAAGTGTGTCGCGCGAGGAACATTCGGTTCCTTCGATCGAGGCGTGGTCGCCGGTGGCTGATAGATAGCTAGGGTGCTGTTGCTGGTGCCGCCGTCGAGGCTACGACCGGCTGCGGCCGAAAGCAGGTGGCAGTTTGGGGGCACGGACTCGAAAGGTGGTGGCAATCGGGGGGATTGCCGATTTCAGTGGTTGCGACTGCCTCGCGCTGGGCCATGATGGAGTCCATGAAATCCTCAGCGTCCGTGGACCTGCTCTGTGAGGCATTGGGCAAGTACGGCACCGTCGTTCGTGAGTTCACCTCGTTGACCCTGTCGCAGGACATGAGACCCTCACGTGCGGTTCTCGAGCAGTTGGGCACCGAATCAGCGCTAGCCGACGGGGACTACCGCGTCTGTCTGGCAGAGGATGTCGTCAGGACGACGAGGTTGGTCGTGGCGGCGATTCCCGACAGGACTGAGCGGCGTGTCGCTGAGGCGGTGCTGGCATTGAGCACGGAGTTCCACGGCAAGTCCGTGGGCAGGCGCAAAGACATTTTGGCCACGGAGGGGATTTCCGAGGACATCTACAAGGACCGCCGACCTCGCGTCCTACATCGTGTCGGGTGCGCACTCGCCCAGCAATTTCGTGACAGGTCGGCAGGCCTGACGTCGCTGTGTGTCGCGGGCAACTACCGTGATCCGGCACTCGATGTCGAGGCCGATCTGTTCGGTCGAGGCCTGGCTGAATTGCCGATCAGGATGGTATCGGGGCATACCGTCGCAGGGCAGCGAATCGCTCGCGCCATGGTGGCCGCCCTCGAGGACAAGGGTGTGATCATCGACGCTGACCGGGTCACCGAGTACGCCCGAGAGGTCAAGCACCGGTGGACTCCCCCGGGCGCCGGTCGGCTCATCAAGGTCGGTCGGACACAAGAACAAAAGCGGCACCAGATGCTGCGAAACTGCGATGCGGTTGCGCTGTTCGGCGGGGGTGCCGGCACCGCGAAGGAAGCCAAGATCGCCGAAGACTACGGCATCGCCGTGATCCCGCTCCCGTGGACCGGCGGTACGGCACACGAATACTTTCAAGCGATCTTGCCCAGGGCCGGGTCGATCATTCTCGGCCGCTACCCGGTGGACCCAATGGTGTACGAGTCGCTGGGCGATCCCGACCTCGACCTCGCGCGACGGGCCGGGTTCGCTCTGATCCAGCAGGCGCTGGGTGTCGCGACGGTCTAAGTGGTCACCAGGCGAGTTGTTTGCCCAGCCAGGTGAGGAATGCCGGGTAGTCGGCGCGGGTCGCGATCCAGGCGTTGTGGCCGGCAGGGTCGAGGAACATCCGGGCGTCGGCTTCGATTCTGAACCGGCGCTGGCGGGTGAATGTAACGAACGGTAGGCGCAGCGCGGCGGTCAGGGTCAGGGGGTCGTGTTGGTGACTGAAGGGGTGGAAGGTGTTGAACCATCGATCCAGATGCTCTCGGAGCACGACCGCCCACGGTGGTGCCTGCGGTGTGGCGAGACGCAGATAGAAGTCGTCGCCGGGACGAATGGCAACGGCTTCGTTGGTCGTGACGTCGGATATCACCAATTGCAGCCGGGTGGCGTCGTTGACGACGGTGATCGCCGCGTCGGGATCCAGCCGAAAGTTGTGGCTGGCGCGAGCGGGATCGCGATAGTTGATCGCGCCCCCTGTTTGGGTGATCGCCAGCTGATCAGCCAGCCGCGGGTTCTCCGTGATCACGTGAGCGAGATTGGTCAATGGGCCCATACCCACCCAGCGAACAGGGCTGCTGACGCCTGCGCACACTTTGCTCACTGCCACAACGACATTGCGGGGTTGTGCAGGGATGTCGTCGGGGACGAGGTCTGCGACCACCCAGTAACGAGTCGCGCTCAATTGGGCTCCGGCGACGACGGGCACGTCGCTGCGGCCGAGCAAGTCCAACAGATATCGGGCGAACCGGGCACGACCGCCGTCGAATTCGTCGCTGGTGACCACCAGTGCCAATTCCGGAATCGCGACCGCGGCGCAGATCAGAGCGATCGCATCATCTGGATCGCCGCCTATGTCGGTGTCGATGATGACGGGTGTGCCGAGCAGCGAGGGCGGCGCCAACACGCCGGCGCGCAGCTTGTCCGCGATCAGACCGAATCCTGGACCACCGGTCTGTTCGGCATGGGTCTTGATCGTGGCCCATGTGCGGTCCTCGGACGGCGCGTGGTCACCTTCACGGTTCTCGCTCACTGCCTACTCCTGTCGTCGGCGTGCGTGCTTGTTCGAAATTCGCGACGTAGACTCGCTTCTCGTCGAGAGAGACCGCTTGCTGGTAGCCCTGCCACACAATCTGAGCGTCGGCGGGGTCGAGGTCGGCGCCGACAATCGCGGTGCGCAGTGCGGCGACGTGGGGCCGATCGATACGTCTCGCGAACGATCCCAGAATCTCAGCTGTGCCAGGATCGGTGCCGCGTCGTGCAATCCATGACCGCAGCTTGTCGACGAACTGCGTAGCCTGTTCGTCCAACGGGGTACGCCAGTCACCTCCCTGATCGCGCAGTTGGGCCGACTCGATGGCTCGATCGCGCACTGCGATCACCATCACTTCGGCGGCGGCGAGCCGAATCGCGGGATCCTGGAACGGCGGCGAAATGTCCAAGGGGTTGATTTCGTCGACCGGCGGCGCCTGCAACTCCTGTGCGGAGTCGGCATCAACCGGCGAGGACCACGGGCCGTGCAGAAGGTCTTCGATTGCCAGAATCGCATCCGGGTGCGCGAAGGTCTCCTCACGATCTTCAGGGATGCCCTCGATCGCGGTGTGGGGCGCATCCGAATCCAAGGCGTAGCCGGTTTTGGATCCAGGGTTCGGATCGTGGGGCGATCGCTCGAGGCACAAGTATCGGCCGTACCAATCATTGTGGGGATACAGCGCTGTGAGACCTTCTTGCGTGGAACCTTTTCGGCTGGTGTCGATCACAGTGATTCTCGCGCCCTCCTCACCGACCGGCAGCCCGCTGTACTCCAATCGCTCAGTGAGACTTGCTTTGGCCCCGTCGATTGCATCGACCATCACCTCGTCCTTGTACTTGCGGAATGCATCGATGTGAAACGCCTTCCCCGCGTTTTCCTCATCGTCGCGCAACGCGGGTTCGATCATGCGACGGGTCACCGGGACCAAAGCGCAGTGTTTGACGAAGAAATCGGGGTCGAGCGTGCCGACTATCGTCGCCAGGGGGTATCCGTCGCGCCCGAGAAAGCCGTACCGGTGATCGGGATCTGCGGCGACTTCGGCTCTGCAATGATCGAGCATGTCGGTCATATGTTTGACGAGAAATGGCGCTATATCGTCTTTTACCACGTCGTAGGCGCGCCGCACCGCCTCGATTCCTTCGCCGCCGTCGACACCTCGCTTGTGGCAAATCTTCAGAATTATCTGCTCTGTGTCCACATCGTGCTGGCGCGGAGCATGCTCGAGGCCAGGATCGTCCGCCGCACCCACGAGTTCGGTGCCGACCTTCGAGGTATCGCCATCGGTCGCTGGCTCGAAGTCTTGCCCGCGAGCCGATTCGTCGACCGGTCCACCCAATGCACGATCTACTCGCCCTACATTCGGCACGGATGGAGCTGGAGGCTGCTGTGCTTCGGTACGCAGCATGTGTCCGGAATCGGTCAGTCCGGCACCGCGGTCGGGCAGACTGTGATGGCGGTGGGCATCTGACGGAGGAGGTGCGTGCTCGAGCGCCGCCATCTTCTGACTGTCGGAGGCCGGGTCGATGGCCGATGCCGACCCCGCGTGGATGTCGAGGGGGTCGCGAACGCGTTCGGGTTTGCCGGAATCGATACTCATGACGTTCCCCAGGACAGAGCAGTACCAAGATCGTCGATCAGCGCCCGCGGGGCCGACAGCGGCAGCGAGCGCAATCCGCCGCCTGCGAACTGGCACCTCGCAGCGTTCGCGGCGCGACGAAACACCTCCGGCACCAGAGCCATTCATCCTCTGACGCCGGTGACGAGGCAGCACAGCCTTCGGCATCTCGAGGTTCTCCATCGGCAACTGACTCACGACACCCCCGACATCGCGCCGTGGCGATCCATTTAAGAGAGTAAGAGAAGAATCCGAATTCAACGACCTGCCGTTACCAAAAAGTAGCGTCTGCATACTGCACGCCAACGACCTATCGGCGCACAAACAGCCCTGTGTGCCCATCACGAACGGCCATCAACAGCGCTGTTCGGACCGGTTTTATCAGCAACAGCACGACTTCTGGGCGACGCCGGCGGCAGAGAGAAACATCAGCGTCAAGGACGCAAGACACTTCGGGAAATCACGGACTGCCGATCGACGCAATACAGATCCGATCACAGCAAAGTGCCGAGCTGCAATTTCATATGATCTTGCATCGCAATAGTGCGTTCGCGACATTGCGATATGCGCGATGCATGTCACGGTCCCGCATGCCAATTAAGTTCGTGCCGAGTCGAATACCGTTGACATGCTTATCAATTGCCGACATGTTACCGTCGCGTCGACCATTTCCCAGCGATACCCCGGCGTGCAGGATTCATCCTCGCCTCAGCGTCGACAGAGCATGCAAGCTCCATGCGTCAGAAAATCCGAATGTTCTTGCAAATAGCCCGCGATTCGCATCCGTGCGTTCACATCCTTGCCGAAATCAGCGAGCCGGTCCACGCTGCCCGCCCCACTACTCTTGCCACACAACAGGTTTCGCGAACCAATTCGTGCACCGTCAAATCGAAGCGGCTATGCTGTGGTAGCCGTCCAATTTCTCCACGCCTGTATTCTCTGGGGGGTCGTCGTGGATCGGTTTCCGGATGTCGACAATCGAATGCTCGCAGCGCGTTTGGCTGTGCCGCAGCAACGTTGGGGCTGGGAATTCACGCTTCCGCCTGCTCCCGCGCCGAGTCCTGTTGCCGCACGGGAGCCTGTGTGGATCGAGCATCCCCCACCTGCCCGGTTGGAGCAGGCCCGTCGGCGAAGCCGGCAAGGACCGGTTGTTCTCGTAGCTGGTTCACTGCTTTCGGTGTGGGCGATGGGGGTCGCGGCAGCGTGGGGCTTCGCGGGGTGGCCGATGGTTCTGCCGGCGGGTGTTGTGATGGCCGGTGGGTGGTGGGCGCGGGCATCACAGCAGTGTGCGAGCGAACATCGCCGGTACGAAACATGGCGGGGCGGGGCGTATACAGAGTTCCGCCGTGCGCATCAGGAGTGGTCGCGCCGTGTTGCTGACCATGATCGTCGTGAGCGGCAGCGGGTGGCATCGGCGATGCTGTGGCATCCGTTGTGGTCGCGACCGGACTCGCCGCGGGTGGATGTTTTCGGCGGCACAGCTGATGGATGGTCCAGTCTGCTCGCCACTTTGGGTTCTTCGTTGTTGGCCCAAGGCGTGGGAATGCTGGTCCTCGACTTCACCGAGCGCCACGTCGCGGTGGACTTCGCGGCGCTTGCGGAGGCGTGCGGGCACTCGGTGAGGGAGGCGTCACTCGCGGACGGCTCCGGTCGGGTCGGGATGTTCGACGGTCTGACGCCTGCCGATGTCGGTGAACTGGTTGCTGAGGCGGTGGCGGGTGTCCGGGCGACAGATCCGCGGGCGGCGAGCCTGCGCGGGTTGGACGCGGAGCTGATCGAGCTGGTGACCGCCTGTATGGAGCTTCCGCTGTCCTTCGCGCGGATCGCGGCCGGTATTCGTCTGCTCCGCAGGCTCTATGACCCTCAGCGCGAAAACGTGTTGTCGGGCAGCGAGATCCGGCGAATCAACGAGCTCCTGGACACCGTCGGGTCAGGGGAAGTGGCACGGGAGGAGTTGCGGTTCCTCGGTGGCCTGCTGGGACTGCTTGCCGAGGATCGCGGTTTCGCCACCGATCCGGGGTGGGCGTGGGATAGGACCGGATTGACGGTTGTGACAACCGGGGGCAGTCCCCGCCGTAAAGATCTGCTGGACCAACTGGTGTTCCATCGTGTGTTGCACGCCGTGCGGACCGGCGAGTATGCCAAGCAGCGAGGTGTGCTGGTAGTCGCCGCGGCCGATCACCTCGCAGTGTCGGGGCTGGAGTCGCTGGATCGTCACGCCCAGCGAGCCGGGGTGCGGTTGATTCTGTTGTTCGAGCATCTGCGAGGTGAGCTGGCCCAGTTGCTCGGCGGGGCTGGGAGCACCTCGATTCTGATGCGGTTGGGCAACACGGGCGAGGCCGGCGCGGCAGCGGATTTCGTGGGACGCGGTCACCGGTTCGTGTTGTCGCAGCTCACCGACCAGATAGGGCGCAGCTTTACCGAGGGGACTTCCGATACCGGTGGGGATTCGGTGACCTCGACCACCACCGACGGGTACTCGGGAAGCTCGGTGAGTGTCTCGGAGGCGGTGTCGCGGGCGACTACCTGGTCTCGGACCGTGAGTTGGTCGGACTCCAATTCAACCTCGCGGAGTCACACCTACACACGAGCCTACGAGTACGCGATAGAACCCACCACCTTTCAGTCATTGCCGGTCACCGCGTTCGTGCTCGTCGAATCCAACGGTAGGCACCGCAGGGTCGTCGCCGGTGACTGCAATCCGGGCATCGTGTTGCTGGATCGGGTCGCCGGACAACCATTGAATGCGTACGGGGGTCGACAATGAATTTGCTGTCAGGGTTCGTGTTTCATCAGATGCTCACCACTCCCCTGCTCACTCCAGCCTCCGGTGACTCGGGCCGGGGCGCCGACTCGCACGCGGCAACCCTGTTCGCCGCGCTGACCGCCGCCCATGCCGAACTAGTCGATGGCCCTCCCGGAAGCGCACTCGCGGTGGCGTGGGATCGTCCTCCTGGTGGCCGTCGGCTCCGGGTCATCGTCGGTGGCCGACCGTTGTTCCCGCCGATCCATCCCCGTGACGGTGCGCCCGGGTCCGATGTTGCGGTGATGTATCCACCAGGAAGTACTGCGTGCGTGCTGGACTCGGCGAAAGTGCTCGAGAATTGGTCGGGAATCCCTGTGTGGACGCGGGCGGTCGGGCGACCGGACGCGCTGTGGTCACACAATGATGGCACCGGCGCCGCGACGCCGGGGCGTGGCGGGTTCGAGGACTATGTTGCCCATCTGCCGGGTGAGTTCGTGTGGCTGGTTCTCGCCGAACCTCTACCGTCGAGTGAGCTCGAGGCCGAACTCGCCGATCTCGAGTTGCGGTTGCCGCGATTGCGGGCCAGGGAGAACTCCGAACCGGACCGGATCGATTTGCATCGTGCGGAGTTCCGCTACCGCGAGATGGCCCGCGCCCGGTCCGCGGGTATGTGGGCAGTGCACGTCTTGGTGGGCGGCCGCGACCTATCCAGCACGCGCCGCGCTGCCGGGTTGCTGTGCAGTGCAGCGGATCTGGACAACCTTCCCTACGTGCTGACCCCAGGATCGACTACGGGCCGGCTGCCAGAAATGCTGGATACCCTGGTCTCGGACGCACAAGGCTTTCGGTCACCGTTTGCCGCTGGAGCTGAACTGCTAGCGGCCCTGGCGCGGCCGCCGCGGCGCGAGATCCCCGGGGTCCGCGCAGTGGAACCGGCGGTCTTCGATCTCACCCCCGAAAACGACGGCGACCTCGACCTGGGCGTGATCCTTGATGACGCTGATCAGCCGGTCGGGCGGTTTCGGGTGTCGGCGCAAACGCTGAACCGACACAGCTTCGTCGCCGGTGCGACCGGATCAGGCAAGTCCCAGACCGTGCGCCACCTACTGGAGGGCCTGCACACCGCAAGGGTGCCATGGCTCGTCATCGAACCGGCCAAATCCGAATACGCCGGAATGGCCGGGCGAATCGGGGCACCGGTCTGGGTGATCCGACCCGGCGCACCCGACGCGGTTCCAGTGGGGCTCAATCCCCTCGAACCCGAGCCAGGATTCGCGGTCCAAACCCATATCGACCTGATCCGGGCACTGTTTCTTGCCGCGTTCGACGCCGCCGAACCCTTCCCCCAAGTGCTGTCGCACGCTCTGACCCGCTGCTACACCGATCTCGGATGGGACACCGTGGTCGGACAATCCCGCTACCCGACGATCGTCCCGAAGTACCCCAACCTGGCTGACCTTCAATCCACTGCGCTGAGTGTGGTCGACGGCATCGGATACGGGCGCGAAATCACAGACAACGTGCGCGGATTCATCGACGTCCGCATCGGCGCGCTACGCCTGGGCACTCCAGGAAGGTTCTTCGAGGGCGGCTACCGCATCGACATCGCGGAACTGCTACGCCGCAACACAGTCCTGGAAATCGAGGACATCGGCAACGACACCGACAAAGCGTTCTTCATCGGCGTCATCTTGATCCGGATCTTCGAGCACTTGCGCCTGCACCGCGCCGACGCGGCAGGGCTGGCCCATGTCATGGTGGTCGAGGAAGCCCACAGACTGCTGCGGCGCGCCGAACCAGGCACCTCCGCGGCACACGCGGTGGAACTGTTCGCATCCCTGCTGGCCGAGATCCGCGCCTACGGCGAAGGCATCATCATCGCCGAACAGATCCCTACCAAGATCACACCCGACGTCATCAAGAACACCGCACTCAAAATCTTGCACCGCCTCCCGGCCGCCGACGACCGCGACGCCGTCGGTGCCACCATGAACCTGGACCTGCCCCAATCCCGGCACGTGGTCTCCCTGCCTCCAGGACGCGCGGTCGTTTTCACCGATGGCATGGACCGGCCCTTGCGCCTTGACATCCCACTCGGCCAATCACGCGAAGCCCGCAGAGTCGCACCATCAATCACGCTCTCACCCCCGGCCCTCGAACCGCCGTTGTTGCTGCGGGATCTGCATCACGCCCACCGAATAGCCGATGAACCTGCCCTCACCGTATGGACAGAACTGATGCTGCTTGCCCATCTCGTCGGCCGCCGACCACCGCAGCCCGACCTCATCTGGATCACCGAACTCAACCGCGCCCACCCACGACCAATACTCACCGCTGCGATCCGCCACCGGATCATGACCGCGATCGACGTGCGCTACACCGGGCTCCTCGGCTACTACGCCCCCGAGAAACTCGCCGAGCACCTCATCACTGCGGCCGTCCTGGCTCTCGACGACCCCCAGCAAATCTGTTCGGGTCATGAAACCTGGTGGCAAGCAGGTCGATACCGGTGGGCCGATGTGGAGTCTGCTCTCAATGACGCCGCCTTACCCTCGGACCGCCCGCACGCCGATACCAACCAATGGGCGCAGCGGGGCCTAATCCTCACCGGCGCCACACGAAACGAACAACTCGTCAGCCTCCACGCGCACCCCGACACCTGGGCCGACCGCACCATCGTGACCGGACCCGGCGACCCCATCCTGCTCACCACAACAATCGCTCGCCTCAGCCGCGCCTCCACAACCTTTCAACGTCTCACCGAGGCAAGCACCCACCTCCACCTGGCCACCCGATGGCCGCTGGCCCTAATCGACATTCCGCACACAACCCCCGACTCTCAGATCGAGTAGCCACCCACGAGGACCAGACGCCACGCGACCCGGCTCGAACGGGCCGGGCTGGTGCGGCGCTCACCGGATCCAGACGACGCCAGAGCCACCCTGCTCAGCTTGACCGAGCCCGGCCAGCGAGCGGTCGACGTGACGCGTGACCGGCTCGCCCGCCGCTTCGACCAGCATCTCGCCGTGTGGCCCGAGTAGGAAGCACAGACGTCCGCCGCGGCACTGACCCGGTTCGTCCGCGAGGAACCCTTCTGCCGAGCCGGCCAGCCGCAGGTTCGCCGTCCGGTAACGTTCGACCACATCGGCACTGCCGCGCGGTGACTAAAACGTAACGCGCACCAGGTCTTTCGAATTTCGGATGGTTTCTTATCACAGGTACTGCGCGGGTTCCCTTCGGTCGTAATCGATTTGGCGCGCTTGGATTTCGTCGGCATTGGCCACCGTCCAGGCGTACAGCCGGTCGAACGGTTCCCGCAGGGATTCGCCGAGCGGGGTGCGCGAGTACTCGACCCCGACCGGGGACGTCGCCAGCACGCGGCGAACGATCATCCCGTTGCGTTCCAGCCGCCGCAGGGTCTGGGTCAGGACCCGCTGGGTCACACCGTCGAGGCGGCGCTTGATCTCGTTGAACCGACGGGGCTCGTCAAGGATCGCCATCACCATCATCGACCACTTGTCGGCGATCTGATCGAGGATCGGGCGGCTCGGGCAGTCGGATCGGAAGACGACCCCGGGGTCGGAGCTGGTCATATCGGTATCCTCCGCAATCCTTACGATGCTGAAAGTGCGTTATTGACGCCGGTCTCCCGTCGCCGCAGGGTAAGTATGCATCAGGAACCTAGATGCCTATCGGGTACGAATCGGAGATCTCCATGAACCATGACACCTACACGACCCTGCGAGTGCGCCGTGCGGCAGGCATCGCCTACGTCACGCTCGACAACCCGCCGGTCAACGTGCTGAACGTAGCCCTGATGAGCGACCTGCGGAACCTGCTGGCCGCAGTCCGGGACGACGATTCGATTCGGGTGATCGTGTTCGACAGCGCCGACCCGGAGTTCTTCATCGCGCACGTCGACATGTCGCTGGTCGACACACCCAACGCTTTCGCGGAAATCGCGGCCGATTTGCCTGACGGCGTCAACGTCTTCCAAGCCCTCGGTGAATTGCTCCGGCACCAACCCCAGGTGACCATTGTCAAACTCGCCGGGATCGCGCGCGGCGGCGGAGCGGAATTCGTTGCGGCCGCGGATATGTCGTTCGCGGCGATCGGTCGCGCAGGGATCGGTCAGATCGAAGCGCTCATGGGCATCGTCCCTGGTGGTGGTGGCACCCAGTACCTGGCCGCCCGAGTCGGGCGGCACCGCGCGCTGGAGGCGGTGCTGGGTGCCGAGCTGTTCGACGCCGAGAACGCACAGCGCTACGGCTGGGTCAACCGGGCTGTTCCCGCCGATGAGCTCGACGACCTCGTCGACCGCCTCGCCCGCAACATCGCGGCCCTGCCCGAGGGGGTGATCGCGGCGGCCAAGCGTGCCGTCGCCCCCGAGGACCTCGGCGAGGGCCTGCTGCGCGAGCACCTCGCCTGGGCGGGCACGTTCGCTCGTCCCGCGGCCGAGCGATTGATCCGCGGCGGAATGGCGAACGGCGCCCAGACCCGCGCGGGCGAGCGCGACCTGGAGGGTCTGCTCCGGGGTCTGGCCGGATAGGACCCGGCCACTACGGTGAGACGCGACGGAATGGGTGAGTAATGCGGTTCGGGTTCGTGTGGTCGGTGACGGCGACTCGGCGGGGGGGGGAATCATGGGGCGATTAGTCCTGGCGTGCAACCGCTCCGGTGTCAGGACGTCATCGGAAGGAACGTCCGCTCACACCGCGATGAAGGCGACAGTGGTCGGGCCGAGCGTTGCCGGTGGGGAGCAACCGTCCGTGCGATGCTGCCGATGTGGAGATCTGGAGCACGACGGCAATCTGTCCGAGGTCAGGTCGTGCTATTGCCTACCCGACGACGCCTGGACCTATGAGCTGAAGCGACCTGCACTGGCAAGCGTGACAGTCGGCGCTACCACAACCCGATTGCAGGGCACGCTCGGCGAGTTGCTCGACGGTCAGCACATCCGCGAGGGCGGGCTGCAATCGGGTCGCGAACCCGGCCATTCCCCGCTCGACCCCGGCAGGGGTGTCCGCGTTGATCCACGCGATTGGGCGCTCCCGTGGGAGCGGATGGATGTTTCATGCACGATGCCGACAAACCATGCGGCGACGAGATATGTTGCAAACAGCAGTAGTTCGATGCAAAGGACGTCAGTTATCCAGTTTCGATCGGATCGTAGTCACCTTGCAAGCACCTACGTGAGTGTTCAAGCAACGGGAGGCAGCGGCGCATCGAGTACCGGTATCAGGCGGTTGATCTCAATGCGGTCGAGACGGAATTTCGTGATCACGATTGTGGGGACCGAGCCATCTGCCGGCAGGGCGCGTAGGAAGAGCGCATCGCGGCGACGCCTGGCTGCGGCGTACTCGGCAATTGCGGAAATCACGGCATGCTCTGCTCCGGGCTGGTGTGCATAGAAGGCTTCCTTGACCGCCTTTAGGACTGACTTGGTAGCGCGGTAGTCCGCGACCGCGGCGGCGATGGCAGGATCGGGTACCCCACATTGCGGCGGCGGGCACCGATAGCGGACCGGAGCCATCGCCTGCAGGCCACGAAGTTTGGGCCTGCACCGGGTTTCATCGCAACGGTGGTGCAGCCGCACCAGGACGCGGGCCTGGTCACGGTTGACAAGCCCGGGATCGATGCGACAGGACGAGTGAGCCGATGAGGCCTGCCACACGGCTTCCACTGTCGTGCGGTCGTAGATCCGTTGCGCGAAAACCTCTTCCAACCTGGACTCGCACATGCGCGGTGATCTGCCGCTCCCACTGGACCGCGCGAGGGCTTGCTCGGCGCGGGCCCGGGTCAAGCAGTGCTCGGCGCGGCATTTCTCGGCGGTCATCAAGAACGCCATCGCCGCGAAGTACGAATGGATCGGTCCGGGGTCCTCGGTGCAGTCGTGCAGCGCCGGTTGGGGGTTGTGCGGGTCTGGCGTGGTCATCAGGGGATTACCCAGTTTCGTTCGCATGGGAGTCGTGGCAGCAGCAGTGCCGCTGTGCCGACACGCATGGTGGCGTTGCCGTTGGCGTGGGTGGCGTTGAATGCGGTTGTGAAACGGTGTGCCGCGCTGGTGCAGGCCTCGTAGAACAAGTCCCAGCACTCGCCTCGGATGTCGGTCCACTGGATCTGGATCACTACGTCGGGATCGGTCTCGTGCGATGAGGAGTGTTCGAACATGTTGCGACCCAACGGTTTAGGTGCCGGGCCGCAGTCACCGGTACCGTGGCGACACTGATGTCTTGAATGGGAGCGGATGGCGCCGCCGCCGAAAACGCTGAGTCCTCGAGGGCGGTGCTGCTCTACTTCGCCGGAGCCGACGCGGGCTGGTTGATGATGGTGAAATCCTTTCGATGTTCTACCGGCGGCAATGCGCATTTTCTTCGCATACCTTGTTAGCGTGGACGAATTTGCGGAGTAATGGTCATTAGCATACTTTGCGCGGGCGGTCATTTCGATGGACAGATCGCACAACTGCGGGTTCCGCCTAAGCACTGAATCCATAGTACGACAGCGCCTATTCGATCGAATATCGTTAACCTGTGGAAAAGTAGCCCATTCGTGGCCGGTTTCGACAAATCCGGTAAACAAGGACGTTCGCAGATCGGACAGACATTAATCGGCCAGCTCCGATGCTCAGAACATAAATCGGTGAGACTATAATTTGGCGTCGGCACCGCGGTCACACTTTCACCCGAATGGACCGCGACAATCCCCCAGAAGATTCCCCGGTGAATAGCGGCAAAGTCCCGCTCCTCGACCAAGCCGTGTAGTATATGCACGATCCCGGGGTACGCCGTGAGATCGCGCTCCGCCGCTACCGCTGGCTTGTTACCTCGCCCGCCGTTGGACGATGTCGACGGCCACCATCAGCGCCTTCACATGCAGACGACTCAGGCCACCTCACCGGTCGAGGTTCTGGCGTGTCCGGGCTGGGCAACCGGACGGATCGTTCCACCCCGTAGGACGAGAAGTCATGAACGACCGCAAAACAGTCTTATCATGCGCCGGGACACCTCATGAGGAGCACGATGCAGGGCACACCGTCTAGGGGACCAGCGTTGACGCGTGACATCGGGTACCGATATCCGAAATTCTTCCAGACCTCCGGCTATCCGCCCCGGGGTCCGTCTCCAGCGGTATTCCGGCCCCCGCGCAATCGCGAGGGCCGGAATATCACGCCTACCCGGAACTCAGGCGACGCCCTCGGCGCGCGCCGCTTCGGCGACGGCCTCGGCCACTGCCGGAGCCACGCGCGGATCGAGCGGGCTCGGGATGATCTTGTCCACAGCCAGCTCGTCGGCGACGACACCGAAGATGGCGTTCGCGGCGGCGACCTTCATGCCCTCGGTGATCCGGCGGGCACCGGCGTCGAGCGCACCCTT
>NZ_JBSGVG010000052.1:0-33457 GCF_053608345.1 Nocardia sp. NPDC055050
GCCCCGAAGATCCGGGGCGGCGTCGGTCGGATGGATCAGGACAGCTCAGGCGTTGTTCGGTCGCCAGGTGGCCACCGCCCAGATCACCACGATGTCGATGGCGATGATCAGGATCGACCACCACGGGTAGTAGGGCAGCCACAGGAAATTGGCGATGATCGACAGGGCGGCGATCACCATCGCCGATACCCGGCCCCACGTCTGACCGGCCAGCAGCCCGATCGCGACGATGACCGCGATCGCGCCGAGAACGATGTGCCACCAGCCCCAGCTGGTGAGGTCGAACTGGAAGGTGTACTCCGGTCCGACAACGATGAGATCGTCGTTGGCGACCGCGGAGATTCCCTGGAAAATCTGCAGGACACCGACAACCGCCAGCAGGATGCCAGCGCCGATGGAGGTTCCTGCCGCGATTCCGTCGCGCACCCGGTGCTGATTCGTGTCTGTCATCGCTGGGCCTTTCCGTCAGGTCAATGCCACGTGCCACCACGGCACACGACAACGGTAGAAACCCGACGGACCCCGCGCCTCACCCGTTGCGGGTGAACTCCGCTACCCGGCGCGGCACCGGTCGCAGGGTTTTGCCGAGGTCGGTGCGCAGGGTGATCAGCGCGTCGAGCAGGTAGTTCTGCCTGACCCGCCACGGATGACGGTCGCCCTGACGGGGGAACGCCGCGATCGAGCGCAGGACGTAGCCGGCGTTCAGGTCGAGCAGTGGGCGTTCGGCGAGCGCGCCCTTGGGTTCGGGGACGACCGCGGCGCTGCCGGTGCGGTCCAGGTGGGTGAGGACTTTGCAGACCAAACGGGAGGTGAGGTCGGCGCGCAAGGTCCAGGACGCGTTGGTGTAGCCGACGCAGATGGCGAAGTTGGGCAGGCCGGTGAGCATGGCTCCCTGCCAGACGAACTGGTCGGCCAGGGGCACGGGGGTGCCGTCGACCGAGGGCGCGATGCCGCCGAAGGCCAACAGGCGCAGGCCGGTGGCGGTGACCACGATGTCGGCAGGCAGCGTCTCCCCCGACACCAGCCGGATCCCCTCCGGCACGAAGGCGTCGATCTGGTTGGTGACCACCGAGGCCTTGCCCTTTTTCATCGCCTTGAAGAAGTCGGCGTCGGGGGCGGCGCACAGGCGCTGATCCCACGGGTCGTAGTCGGGTGTGAAGTGTTCGGCGACGAGTTTGTCGTCCTTGAGGATGCGGGTGGTGAGATCGGTGAGCAGCTTGCGCGCGGCGGCGGGACGACGGCGGCAGAACTGGTAGAAACCGATGTTGAACAGGATGTTCTTGGTCCGGATCAAACGGTGGGCCACACCAGCGGGCAGCAGGTTGCGGATCTTGTCGGCCTGCTTGTCGCGGCCGGGGACGGCGCTGATCCAGGTGGGGCTGCGCTGCAACATGGTGACGTGGGCGGCGTCGGCCGCGAGGTTGGGCACCAGGGTGACGGCGGTGGCGCCGCTGCCGATGACGACGATCCGCTTGTCGCGGGTGTCGAGGTCGGCAGGCCAGAACTGCGGGTGCACGACGGTGCCCGCGAAGGTGTCGCGGCCGGCGAACTCGGGGGCGTGTGGCTGCTGGTAGTCGTAGTAGCCGGCGCACGCATAGAGGAAACCGCAGGTCAGAGTGCTCAGTTCGGGGCCGTCGGGGCCCTCGTGGGCGATGGTGAGCCGCCAGTGGGCCTGCGCCGATGACCAATCCGCGCCGATCACCCGCGCACCGAAGCGAATGTGCCGGTCGATGCCGTTCTCCTGCGCGGTCTCGCGGATGTAGTCCAGGATCGCGGCGCCGTCGGCGATGGAGCGGGCCGCGCGCCACGGCTTGAACGGGTAGCCGAGGGTGAACATGTCCGAGTCCGAGCGGATGCCCGGGTAGCGGAAGAGGTCCCAGGTGCCGCCGAGGTCGGCGCGCGCCTCCAGGACGGCGTAGCTGCGATGCGGGTGCTCGGTCTGCAGCCGGTAAGCGGCCCCGATGCCGGACAACCCGGCGCCGACGATGACGACGTCGAGGTGTTCGGGGGCAACGGCGGTATCGGTCATAGGCTCCAGTGTGCCTGGTGGAGGACCGCGGCAGAAGAGCGTGTGGTCCACCTCGATCGCGGGCCCGGCGGCCATCGTGGAGATTTCGGTATCGTCGGTGCCGTGTCGATCTTTCGGCGTGCGGGATGGTTGCTCGTCGGCGCACTGGTCACCGTGCTGGCTGCCGCATTCGCCGGCTGGCCGGTCTTCGTGCATCCCCAGATCGACCCGCTGCGGCCCGCCGATGTGATCGTGGTGCTCGGCGGCACCCCGTACGAGCGGTTCGACCTCGGCATCGAACTCGCCGAGCGCGGACTCGCCCCCGAGGTGCTGATCTCGCAGTCCACCGGCGCCGATGACCCGATGATGGACAAGTACTGCGGCGGCCGATTCGCCTTCCGTGTCTCGTGTTTCGTGCCCGACCCGTGGACCACCGATGGTGAGGCGCGCGAAATCGTCCGGCGCGCAAAGATCTACGGGTGGAACCACATCATCGTGGTCACCTTCACGCCGCACGTGTCGCGCGCCAGGTACATCGTGGAGAAGTGCTACGACGGCGAGATCACCATGGTCGCCAGCCCGTCGGAATCGGGGCTGGGGTTCTGGTCGTATATGTATGCGCGCCAATCCGCCGGGTACATCAGGGCTTTTGTCAATCAGCATTGCGAGACCGACTGACACACGATGGCGCTGCTCTTACAGTGAGAACAGCGGTGCGGGGGCACCGCCGGTGAGAGGACCGCCGATGCTTGTCGAGGATCTGCGCACCGTCGGTGACGACGCGTTGCGCACCCAGATCTGCGTCATCGGGTCGGGCCCTGCGGGCCTGACGGTGGCCACCGAACTCGCCGCCGCCGGACTGCGGGTCCTGGTGCTGGAGAGCGGCGGACACGAGATCACCGCGGACGACAGAGCATTCGCCGCGATCGAGAACATCGGCGCACCCCGCGCGCAACCGCACCGGATCGCGGGAAACCGGGTGCTCGGCGGCAGCTCACACACCTGGGCAGGGCGCTGTGGCGTGCTCGACGACCTCGACTTCGCCACTCGGCCCTGGGTCACCCGCTCCGGCTGGCCGATCGACGCGGGCGCACTGCGCCCCTTCGCCGACCGTGCCGCCGCGCACGCCGGGCTCGGGCACGGCACCGGCTTCACCGAGCACGAATTCTGGCCGCTGGCCGGGCGGCAAGCACCCGCCGACGCGCTCGACACCGCCGCGCTGCGCCCCTGCTTCTGGCAGTTCAGCCGCGACCCGGCCAACCGGTTCGACTGCAAACGGTGGGGACCGCGGGTGCGTGACATCGTCGCGCCGACCGCGCGGGTACTGGTGAACGCGACGGTCACCCATATCGATACCGATACCACCGGCGCGCATGTGAATTCGGTCGAGGTGACCGGAGCGGGTGGCCGTGTACGCACTGTCGAGGCGCGGGTGTTCGTGCTGGCCGCGGGTGGAATCGCGACACCACGGCTGCTGCTGGCGTCGCGGCGTACCGTCGTGGGCGGGATCGGGAATCGGTACGACCAGGTGGGGCGATGCCTGATGGATCATCGCAGCGGCGTGGTCGCGACGCTGCGCCCCGCGCAAGCCCGGGCAGCGCTCGATCGGTTCGGCAAGTACGTGGTGAAGAGCGCGCGGGGCAAGCACACCTTTCTGCACGGAATGGCGTTGTCGCCCACGGTGCAGCGGCGCGAGTCACTGGTGAACTGTGCGCTGTGGTTGCAGGAGATCACCGCCGACGACGATCCGTGGGACTCGGCGAAGCGGTTGTTGCGTGGCCGGGTTCGGTGGCAGGACCTGCGAATCATGCTGTCCAACAGCGGACTTGTGGCCGGCGGTGCGCGGCGGAGATCGGTCGACGGTGCCGGGTTGCCACACCGGCTGGTCCATGTCGAGGTGCGGGCGGTAGTGGAGCAGACACCGGACGCCGACAGCCGGGTACGACTCTCGACGCGCACCGACCCGCTGGGAATGCCGCTGCCGCAGGTGGATTGGCGGATCAGCGATCAGGAGGATCGAACGGTGCGCCGGGCGACAGCATTGCTCGTGGGCGAGTTCGCCCGGCTCGGGTTGCCCGCGCCGCAAGTAGTTCCCACGGCGTTGCCCGACAGCACCGATCCCCTACCGCTCACCGACTGCGCGCACCCCAGTGGCACCACCCGGATGTCGGCCGACCCCCGGCACGGAGTCGTGGACCAGCACTGCCGGGTGCACGGGGTGGACAACCTCTACATCGCGGGCAGTTCGGTCTTTCCGACGAACGGGCACGTCAATCCGACGTTGACCGTGATCGCGCTCGCGGTGCGTCTGGCCGACACGCTGCGCGCGGCCCTGGCGGCCACTGCTGATTCCCCGATTGCCCGACGGAACTGAGCGGTGGCCGACTTGTCTGCGGCGAGCCGATGATCTGCTGGTTGTGCCCACTAGGCTGAGCGGGTGCCGGACTCGCCCGCAGAGAACAGTCGTCCGCGGAAGGCCGGGGGTTCGCCCCGGTCAGATCATCCGCATGAGCCGCATACCGAAGGTCTTGCGACCCGGTTGAACTGGTTGCGTGCCGGAGTGCTCGGCGCGAACGACGGCATCGTTTCCACAGCTGGGTTGGTCGTCGGTGTCGCCGCGACCACGAACAACGCCCAGACGATCCTCACCGCGGGCATCGCGGGACTGGTGGCGGGCGCGATCTCGATGGCCGCGGGCGAATACGTGTCGGTGAGCACGCAGCGGGATTCGGAGAAGGCGCTGCTCGCCAAGGAACGTCGAGAACTGGCCGACGAACCCGATTTCGAACTGGCCGAGCTGGCCGGGATCTACGAGAAGAAGGGCCTCAGCCCGGCCACCGCGCGCACCGTGGCCGCCGAGCTCACCGCCCACGACGCGTTCACCGCGCACGCAGAGGCCGAACTCGGCATCGACCCGCGCTCGCTGACCAACCCGTGGGCGGCCGCGATCTCCTCGGCGATCGCGTTCACCTGCGGTGCGCTGCTGCCGTTGCTGGCGATCGTGTTGCCGCCCACCGCATGGCGAGTACCGGTGACGTTCGCCGCGGTGCTGATCGCCCTCGCGATCACCGGGTCGGTGAGTGCGCGGCTCGGCGGTAGCGATCTCGGACGCGCGGTGCTGCGAGTGGTGCTCGGCGGTGCGCTGGCCATGGCGATCACCTACGGAATCGGTGCCGCCACCGATTCGCTGGGAATCGGCTGAGCCCCGGGCAGGTCGGCGCGCGACCGTGCCGGAAACGGTGCGCGCTCAATGCATCGGGCCGAGGTCGAGCCGGCGGGTGACTCGGTCGACGACATCCGGGGGCATGCCGGGTTCGCGGCGAGCGGCCTGGGCTTCCCGACGGCCCGCCTCGGTGACGGCAGCGCGGACCGCACGCATCTGGGAGGCGAGTTTGCGTTCCTTGTCCAGCGTGGCTTTCGCGTCGGCATCGGCTGCCTCGGGATCGGCTTTGGCGGACAGCCGGCGCAGGAGCGCCTTGAGGTCCTCGTAGACGTCCTCCGGAAGGTTGTCGCGGGCGGCGATCGCTTTGAGTTCGGTGAGTTCGGCATTGACGACCCTGGTCCAGAGCGCCTGTTCGACGGCGCGTTCCTGGCGGGTGTCGGCGTGCACCCCGGTGAGGCGGACCACCAGTGGGAGGGTCGGGCCTTGTACGAGCAGGGTGAACAGCACGACCGCGAACGCGATGAACAGGATTTCCGAGCGGGCGGGGAAGTCGGCGCCGGTGTCGAGGGTGAACGGCACGGCCAGTGCCAGCGCCACCGTCGCGACCCCGCGCATGCCCGCCCACCAGGTGACGATCACCTCGCGCCAGGTGAACGGTTCGTCGGTGTTGGGTAGTTTGCTGCTGATCGCCCAGGTGGCCATCAGCCAAGCCAGGCGTAATCCGACGACGACCACGATCACCGCGGCGGTGACCCCGGCCAGTCCCGGCCAGTTGTGTCCGGTGGTGTCGATGACCACCCGCAGTTCCAGGCCGATCAGGGCGAAGGCGAACCCGGTGATGAGCATTTCGGTGATGTCCCAGAACGAATCGGCGACCAGCCGATAGTCGCGGTCGCCGATCTCGGTCACGGCATCGGTGAGGTACAGCGCGCAGACCAGCACCGCGAGGACCGCCGAGCCCTCCCAGTGCTCGGCGATGCCGTAGGCGGCGAAGGGCAGCAGCAGGCTCACCGCGACCTGACCGGTGGCCGTGTCCAGATACTTGGTGAGCTTGCTGCCGAGCCAGCCGAGCAGCAGGCCGACGGCGACGCCGACCACCGCGGCGATCGCGAAGTCACCGAGCGCGTGCCACGGCGAGAACAGGCCGGTGACCACTGCCTGGATTCCGACCGTGTAGATGACGATCGCGGTGACGTCGTTGAACAGCCCTTCGCCGCCGAGGGTCACGATCAATCGGCGTGGCAGGCCGAGGCTGCCCGCCATGGACGTGGCCGCGACGGGGTCGGGCGGTGCGACCAGGGCGCCGAGCACCAGGCCGGCGGCGACCGCGGTGGCGGGATTCCACGCGTGGAAGACCGCGGTGACCGCGATCGCGGTGACGATCACGAGCCCCACCGCGCGCAACGCGATGATCTGCCAGTTCTCCGCGAACTGCCGCCATGACGTGCGGCGCGCGGCAGCGTAGAGCAGCGGCGGCAGGACCAGGGGCAGGATCAGCTCGGGCGGGATGTGCAGGCTGGGCACGGCCGGAATCAGCGCGAGCAGGCAGCCGAACACTGTCATCAGGATCGACGGCGCGAGACCGAGGCGCGCGCCGAGTGGTTCGGCGAGCACGGCCGCGAGCAGGATCACCAGAGTCAGCACCAACTGGTCCATAGCTGACCAGTCTCACCGACATCGGCGGCACACGGGGATCGACCCGCCGCCGGTCAGGGCCGGACGGCCGCCGCGGGTGGGAGCAAAATCGGCGGGAGGGGGAACGGGAGTTGCAGGACAGGGGGCGGCGGCGGGGGCGGGGGCGGCGCCGGGGCGGGTTCGGGTTCGAAGACCGGGGGCGGCGGCTCGGGCGGAGGCGGCGGCTCGTAGGCGGGCGGCTCGTTGGCAGGCGGCGGAGGCGGCGGCGGCTCGAACGCAGGCGGCGGAGGTGCCTCGACCGGCACGGGCCCGGGGGCGGGTTCGGTTCCGGGCGGCGGGGGCGGAGGTGGTGGCGGCGCGGGGGCCGCTGCCGGGGGCAGGGCGTCGGGAGTGGTCACCGTGCACTGCCAACTGCCGTCGTCGTGGACGCGCCAATGCGCGACGATGCCACCGGCCGAGCAGTTCCCGCCGACCCGCCTGGCCGGCCACGGGGGCGCGAATTCCTGGTCCTGATCGGTCCCGGCGATCGGGAGACCGTTGGCGTCGGAGCCCATCGGATTCACCGAAGGGTTGTCGTCACCACCCTGGTCGGCGCGCATCACCAGGCCGAGCGCGACCACCAGCGCGAGTATCGCGGCGAGTACCGCCGCGATCGCGATCATCCGAGTACTGCTGCCGGTCCGTGTTTGTGGACCCTCGCTGCTCTCTGCCATCGCACCGCCTTTGCCGCGGACCAGGTCTCCCCTCGTTCGGTCACGCTACCGTACGGTTGCTCGCAGATCGCTCCGGTCGACGGCACAACCACTGGCCAGGACAGATACCTATATCCGATGGTTGCCAGATGTTTACTTGATCGCGACCCGCACCTTCACCGCGTCGGCGTCGGTGTTGTGCAGAGCCTGCGCGATCAGTGCGCTCAGATCGAGCTGCGGAGCGGCCGCGGTCACCGATTCGGTGAGCGGGCGCAGTCCGGGCAGCAGGGCGGAGAGCTCGGGGCCGAGCTCGTTCAGCTTGGCGCTGAGCTGCTCGAGCAACGGCACCAGACCACCCTCGCGCAGGTGCATCTGCGGATCGCCTTCGGTGGCCCGGCCGACCGATTCGACGAACTGGTCGATCACCTGGCTCAACCGGATGAAGGCGGGCGCGGCGGCCGAGGTAGCCGGCCCGGCCCAGCCGATGTCGCCGGAAACGTACTCGAAGTTGTTCTGCAACTCGCCGATCGCCGGTGCGCGGCTCATGAGTGCCGCGGCGAGCAGGTCGCCCGCCCTTGCCAGCTCGGGGACGACATTCTCGGTGCCGACCATCGCCGTGCCGAGGGTGTCGACCAGGGAGCCGACGACCGCGGGATCGAGCTGCTCGACGGTCTTGGTGACCAGCCGCGCGACCTCGGGGATCGACATCGGAGTGCGCACGTTCTCCCCGGACAGTCGCTGCCCGTCGGTGAGATAGGGACCGTTCGCGTCACGCGGCACGAACTGCACGTACGGCTCACCGAGGGAGGACAGGTGCTCGATGGTGACGACGCTGCTCATCGGCACCTTGTGGTCGGCGCCGAACCGGAAGCCGACCTGCACCCGACCGCTCGCCGAGGTGTCGACGCCGGTGACCTCACCGATCTCGATACCGGTCAGCAGGATCGGCGAGCCGACACTGAGGCCACCGGAATTCGCGATCTC
This sequence comes from Nocardia sp. NPDC055050, assembly GCF_053608345.1. NCBI lineage: Bacteria > Bacillati > Actinomycetota > Actinomycetes > Mycobacteriales > Nocardiaceae > Nocardia > Nocardia sp. NPDC055050. The sequence goes on from NZ_JBSGVG010000052.1 coordinate 8,483, forward strand.
GATCGAGGCCGCGGTGTAGTCGGCGAACGGGTCGACGCGCACCACCCCGAAGGTCAGGTAACTCGCGCCGAGCACGGTGATGGCGGCGATGCCGCCGAGGGAGGCCAGTGCACCGATCTTCATCGCACCATTCCGATCATCCGCAGCGCGGTGACGATCTGCGCCACCTGGTCTTCCTCGGACACCTGGACGCCGGTGACGTTCACCTTCGGGCCGTTCTCGACGAAGGGAATGATCTTGTCGCGCAACAGCGCGGTGAGCAGCGCCATGTTCGTCGAGGAGCGCAGGTCGGCCGAACCGCCGGTGGCCAGCGGCAGGAACGCGGTCGCGGCGGCGTCACCGGAGCTCGCGATCGGGGCCAGCCAGGTGAGCGAGGAACCCACCGGGCCGAGCGCGTCGAAGATCTTCATCGTCTTGGCGATCGAATCCTGGGTGCCCGTCAGCGAGGCGACGGCCTCGGGCGTGAGGATGCTGGTCAGCGCTTCCTCGGTGTCGTCGTGCAGGATCGCCGCATTGCGGCTCAGCCCGTTGACCAGCAGGTCGACCTGGTCGAGATGGGCTGCCAGGTCGGCGGCGTCGGCGCCCATCACCGCCGAGATGCGCGCGGTTTCCTTGGGATCGGGTGGCATCACCGAGTTGATCCGGCCGAGCATCTCCTGCAGCTGACCGATCGCACCGCCCTGCACGAACAGAGCCATGGTGGCCATCGTGTCTTCCAGTTGCACAGGCGGTTTCGTGCGCTCGATCGGGATGGTGTCCCCGTCGCGCAGCAGGTCGCCGAAGCCGTCCTTCGGAGTGGTGAGCGAGAGATGGATGTCGCCGAGGATGGTGTCCTGGCGCAGTTCGGCGATGGACTTCGCCGGCAGCTGCACGGTGTCGAGGATGTCGGCCTCGACGATGACGTAACCGCCACGGCCCGCGGGCGCGTCGGCGGGCTGGACCACCCGCACACCGTCGACGATGCCGATCTCGGCGCCGTTGGCGATCACCTTCGACTTCGCGGGCAGGTTCAGCGCGCTGCTGAACTCGATCTGCACACGGTAGGTCGAACCGCTGACGGTCGAGCCGGGGACGGGCACTTCGGCGGGGTCGAAACCACAGCCACCCACCGCGAGTCCGGCCGCGACGACGAGTGCGACCACACTGCGGCGCAACATCTTTCGGGTGTTCATCGAGCACCTGCCATTCCCAGCACAACCTGCACGAGATTCACATCGGCCAGTCCCTGCGCCGGGTCGGGGCACTGCCCCGGAATCAGCTCGTTCACCGCGCCGCACACCTGGTCTGCGTCACCGACGGGCAAGGCGACCTTCGGCGGCGCGTAGGTGATCGCGGTGCCGCCCGCGGGATCGGTGGCGCTGCGGAAGGCGGAGGCGAGCGCGGGCATCTTCGCCACGATCTCGCTGAGCGATCCGACGTTGGCGCGCAACAACTTCACCAGCGGGACCACGTCGTCGAGTGCGCCGATCAACGGATCACCGAGAATGACGGCGACATCGTTGAGTATCGGCAACAGCTCGCCGAGACCGTCGAACAGCGAGGTGGCCGGGCCGAGCAGGTCGTCGGAGGCCATGTTGAGCAGCGGGGCCAGCCGGACCAGCATCGTCTGCAGGTCGCCCCAGTTCGCGGAGACCCGGTTCGAGACCGAGGCGAACGCGTCGAAAAGACTGGCGAGATGGCCGATGTCGGCGTCGGGCTTGTTCATCGCCGAACCGAGCTTGTGGATGAGTTCGTTGACCGTCGGGCCGGTGCCCTCGGTGGCGCGGTTGAGCGAGGACAGGCCGTCCGACAGCGCACTCGGCGCACCCGCGGCACCGCCGGAGAGTTCGTCGGACAGGCTGGCCAGCGCCGTGAGCGTTTCGGTGATGCTCTTGGGTGTCAGCGTTTTGGTGATGCATCCGCCCGCGAGCGGCGGCGCGGTCTTGCCGGTGGTGAGCACCGCCAGATTGCGGTCCGCCGCCACCGAATACGCGACGGTGGTGGCGGAAGCGTCGGAGTTGACATCGAATTCGGCGTCGACCTCGAACTCGACACGGACCTTGGCGCCCTCGTTGCGCACCGCGGTCACCTCGCCGACATCCATGCCGCGCATGGTGACGTGGTTACCCGGGTAGAGGCCGATCGCGTCGGGCATGAGCGCGCAATAGGATTCGGTCTTCTTCAGCGGATCGAAGGCGACGAAGTAGCCGCCCGCGACCAGCGCCACGAGCACCGCGACGCCGGCGATCGACATGAACGCCTGGGATCCGAGTAGTCGTTTCAGCATCAGCACGCCTTCCCGGGCAGCGGTACGCACACGCGGGCGCTCGACTGGTCGACGACCACACCGGCCTCGGGGGTCGTCAGCTGCGACAACCTGGTCTGCAGCGCACCGACTGTGCCGATGACGGGCTCGAGCTGACTGCTGAGTTCCCCGAGCCGCGGCAACGCGTCGGCCAGCGCCTGCACCTGCGGCTTCAGGGTGGAGTCCCAGGTCGGGGCCAGTCCCGCGAGGCGATTCACCACCGAGGTGAGCAACCGAACCGCTTCGGCCATTTCGGCCCGCTTGCTCAGCAGCACGTCTTCGAGCATGTTGACGTTGTCCATCAGCCTGCCCAGATCCGTCTTGGCGCCGTCGTACATGGTGATGTACTCGTCGACGACCGCGATCGACTTCGACACCTGACTGCGCTGACGGTCGAGCATGTCGACGTACTTGCCGACGGTGTCGAGCGTGGTGCGCAGCGCTTCCGGCGAGGTCGCGATCGCGGAGTTCGCGGCGGCCAGGTTGTTGCGCACGGTGTCGCCGTCGACGGCGGCCAGCGGCGCGGTCGCGTCCTGGAAGGTCTCGATCAGGCTGTAGGGCAGGCGGATTCGATCAGTGGGAATCGCCTTGTCCCCCAGCGGCTTCGAACCCGCGGGGTAGAGCGCCACGTAGTGACCGCCGACCACGGTGAGCATGCGAACATCCAGGGACGTCTGATCACCCACGAAGACATCGTTTTTCACGGTGAACTGCATGAGCACCTTGTCGGGCTTCAGTTCCAGCGAGGTGACGCTGCCCACCGAGATGCCGGCCAGGCGCACGTCGTCGCCCTCGCGCACCGACTGCGCTTCGCTGAGCTCGGCGGTGTAGGTGTGCTTGCCCAGCGGCACCACGTACACCACGCCCGCGGCGATGATGAACAGCACGACCAGGCTCAGGCCGATGATCCCCATCCGCAGTTCCCGTGCGAGTTTGCCCGCTTCATCGGGGATCGGGCGATCGCCGCCGAACAGCGCGGCGAGCTTCTTCAGCGGTTGCATACGGTGACCTTCTGTCCGGCGATCAGCACCTGCAGCGGCGCGGGCACCTCGGCGGCGCCGTTGCTGCAGTGCGGCGTGAAGTCGGCGAAACCGCGCGCGAGCGAGGCGTCGACCGTGGCCAGCAGACCGGGGAGCTTGCCGAACACCTCGACGGCTTCCTGTGGATCGGGGAACAGCGCGCGGATCATCGCGTCGACATCGGCGCCGCCGCCCTCGACCAGGCCGAGCGAGGCGAGCAACCGGTCCACCGGTGCCAGCACCGAGGGCGCGGTCATCGCGAACTGCGCGACGCCGCCGATATTGCGCTGCATCGCCTCGAAGATGTCGGTGAGCCGGGCCAGCAGCGGCACCAGGTGCCCGACCTTGCCGCCGTGACGCTCGGACAGCTCCGACAGGTTGTGGATCAGGGTGCTGATCACCTGCTGACGGTCATCGGCATAGCTCGCGAGCTGATCGATCGCGGTGAGCGCGGGTCCGAGGCCGGTGCCGTCGCCCTCGATCACGGCGAGCATGCTCGCGGTGAACTGGTTGATCGCTTCGGGCGACAGCGTGGCGAGCACCGGCTTGAGGCCGCTGAACAGACTCGTCACATCGAACGACGGGACGGTCATGTTGGCGCCGATCCGCGCCCCTGCCGCGATGGTCTTGCCCGGGTTCGGCGCCTGCTGCAGGTCGATATAGCGCTGGCCGGTGAGGTTCTGGTAGCGGATCGCCAGCTTGGAATTGTCGTAGATCGGGGTGTCGGTCTTGACCGTGATCGCGACCTTGGCCTTGTCGCCTTCGAGGCTGATCTTCTCGATCTTGCCCACCTGCACGCCGAACATCCGCACGTCGTTGCCGACCTTGAGGCCGTTGGCGTCGGTGAACAGTGCGTCATGGGCGTTGGTGTCGCCGTCGACCGGGCGCTTGATCAGGGTGAACACCATGCCGAGGATGGCGATCATCACCAGGCTGAAGACGCCGAGGCGCAGTGCGGTTCCGCGAATCTTCATCGCCCACCGGCCTTTCCGAACAGCGGCACCGCGATGCCGGGGACACCGCTGAGCTCGACGTCGAGATTCAGGACAGGGCCGTTCGGGCCGTCGGGCATCGCGCCGCGCAGGTTCTGCAGCAGCGCGGTGAGATCGGCACCGGTCCGGCGCGGGTTCGGCGACATCTGCGCCAGCGCGAGCAGCATCGGCGCGAGCATGTCCGTGGTCTCGGCGAAGTGCCCGCCCGCGGTGCTCAGGGTGGTGCTCAGCGCGGGCAGGATGCCGCCGCCGATCACCCCGACGCCGATGTCGTAGCGCTCCTTGTCGACCTGGGTCACTCGGATATCGCTGAGCTGGTCGATCACCTTCATAGTGGCGCCCGCGAACTCACCGCCGCCGTCGAAGGCGGGGCCGAGCTTGCCGAACAGCTCCGAGGGCATCACGTCCTGGTTGTCGGCGAGGGTCTTGGAGACCGTGATCAGCGCCTGGACCAGCGGAGTGAAGGCCTTGAAGTCGGCGGCCAGCTGGGAGATGACGGTGGCCATCTGGGGGCTGGTCACGGTCATGCCGACCTGCGAGAGGCTGCGCAGGATGGCGCTCATCGTCGCGTCGTAGACCCGGTCGTTGTTCGTGCCGGTGAGGTCGAGGACCGCGCCCTCGCGCAGCGGCGAACCGCCCGCGCCACGGCGCAATTCGATCTCGGCGATGCCGAACAGGTTGGTCGGGGCGTAGTCGATCGCGAGGCTGTCGTCGATGCCGACCAGTCGCTCGGTGTCGAGCAGCAGCGCGATCTGCTGGGTGCCGCGCGCGCCGGGGGTCACCTCGGCGACCTCGCCGACGGTCACGCCGTCGACGCGGACCTGGCTGCCCGCGCTGATGCCGTCACCGAGGTGTTCGGTGTGCAACGCGATGCGCAGACCGTCTTCGGTCCGCAGATTCGAGTAGGTGACGTAGGCCAGTGCGATCGCCGCGATCACCGACAGGATGATCACGCCGGTCAGCCGCGACGTGCGCCGATCGGCCGCGACGCCGGGCATTCCATAGTTAGGCATCTAGTTCACCCCGTAAAACTGATCGCCGAGTTGAAGCCCCAGAGCATGATCGTGAGGACCATGTCGATGGCGATGATGGCCACCGAGCTGGCGCGCACCGCGCGACCGGAGGCGATGCCGACCCCCTCGGGGCCGCCGGTGGCGAAGAACCCGAAGTAGGCGTGCACCAGGATCACCACCGTGCCGAACACGGCCACCTTGATCACCGCGGCGATCATGTCGAAGCCGGAGATGAACTGGAAGAAGTAGTGGTCGTACACACCGGCCGACTGCCCGTAGACCATCGTGAGCAGCCCGCGGCAGGCGCCGTACGCCAGGATCAGCGCGATCAGGAAGGTCGGCACGATGGCGATGGCGCCGGCGATCACCCGGGTGGTGACGACGTAGGGCACCGAACGCAGGCCGAGCGCCTCGATCGCGTCGATTTCCTCGGAGATACGCATCGCGCCGATCTCGGCGGTGATCCGGCACCCCGCCTGGGCGGCGAAGCCGATGGCCGCCGCGATCGGAGCCAGCTCACGGGTGGTCGCGTAGGCCGAGATCACGCCGGTGACCGGGCCCATGCCGAGCATGTCGAGTGAGGCGAACGATTCGACGCCTACCGAGGCGCCCATCACCAGGCCGAGCACGATCATCATCGGAACGGTGCCGCCGCCGACGATGATCGACCCGCGTCCCCAGGTCATATCGGTGACCGCGCGCAGCGTTTCGTCCCGGTAGCGGCGCAGCGTCAGCGGCACCGAGGACAGCACCTGCCAGACGAACACCGCGACGAAGCCGAGCGATTCACCGGCGGTGACGATCCGCTTGCCGATGCGGGCGGGCTTGCGCAGCCAGTGCAGCGAGGTGGGGATGTACGACGAGGCAGCCATCACGCCAACTTCGTCGGCAGGAACATGGCACTGATCTGGCTTGCGAGGAGGTTCACGATCGCGATCGAGACCACCGAGAGCACCACCGCCGCGTTCACCGCGTCGGCCACACCGCGCGGTCCGCCCTTGGCCTCCAGTCCGCGCTGGCAGGAGATGATCACGACCAGGAAGCCGAAGATCAGCGCCTTGAGCAGCGAGACCCACACGTCGCCGGCGGTCGCGAACGAACCGAACGTCGACCAGTAGCTACCCGGGGTCACGCCCTGCCCGCCGACGGCGACCGCGTACCCGGCCAGCACGCCGACGAAGATGATCAGCACATTGAGCATCGGGGCGACGAGCAGCATGGCCGCCAGGCGCGGGATGACGAGCCGGTGCACCGGGTTGATGCCCATGGTGTTGAGCGCGTCGATCTCCTCGCGGATGGTGCGCGCGCCGAGGTCGGCCGCGATCGCCGCCGCGCCCGCGCCACCGAGCAGGAAGCCGGTGGCGATGGGCGCGCCCTGCTTGATCACGCCGAGGCCGCCGGTGGCGCCGAGCATGGAGTCGGCGCCGAGGCTGTGGATCAGGTTGCCGACCTGGACCGAGACGATCACGCCGAACGGGATCGCCATCAGGATCGCGGGAATGGCGGTGACCGTGATCAGGCGCCAGGCCTGCACGAGGGTCTCCCGCCACTGGAACTGCCTGCGGGCGATGTCGGAGAACGAGCCGCCGACCGATTGCTGTGCGAGATCTACCGCCCGCCCGAAGGTCCGCAGCGACGACACGACAGTGTCGGTGAAGTTCTTGCGGACGATCTGGGTAGCGGAATCCGGCTTCGCGGAGTGCAGATCGGTAGACATCAGGGATGCCTCCGGGCCGCTCGTGAAGCACGGGGCTTGGTGATTTTCATACCGCACTCTCTGGCTTCGGCGTCGGTGCCAACTCCAGCAAGCTAACCGGTACTCTGCGTCACAACAAAATTTCCAGTGGGTGACCCTCGTCGCTTTTCCGCGGTTTCCATGACAGGTCGACCTGCCCTGTGATCCGCAACACCCCAGCTACGGACTTGCGGCCAGGAACACAAACGCCGCGAACAACCCCAGGTGAACACCACTGTGCAGCAGGGTCGCGCGGCCGGGGACGATCGTCAGCGTGCTCACCACGACGGTCAGCGCGAGCAGCACCATCTGCGTGGCACCCAGACCCAGCACCAGCGGCCCGCTCAACCAGATGGTCGCGATCGCGATCACCGGGATGGTCAGACCGATACTGGCCATCGCCGAGCCGAGTGCCAGGTTCAAACCGATCTGCACCTGATTGCGGCGCGCGGAGTTCACCGCGGCGATCGTCTCGGGCAACAGCACCAGCATCGCGATCACCACACCCACCGCCGACTGCGGCAATCCGGCCGAGGCCACCGCTGATTCGAGCGCGGGCGAGACCACCTTGGCCAGGCCGACCACGCACACCAGGGCGAGTACCAGCATCCCGAGGCTGATCAACGCGACCTTGTTGGACGGCGCGTTGCTGTGGGTGTCGCTGTCGTCGACCGCGCCGCCGTCCTCCACCGGCAGGAAGTCGTCGGGGTGACGCACCGTCTGCACCATCACGAACAGCCCGTAGAGCGCCAGCGAGGCGACCGCGGCGAAGGCGAGCTGCGCGGGCGAGAACTCCGGGCCCGGCGCGCTGGTGGTGAAGGTCGGCAACACCAGACTCAATGTGGCCAGGGTCGCGACGGTGGCCAGGGCGGCACCGGTACCTTCCGCGTTGAACACCGCCACCCGTCTGCGCAGCGCGCCGACCAGCAGCACCAGGCCGAAGATGCCGTTGCAGGTGATCATCACCGCGGCGAACACGGTGTCGCGAGCGAGCGAGGCCGCCTTGTCGCCGCCGGAGATCATCATCGTGACGATCAGCGCCACCTCGATCACGGTCACCGCCACCGCGAGGACCAGCGAGCCATAGGGTTCGCCCACCCGGTGGGCCACGATCTCCGCGTGATAGACCGCCGAGAGCACCGCGCCGACCAGCGCGACACTCACCAGCGCGACGATCAATCCCGGTACGGAACGCCCCCAGCTGAGTACGAGCACGAGCGCGGCGAGGATGGGCACGTACAGGGTCCATTTAGTCGTCAACGCGGCAATCATGACCCCCATCCTTCCAGCTACGGCCGGGCACACCCGGAATCGTCACCGCACGGATCTCGGCGATGGATTCACTCACACCCCCTCGATGGGGAACAATTCAGCGCGTGCGGACCCAGTTCACCCTCGAGCTCGTCGCTTTGGCCAACGACCTCACCCTGATGTCGCGCGTCGCCCATGACGCGACCGAGCGGGTTACCCAGGCGCTGGCCGGCGCCGACCTCGCGGCCACCTACGAGGTGTTCGCGCTCGACGAGCAGCTACAGCTGATGTTCGCCGCCTGCGAATCCCGCACCATGGCGCTGCTCGCGCTGCAGGCGCCGGTGGCGCGCGATCTGCGTCATGTGGTGACCGCGATTCAGGTGGCCGGTGAGCTGTCACGGATCGGCCGGCGCACCGAAACCGCTGGGCAGTACGTCTATCGGGCCCATCCGGCCGCGGTCGCGCCCGCACCGGTGATCGCCGAACTCGTGTCGATGGGCACGCTCGCGGCCGGGTGCGTGGCGCGGGTGAGCGCGTCGGTGGCGAGCGGGCGGTTCGCCGCCGGGGGCAGCGCCGATGTCGAGGCGATGGAGACGCTGTGCAAGCAATTGCGCACCGCCCTCACCGAAGCCGACGTGAGCACCGAAGCCGCGATCGATATGGCGTTGCTCGGCAGCCAATTCCAGCGCTGCGTCGACCATGCCGCGCGCATCGCACGCCTGATCCGGTTCCTGGACACCGGCATTCCGCCCGAAACGGGATCACTGCCCGACTGATCGATTGTGATCTCCATCACTATGGGTTTGCACTTCGGCGCCGCCGGTCACCTCCGTCGATAGATGAACGCTATTGAGCCGCAATCAGTTCGCGCTGTGCTGTGCGGAACCTCATAGCGGACAATCACTGACGACACCCGGCGCGGCCGTTAGGTTGTGCCGGTTCATTTTTCGACGGAGCATCTGGGTGGTACGGGCATGAAGTGGTCTTCGATCAGCGGTTCTCCCCTGGGTCGAGCCCTGCTCGCCCTCGCCGCGGCGGCGGTTATCGCCGTGGTGGTCACCCTCGCGAACACGTTCCTGGACAAGGTGAGTCCGACCGCGCCCGGCCCGGGTTCCGCGGGCGCGGCGACGGTGTCGGGCAAGGAAGTCGGCGATCTGGTCGCCACTCTCGTCGTCGCGAAGGAAGGCCCGATGACGGGCTACACGCGCGAGAAGTTCCCGCACTGGGACACCAACAAGCCCGAGCACGGTTTCACCGGCGACCTGGCGCAGTACACGAAATGCACCAGCCGCGAAGTGATGATGCTGCGCGACGCCAACGGCAAGGTCACCCTCGACGCCAAGACCTGCGACCTGAAGGTGGCGGCCGGTGGCGGCTGGCAGGACCACTACGGCTTCATCGACAAGAAGACCGGTGAACTCGGGCCGTACAAGTTCATCACCGATCCGTCCAAGGTCGACGCCGAACACATTGTGGCCCTTGCCGAAGCATGGCGATCGGGCGCGGCCGACCGCGACGAGGACACCCGTCGCCGCATCGCCAACGACTCGATGAACCTGGTCGCCGCCGACCCGTCGGCGAATCGTTCCAAGGGCGATCAGGACCCCGCGAACTACTTGCCGCCCGGCAACTTCCGGTGTGCCTATGTCGAGCACTACGTCAAGGTGAAGGTAAAATACGCCTTGACCGTTGATACCGCCGAGCACACCGCGTTGCGCACCGCAGTCGATGACTGCCTCCGCCGAGGAGAGTTCAAATAAGCGAGCCCATCGAGATCACCGCCGAGAGCGCCGTCATGACCGAAGAGGAAGGGACGGTGTCCGGCGAGCTCGATGTCATGCTCGACGACGCGGGCAAGGGCCTCGTCCGCTATCGCGGCACCGATACCTGGTACACGATCGGCAATATCGAGTGCGAGCCGCCGCGCACCTGGGACTGCGTCGCCGACCTGGTGAAGGCGATCAAGAAGGACGCGGGCACCCGCGACGTCGCGGGAAACACGGTGGTCTTCGAAGCCTGAGGCGTGAGCTGGCAATCTGGTAGCTATGCCGACTGCCTATCGACAACCACCGCCCACCGAGGTCGCCTGGTCCGCGCTGTGCCGCCGGACGCCGCGCGTGGTCGCGCTCATCGCGACCGCGGCGGTGCTGATCACCGCCCTCACCTGGGAGGTCACCAGCGGCATCAGCCGGATGGACACCGCGGTGCTCGACTGGATGATCGCGCACCGCGGCGAGCCGCTCACCAGCATCGCCACGGTGATCACCGACCTCGGCGACACGCTGTCGATGACGATTCTGGCATCGCTCACCGTCGGGATCTTCCTCCTGCGGCGCAACCTGCCGGTCGCCGCCCTGGTCGCCGTCACCTCGCTGGGTGCGGGCGTGCTGGTGTGGGTGATCAAACGGCTGGTCGGCCGCCAGCGGCCGCCCGAGGCGTCGCGGCTGGTCTTCGAGCCCAGCCTGTCCTATCCGTCGGGGCACACGCTCGGCTCCACGGTGGTCGTCGGCATCGTGGCGCTCGTGGTGATCCCGCGGCTGCGCAGGCACTGGGTTCGGGTGATCGCCACGGTGTTCGCTGTCGCCTTTCCCGCCGCCGTCGGGTTGTCGCGCATCTATCTGGGCGTCCACTGGACCACCGATGTGCTCGCGGGCTGGATCATCGGGTTGCTGTGGCTGGTCCTGTGCGTCACCGCCTTCACCCGCGTGCGGCGCGCTCAACCCACCGCGATCACCACCTTGCCGAACGAGGCGCCCGAGCGCAGGTAGTCGTAGGCCTCGGCGGCGGCGTCGAAATCGAATTCGCGGTCGATCACCGGGCGCAGACGATGCTTCGTGATCGCGCGGTTCATCGCTTCGAAACCGGTTCGGCTGCCGACGGCGATGCGCCGGATGGCCAGGTATGAGGAGCCGAACGGATTGTCCGGCAGCGTTGCTCCCGGCGTGGGCGCCATCGCGCCGATCATCGTCACCGTCGAGTTGTACGCGCCCGCACGCACCGATTGTTCGAGCGTGGGTAGGCCGACCGCGTCGACGATGTGCTCGGCACCGGTCCCGGTCATCTCCATCACCGCGTCACCCCAGTTCCCGGTCCCGGTGCGGTCGATCACCGTGTCGGCGCCCAGCGCGCGCAACCGGTCTGCCTTCGCCCGGCTGGAGGTGATCGAGATGACCTCGGCGCCGAGGATTTTCGCGAACTGGATGGCGTACAGCGCCACCGCGCCGCTACCGACGGTGAGCACGCGCGCACCCGGAGCGGGCGGGCCCGGTGTGGTGAGCGCCGACCAGGCGACCAGGCCCGCGCAACTCAGGGTCGCCGCCTCCGCGTCGGTGAGATGGGCGGGCACGTGCACGATCGAATCCTCTTCGACGAGCGCGTAGGTGGCGAGAAATCCGTCGTAGTTCGCGCCGTACTGTTCGGCGGCGGTGGCGAGGGTTTGCGGACCGTCGACCCAATGGACGAAGTAACTCGCGGTGATCCGGTCGCCGATTCCCGCGCGGGTCACTCCGGGGCCGAGCGCGATCACCTCGCCGACACCATCGGAGAGCGGGATGATGCCCGCGGTAGCGGGCAGCGGGTAGGTGCCGTCCATCAGCATCAGATCGCGGCGGTTCACCGACGCGGCGCGGACCCGGATCAGGACCTGGCGCGGGCCCGGTTCCGGCCGCTGCTGCGCGGACCGGGTGAGACCACCGCCGAGGTGGTAGGCGACGGCGTGATCAGGGTGGATGTCGTTGTCAGGCATGGGACAACTCTGTCGGTGATGGCGCCACCGCGCGATTCCCCGGAGGGTATGGGCAGGTGCCGGTCGGGATCGGTGCCGCATCGACCGATCGGTTCTGCGAGGTGGCGCCGGAGGCTGATTCCCGGCGGGAATCGTTGCGGCCGTCGACGCGGTTCACTCCATTCATGACCGCTGCCCCGCCATCGACCGGATTCGGCCCCCAACTGCGTCACTGGCGCACCCGGCGCCGGGTCAGCCAGCTCGACCTGGCGATCCGGGCCGAGACCAGCCAGCGCTATCTGAGCTTCCTCGAGCAGGGCAGATCGCAACCGGGACGCACGATGGTGGTGCGGCTGGCCGAATCGCTCGAGCTGTCCCTGCGCGACCGCAACACCTTGCTACTGGCCGCGGGGTTCGCACCCGTCTTCCCCGAAAGTGATCTGGCGGCTCCGGAATTGGCGCCCGTTCGTGCGGCGATCACCGCCGTGCTGGACGGGCATCTGCCGTATCCGGCGCTGGTCGCTCGCCCGCGCGGCGAACTCGTCACGGCCAATGCCGCCTTCGACCTGTTCACCGAGGACGTGTCCCCGGAACTGCTGGTCGCGCCGATCAACATCCTGCGGTTGGCCCTGCACCCCGACGGCGTCGCCCCGCGCGTACGCAACCTGCCGGACTGGGGCAGGCACATCATGGATTCGTTGCGGAACCGCGCCACCCACACGCCCGATCCAGCCCTCGACCAGCTCATCGCCGAACTGGCGGGCTACCTCCCCGCGCCGCGCCCAGGGCCCGACCACGTCGGCTTCGCCGTCCCCCTGCACCTGCGTACCCCAGACGGCGACCTCCGTCTGATCACCACTCTCACCTCGTTCGCGACCGCCACCGATGTCACCCTCGCCGAACTTCACCTCGAGGCGTTCCTGCCCGCCGACGCGGAGACCGCGCGCATTCTCGCGCTGCGCGCGACCCGTCGCTGATCGCGCCTCGGGCGAGTACCCGGTGCGCCCTCGATCGCCGCAGTGCGACAACCGAGGGCGGCCGGATCAGCCTGCGGCAGTGGCGAGTTCATCCCGGACCGGCGCGTCCCAGTCGATGCGGTATCGACGTTCGGTACCCATCGTCTTCTCCGGGTTCATCACCGTTTTGACCATGAGCGGCATCACCGCGTTCATCACCTTGCGGGCGATCGGGCCCGGCGTCTTGCTGTGGTTGATCTTCGCCGCGCGCGCCGCGATCCCCTCCACCCTGGCCCGGCGCAACTGCTCGTAGACAGCGAAAGCCTCGGTGGGCGAGACGATATCGCGCAGGCACCGCGCCAGCTGCACGCCGCTCTCGATCGCCAGTGACGCGCCCTGTCCGGAGCTGTTCGACGGAGCGTGCACCGAGTCGCCCACCAGCACCATGCGATCGCGATACCAGTGCGGCACCGGCGGCATGATGTGCAGGGCACCGGTGACCTCGAGGTTCTGCGCCGTGGTGCGGCGCGCGAATTCGGCACCGGGCGAGTCGGCTGCGTAGGTCTCGCGTAGCACCTCGAGCCAGTGTTCGGGAGCGACAGCGCGGGCTTCGGTGAGCGAAAGGTACTGCTTGCTGGGAAGATTCGCGCCCCACGTCACGCGGCCGTCGGCATGCTTCCAGTACAGGTAGTAGGCCCTGGCGCCGAAGGCGAACACCATGGTGTCGTCGGGCAGGTCGAGGTCGCAGTCGACCATGGCGCCGAAGCCGAGCATGCCGGTGTAGTCGGGTCCCGGTGCGGCCGGATCGATCAGACCCCGCACGGTGGAACGGATTCCGTCGGTGCCGACGAGGATGTCGGCGGTGGCGGTGGAGCCGTCGGTGAAGTGCGCGGTGACGCCGTCGGGGTGCTCGTCGACGCTCACCAGCCGCTTGTCGTAGCTGAACGGCACGCCCGCGGCGACCGCGTGATCGTGCAGGGTGCGGTGCAATTCGCCGCGGTCGACGGCCTGCAGCGGTGGCTGGTCGGCCAGCACCGGCATGACGTGTTCGCGGCCGCTCACGCGCAGTCGCATCTGCGCGACCGGCAGGGCGATCTCGCGCACCGCGTCACCGGCGCCGATGATGTCGAGTGCCGCGACACCGTTGGGCGCCAGCGCGAGCCCGGAGCCGATGCCCTCGGAGGGACCGGAGTAGGCCTCGTACACGTGGGCCTGGATGCCTGCCTTGTGCAGGGCGGTGGCGGCGACGGGTCCGGCGATGCCGCCGCCGATGACCAATGCGGAACGGGTGGTGGACATGGGTGATCTCCAGATCTGATGTCGGCGTCACCCAGCTATCCTGTGGTTGCCTCACCTCGTGGCCGGGTGCGCCTGGTTGCGGGACGGTATCTCGGGCTCGGTGGGGTGTTGCCGCACGCCACCGGGTCCGGGGTCTTCGGGGTTGAGCTAGCTGTTCCCCCTCTCACCGAGTTCGGGGATCTGTTCGGTGGGCATGCCGTCGACATGCCACTGCCGCCAGAGTTCGAGGCCTTCGAAGGTGCCCGCGGCCAGCTCGTCACGCAGGGAACGCGCCCAGTTCGCCTCGGCTTCCAGCATCGCCAGGCCGAATTCGGATTCGACGAGGAACAACCGGGGCAGCGTCAGCTCGCCGAGTTCGGCCCTGGTGGTCTCGATGATTCGCTCCAGCGTCGCGATGCGCGTACCGAGCAGGACGATCACCTCATCCGGCGGCAGCACCGCCAGAATCGACAGACCCGCGGTGAATCGGTGGTGTTCGGGCTCGGGTGCGGCGAGCAGTTCGCGGGTCCAGTCCGCCATCTCGGCGCGACCGGCGTCGGTGATCCGATAGATCACCCGCTCGGGGCGCGCGCCGTCGCGTTCGCTGCCGATGACCTCGAGGAATCCGGCCTTCTCCATGTTCTGCACGACGGTGTAGAGCGAGCCCCATTTGATGTCCATGTCGCGGTCTTTGCCGTGGGCGCGCAGGGTGGCGGCGATCTCGTAGCGGTGCATCGGGCGCTGCACGATCACCGAGAGCACGGCGAGCGCCAGCAGGTTGTTCACTTTGCGCTTGGTCGCCATGACTGCCTCCTTACTCGTCTACGAATATACGTCCACGAGTATTCGGCGGCAAGGTTCGTTCAGTGGAGTGGACAACCGACATCAGACTTTCGATACCTCGCTGCTATCAGCACCCTGATCGAGCAGCTTGGCCGCGATCTTCGACAGCGCCTCGTCGAGCAGCGCGCGGTCGACCGGATCCTCGGAATTCCAGTCGTCGAGGCGGTCGCCGAGCCAGCGGCGCCAGCCGGCGCGCAGCTTGTCGACCTCGGCGTCGCCGTCGGCGGTCAGCGACAGGGTGCCCCCGTCGTCGTGCAGCAGACCCGCGTCGACGGCCTGGCGAAAAACCGGCGACAGCACCTCCACCGGCAGCCGGTGCCGGTAGGCGATGGCATACACCGTGGCGGGCACCTCGTCCTTGGCATACAGGTACACCTGCCCCAGCGCCCACGCCGAGTCCGGGCTCAGCGTGCTGCCCGAAGCGGCGATGAGCTCGGGGATGAGCGGTTTCTCCGCCCTGGCCTTGCGCACCGTCGTGGCGACCGAGCGCTCGAGCTGCACCACCCGGTCGTGCGAATCGGGTACCGAGAAGCCCTCCCCGACATCGCCCGCACCGTGGCGAGAACTGTCGCGCAAGCGCACCTGCGGCAGGAACCATGCGACGACGAAGCCGACCAGCGCCACCGGAACGACCCAGCGGAACACGTAGTCGATCGAACTCGCGTACGCGTCGATGATCGGCTCCGATTGCGCGAGCGGTAACTCGCGCAACAGTTTCGGATTCGCCGCCACCTCCGGTGAGATACCGGGGGCCTGCTGCAATGCCTGCGCCAGCGCGGACTCGATCTTGCTGTTGTACAGCGTGCCGAAGACCGCGGTGCCGAACGCGCTGCCCAGGGTGCGGAAGAAGGTGACGCCCGAGGTGGCGGTGCCCAGATCGGCGTAGGGCACGGTGTTCTGCACGACGATGGTGAGCACCTGCATCGACAGGCCGAGCCCGGCACCCAGGATCAGCATGTACAGCGATTCCAGCCACACGCTGGTGCCGCGGCCCATCGTCGACATCAGGGCGAGGCCGACCGCCATCACCGCCATGCCGACGACCGGGAAGTACCGGTACTGCCCGGTCTTGCCGACGACCTGACCGGAGAAGACCGAGGTGACGAACAGGCCGACCACCAGCGGCAGGGTGCGGACGCCGGAGATCGTCGCCGTCGCCCCGTCGACATATTGCAGATAGGCGGGCAGATAGGTCATCGAACCGAGCATCGCGAAACCGACGATGAAACTGAGCACCGACGACACGGTGAACACGCGGCTGCTGAACAACCGCATCGGCAGCATCGGCTCCTTCGCGCGGTTCTCCACCAGCACGAACCCGGTGATCAGCACGGCGGCGAGCACGAACAAACCGATGATCTGCCAAGAGCCCCACGGATATTCGCTACCACCGAACTCGAGCCCGAGGATCAGCGACGACACACCGAGCGCGATCAGGCCGATGCCGAGGTAGTCGATCACCGGCCGGGTGACCGCGCGCAGGTGCGGCAGGGTGCGCGCCGCCATCACCACCATGATGATCGCGATCGGCACATTCACGTAGAAACACCAGCGCCAGCTCGCGTGGTCGGTGAACAACCCGCCCAGAGTTGGCCCGACGACGGTGGTCACGCCGAACACCGCGCCGAGGGCGCCCTGATACTTGCCGCGTTCGCGCAGCGGAATGGTGTCGGCGATCAGGGCCATCGAGGTGACCATCAGCCCGCCCGCGCCGACGCCCTGGATTCCGCGCGCCACGATCAGCACACCCATGCCGCCCGCGACGCCGGCCAGCGCCGAGCCTGCGATGAAGATGATGCCGCTGATCTGGAACAGCAGTTTGCGGCCGAACAGGTCGCCGAGCTTGCCCGCGAGCGCGGTCGCGACGGCCTCGGCGAGCAGATACGCGGTCACCACCCAGGCCATGTGCCCGGCGCTGCCGAGGTCGGCGACGATCGAGGGCAGCGCCGCCGACACGATGGTCTGGTCGAGGGCGGCCATGAGCATGCCGAGCACCACCGTCGCGAAGACAATGTTGATCTTCGCCTTACTCATCGGCTCGACGGGCTTGTCCACAGCAACACCATCCGGCATGCCTCAGTATGGGCTTTCAGGTCCCGCACGGGAGCTCAGTGACACGGCAGCAATCGCCACCGATCGCTCAGCGGACGGCGTAGTTTCCCAAGCCGGGTTCGAGCGTGTCGAACGCGATCTCGGCATCACGGGTCAGCGCGGCGGCGATCTCGGCGTTGGATTCGCCTTCCAGGGTGCGGCGCATGATCTCGTTGAACAGCACCCGTTGCACGCCGGCGATCTGGGCCGCGGCGACGCGCGGGGTGATGTCCTCGGGCGCGGCACCTGTCTCGGCGGCGAGTACGTCGGCCAGTGCCAGTTGACGGGCGTCGTGCAAATCGCGCCCGCGCGCAGTCAGCGCGGGACTGTCGGCGATCATCCTGGCGAACGGCTCGCCGCTGAAGCCGATGAGCTGGTCTTGCGCCGCGATGGCCGCCAGGCAAGCGTGACGCAGCGCGGCCAGTGCCGACTGGCCGGGCGCGCGTTCCCGAACGATCGACGCGAGTTGATCGATGTAGATCTCGCCGAGGTCGAGTGCCAGGTCTTCCTTGCGGGGGAAGTAGTTGGTGACCGTCATCTTCGAGACATCGGCGGCCGCGGCCACCTCGGCGATGGTCACCTGGTCGAATCCGCGAGCCAGGAACAGCTCGGTCGCCCGGTCCGAGATCTGCTCCCTGGTCTGCTGCTTCTTCCTGGCCCTGAGGCCCTGCTGTGTCGTCATGCCACCAGCATATCTGAACTCGTCCTAAATTTGTTCTTGACATATTTTTAGGTTCGTTCTAAGTTTATGCCCGTCGCCGCAAGCGACACGATCGAAGGAGACAGCGCATGCCGCACGGACCCGATATCGCCGCCGAGCCCCTCAACACCCGTTCCACCACCGAAGGAGCAGCCGATATGGCCCGATTCACGACGATGCGAAGTTCACTCGACGACGCGGTCCGCGAGATCACGACCGCGCCGCAACCCCTCCCCCTGCCCGGCCGGCCCCGGGCGGCACGCCGCGCCGAAGCGCATTTCCCGACCCCACGGCGACGTGGAACCGGCTCGGCCATTCGCGGCGCGCAGACCCGGTCGACGGCCGTGCGCCGCCCGATCCGGATTCCCGGCAAGTAGTCACTGCGTTCCCCGCGTAACCCGACCGGTGGGGCTGCCTCACCCCACCGGTCACCAGCCCCACATCGAACGGGAGTTCTCTTGACCACCACCGTCACCGCCGATCCCATTCGCGACTACCTGACCGCCATCGGACGCACTCCCCTGCTGACCGCCGAACAGGAATACGCCCTCGGTGCGCGGATCGCCGCGGGCGCGACCGCGCGGGCCGAGATCGATGCGGCCGGTGCCGAACTCACCGCCGCACAACGAGAACTGTTGCGCCGCACCGAACTCGACGGACTGCGCGCGAAAGATCACATGGTGCGGGCGAATCTGCGCCTGGTCGTCTCCATCGCGCGCCGGTTCCCGACCAACACCGGGATGTCGCTGCTCGATCTGATCCAGGAGGGCACGCTGGGGCTGATGCGCGCGGTGGAGAAATTCGACCACGAGCGCGGCCTCAAGCTCTCCACCTACGCGACGTTCTGGATCCGGCAGTCGATCGGGCGCGCGCTCACCGATCAGGGGCGCACGATCCGGCTGCCCTCGAATGTGGCCGATGTCCTGCATCGGGTGATCCGGGTGCGGCGCGAGCTGGCGCATCAACTGGGGCGCGCGGCCACCACCGAGGAACTGGCCGCGGGCGCCGACCTCACCGTCGCGCAGGTAGCGGCGGTGCTGCGGCACGAAGCCGAGCCGGTGTCGCTGCACGCGCCCGTCGGCGAGGACACCGATCTGGGCTCACTGTTGCCCGACACCACGCCCACACCGGCGGATGTGGTCGCGGCTCGGATGCTCGGGGGCTATGTGGAGGCGGCCCTGGCGGGGCTCACCGAGCGCGAATCCGCCGTCATCCGACTGCGTTTCGGCCTCGACCGCGGCGAGGGCCGCACGCTGGAGGAGGTGGGTTCGGCGCTCGGCTTCTCCCGCGAACGGGCGCGCCAAATCGAGGCGAAAGCCATGATCAAGCTGCGCAAACCCGCCTGCACCCGTACGCTGACCGGATTGCTGGCCTGACCTTCCCTCCTATCTTACTCCAGAGTAAGATAGGCGCATGGCATGGAAACCAACTGACATCGCGGACCAGTCCGGGCGCACGTTCGTGATCACCGGGGCCAACGGCGGCCTCGGTGCCGAGACCACCAAGGTGCTCGCAGGCAAGGGCGCCACGGTGATCATGGCCTGCCGCAACGCGAGCAAAGCGCAACCGATCGCCGACGCCATCCCCGGTGACGTGCGGGTGGCCGCGCTCGACCTGGCAGATCTGGCCTCTGTGCGCGAATTCGCCGCGCAGCAGGGCGAATTCGATGTGCTGATCAACAACGCGGGCCTGATGAACATCCCGTTCTCGCGCACCGCCGACGGGTTCGAGACGCAGTTCGGCGTCAACCACCTGGGCCACTTCGCCCTCACCGGACTGCTGCTCGACCGCGTGCGCGACCGGGTGATCTCGCTCGCCAGCATCGCCCACAAGCAGACCCCGAAGCTGTGGATCGACGACCTCAACTACGAGAACCGCCGCTACCAGCGCAATCTCGCCTACGCCCAGGCCAAGCTCGCCAACCTGATGTTCGGTCGTGAACTGCAGCGCAGGCTCACCGAGGCCGGGTCGGCGAAGAAGTCCTACGCCGTGCACCCCGGGGTCTCGGCCACGGACCTGTTCGCCCGCACCGAGACCCCCCTCGACAAGGTCAGCAAGCCGTTCATCAAGCTCATCGGCCACCCGCCGCACAAGGCCGCCCACTCCACCTTGTTCGCGGCCACCGAGCCGGACGCCGACCCCACCGTGTACTGGGGCCCCAACCGCCTGATGCAGTCGCAGGGACCGGTCGAGGCGTGCCCGTCGAGCAAGATCTCGCGCAATCCCGAGCTGCTGCGCAGGCTGTGGGAGGAATCCGAGCGGATGACCGGGATCAGCTACAAGTTCTGATCATCCGCACTGCGTGACCGTGAGCACGATCTTGCCGCGGGTGCGCTGATTGTCGCTGATCTCGTGGGCCTTGCCCACGAGTTCCAGTGGCAGGACCGTTTCCACGTGCGGTTGCAGCGCACCGCTTTCTACCAGGTCCGCGAGAGCGCGCAGACCCGCGCCGTCGGCTTCGACGATCATGAACCCGGCCCGCAGGCCGAGCGGGCGGGCAACCTCCACCAGGGCCGCTTCCGCCGGGGAGGCCAGCGACACGATGATGCCGCCGGGCCGGAGGGTTCGCAGCGAGCGCGGGCCGTATTCGCCGCCGATGGTGTCGACGACGATGTCGATGCCATCGGCCGCGTCGACGAAATCTGTTGCGGTGTAATCGATCACCTCATCGGCGCCGAGGTCGCGGACGAAGTCGTGATTGTCGGCCCTCGCCGTGGCGACGACGTACGCACCGCGCGCCTTGGCGATCTGCACCGCGACATGCCCGACCCCGCCCGCGGCGGCATGAATCAGGACCCGGTGGCCGGGCCGCACGTCGGCGGTGTCGACCAGCGCCTGCCAGGCGGTGAGCGCGACGAGCGGCAGCGCGGCGGCTTCGACGTGGGTGAGATTCGACGGCTTGCGCGCGAGGTGGCGGGCCGGTGCGGTGACGTACTCGGCGTAGGCGCCCGCGGCGCGCGGCTGACGCGGCATGCCGAAGACCTCGTCGCCCGGCGCGAACAGGGTGACACCGACACCGACGGCCTCGACCACACCGGACACATCCCAGCCCAGCGGTGCGATCGCGCCGAGCAGTCCGCCGGTGCCGCGGTGCCAGGAATCGGTCGGGTTCACCCCGGCCGCGTGCACGCGGATCAGCACTTCGGCCGGTCCGGGGCTCGGCTTGTCGACCTCGATCACCCGCAGGACCTCGGGTCCGCCGAAGGTGTCCTGACCGATTGCCCGCATGGCGCTTCTCCCTGTGTCTCCCAGGCCGTTTCGCTGCGAACCGGCCGTGTGCAGTCCACGATGCCGGGTGCGCGAATCATCGACGAGTGGCAAGAAAGCCAATATGTGTAAGAATCTTGCCATGCATCGCGTGGTGGTTCTGGCGCTGAACGGGGTCTATCCGTTCGAATTGGGAATTCCCGCCCGGATCTTCGGCACGGCGACCGATCCCGACGGCGCCGCGCTCTACGACGTGCGCACCTGCAGCCTCGACGGAGCCCCGGTCTCGACCAACGCCGACTTCACCATCGCCGTCGAATACGACAGCAGCGCGCTCGCCGAGGCCGACACCGTGGTGATCCCGCCCTTCTCCGCGTGTGACGCCCCCGAGGAGGAGTGGATGCCCGCCGACCTGGCCGATGCGCTGGGTCGACTCCGGCCGGATACCCGCATCGTGTCGATCTGCACCGCGGCGTTCGTCCTGGCCGCCCTCGGCTTGCTCGACGACCGCCCCGCGACCACGCACTGGCGACAAGCCGATCGGTTTCGCACTCTGTTCCCGCAAGTCAGGATGGATGCCGACGTGCTGTTCGTCGACGAAGGACGCATCCTCACCGCGGCGGGCAGCGCCGCCGGCATCGACGCCTGCCTGCACCTGCTGCGCCGCGATCACGGCAGCGCGGTCGCCAATCAGGTCGCCCGCCTGTGCATCGTGCCGCCGTGGCGCGAGGGCGGACAGGCCCAGTTCATCGACCGGCCGATCCCCGAACCCAGCACCGCGACGACCGCCGCCACCCGCGCCTGGGCCATGACCCACCTGGATCGCCCGCTCCCGCTCACCGAACTCGCCGCCCACGCTCGCATGAGCGTGCGCACATTCTGCCGCCGATTCCGCGAGGAAACCGGCCTCCCACCCGGCCAATGGCTGACGCAGCAACGCGTCGACCACGCCCGCCACCTCCTCGAAGCCACCGACCTCCCCATCGACCGCGTCGCCGCCGACGCGGGCCTCGGCACCGCCGCTTCCCTGCGCCAGCACCTGTCCGCCGTCATCGGCGTCTCCCCCACCGCCTACCGCCAGACCTTCCAGGCCGGGACCTCGCGCACGCGCGCCACCCGGACTACTGTGCTGTGACGCCTGACTCCGCGGTTGACTCCGGCCGCGACCTGCTCCTACGTGCTCTGTAGTAGGCGGGTACCGTGGAGCGCGTGTCCGTTCCACCTCCTCGCCCGGCGCACAATCGACCGGCCCTGATCGCGCTGGTCTGTGTCGTCGCGCTGGGCTGCCTGGCGCTGGCCTGGTGGCAGTGGGAACGGTTCGAATCGTCGTCGGGAACCGGCCAGAATCTCGGTTACGCACTGCAGTGGCCGCTGTTCGCCGGGTTCGCGGTGTTCGCCTATGTGCGGTTCGTGCGGCTGGAACGCGAGGCCGAAGAGCCCGCGTCGCCGCGTCCGGGCAAGGCCGAGGCGCCGCGCGAGATCCCCGCGGGCATCCTGCCCGAACGCCCCAAGGCCGCGAAGTCCGACGACCCGGAAACGGCCGCCTACAACCAGTACCTGGCGCAACTGCACGCCAGCGACATCGATGCGCAGGTCCGCACCGCCGGCTTGCATTCCCCCGAGAGGAACGCCGGGTGACCGACAACACCACCACCACACCGTCGCCGGACGAAGCCATCGCCGCCCCCGCGGGCAGCGCCCCCACCGCCAAGATCACCTCGGCCCTGCAGCGCTACCGCGTACTCGCCTGGGTCACCGGCCTGTGGCTGCTGCTGCTCACCGTCGAGATGATCGCCAAGTACGGCTTCGGCGTCGACACCCCCAGCTGGATCGCGGTCGTGCACGGCTGGGTGTACTTCGCCTATCTGCTGGTCACCGCCGACCTCGCCGTGAAGGTCCGCTGGCCCATCGGCCGCACCGTCGGCACCCTCGTCGCCGGCACCATCCCGCTGCTGTCGTTCTTCGTCGAGCACCGCAACGCCAAAGACGTGAAGCAGCAGTACAGCCTCTGACTTGCACGAAAAGCGCCGCCGCCCCGGTAATCCGGAGCGGCGGCGCTTGTGTTGTGTGGTCGGTCAGGCCAGGGCGGCCAGGGCCGGGATGAGCTGAGTGAGCGCGCGGCCCCGGTGGGAGACCGCGTCCTTTTCGGCGGGGGTGAGTTCGGCGGCGCTGCCGGTACCGCCCTCGGGCAGGAACAGCGGGTCGTAGCCGAAGCCGCCGTCACCGTGCGGTTCACGGGCGATGGTGCCGGGCCATTCGCCGCGCACCACCGTGGTCGTACCGTCGGGCAGGACCAGCGCGCAGGTGGAGACGAAACGGCCGCCGCGACGGTCGTCGGGGACGTCGCCCAGCTGGGCGAGCAGCAGGGTGTTGTTCGCGGCATCGTCGCCGTGGCCGCCCGCCCACCGCGCCGACAGCACACCCGGCATCCCGTTCAGCGCGTCGACTTCGATGCCGGAATCGTCTGCCACGCAGGGCAATCCGGTGGCAACGGCACCGTCGCGCGCCTTCGCGATCGCGTTCTCCTCGAAGGTGGCGCCGGTCTCGGGCGCCTCCTCGTACGGGGGCACCTCGTTCAGGCTCACCAATTCGATTCCGGCCACCCCGGCTTCATCGAGGATCCGGCGAAGCTCCTTCAGCTTCTTGGCATTTCGGCTGGCGACCAGCACACGCACGGCCACGACTACTTCTTCGCGGACGGCTCGGGCAGGGTGCCCGGGTACGGCAGTGCCAGCGCCGCCTTCTGGATCGCGAACAGCTGCTCGGCACCGGCGAAGGCCGAGTCGAGCATCTTGTCCAGGGTCGACCGCGGGAACGTCGCGCCCTCGCCGGTGCCCTGGATCTCGACCAGAGTTCCGGTGTCGGTGGCCACCACGTTCATGTCGACCTCGGCGCGCGAGTCTTCCTCGTAGGGCAGGTCGAGGCGAACACGCCCGTCGACCACACCCACGCTCACCGCGGCGATCATGCACGAAATCGGCTGCGGGTCAGCCAGTTTGCCCGCGGCGGCCAGGTAGGTCACCGCGTCCGAGAGCGCCACATAGGCGCCGGTGATCGCGGCGGTGCGCGTGCCACCGTCGGCCTGCAGCACATCGCAGTCGAGCGCGATCGTGTTCTCGCCGAGCGCGGCCAGGTCGATGCAGGCCCGCAGCGAGCGCCCGATCAGCCTGCTGATCTCCTGCGTCCGCCCACCGACCTTGCCCTTCACCGACTCCCGCCCACTGCGCGTGTGCGTGGCCGCGGGCAGCATCGCGTACTCCGCGGTGAGCCAGCCCAGCCCCGAATCCCGGCGCCACGGCGGCACCCCCTCGGTGACGCTCGCGGTGCACATCACCCGCGTCTGCCCGAATTCCACCAGCACCGACCCCGCCGGGTGCGTAGTGAATCCCCGAGTGATCTTCACGTCGCGGAGTTCGTCATCCGCCCTACCATCAGCTCGTCTAGACACAGCCGACACACTAGCGCGTGCCCCCCACTCCTCGCCCAGCCACACCGAAGCCTCCGAAGCCCGCGCCCACACCGCACTCCCAGCGACACCGCACACCCCAAGGTCCGTAGCTCTACCGCACTCCCCGCGACACCGCGCACCCCGAAGTCCACACCCTTACCGCACTCCCCGCGACTCCACACACCCGAAGCTCACACCCCTACCGCACTCCCCGCGACTCCACACACCCCGAAGTCCACACCCCTACCGCACTCCCAGAGACTCCATACACCCGAAGTCCGCAGCCCTACCGCACTAGCCGGCCCCACCGTTCAACCCCAGATCCGCCATGACCGCACCACCAACCACCGCACTCCCGACCCCTAGGGAGGGACGGCCACGAAGTGGCCGGTCCGCGGCCGGGTCGCCGGTTAGGCGCCGCGGAGATGCGACGA
>NZ_JBSGVG010000053.1:0-33409 GCF_053608345.1 Nocardia sp. NPDC055050
CGCCGGGGTCGTCGGTGGTCGCCGCGTCCAGATACGCCGAGAACGGCACCTTCGCGTCGACGACGATGTGCCTGCCGCCGGCCAGCCGCACCACCATGTCGGGCCGGACCGCACCCCGATCGTCGCCGCCGGGCCGGGATACCTGGGTATCGAAGTCGCAGTGCCGGGTCATGCCGGCGAGTTCGACCACGCGTTCCAGCTGGATCTCACCCCACCGGCCGCGCACCTGCGGCGCCCGCAGCGCGGCGACCAGCTGGCCGGTCTGATCGGAGAGCCGATGCGAGGTGCGTTGCATGCCCGCGACCTGCTCGCGCAATCCCGAGTACGCGTCGATCCGATGGTGTTCGACCTGCCGGATCTGCTGTTCCAACGCGCCGACCGCGTCGCGCAGCGGATCGACCATCGCGCCGATCGCGGCCGAATGCCTGCGCGCCGCATCCTCGTTGGCCGAGTGCAGCGACTGCTGCAGCAACCGTTGGTTGTCGCCGGCCGCGGCGAGCCGGGCTTCCGCGGTGGCGGCGCGTTGGCCACCCCGGGCGGAATGCCCCAGCCAGCCGAGACCGAAGCCTGCGGCGAAGACGAAGACGAGCGCGACGAGCATCGAAGCGGTCATGGGAGGCGATACTGCCCGAGGCCACCGACAAGTTCGCAATTCCCGGGCAAACCGGGCATGGCGGCGGCATTCCCGCCGGACATCTTGGTGGTGTGCGCGCGGCCTCGCGCGCCACGCCGGTGAATTACACGCGTGTGGTGCGTCGATTGAATTCTGTCGGGGGTGTGCCCTACGGTTCGCGACATGCGGATCCTGCACACCTCCGACTGGCACATCGGGCGCACCTTTCACGGTGTCGACCTGCTGGCCGATCAGGCGCGGGTGCTGTCGGCCGTCGCGGAGCTGGTCGCGGCCGAATCGGTCGACGTGGTGGTGGTGCCCGGCGACATCTACGACCGCTCCATCCCCAATGCCGATGCCATCGGGGTCTGCAATCGTGGATTCGAGGCGATCCGGGCGGCGGGCGCGACGATCGTCGCCACCTCGGGCAATCACGACTCGCCCGCCAGGCTCGGTGCGGGCGCGGCCTTCGCCGCGGCCGGTGGCTTGCACCTGTGTACGCGGGTCGCCGACGCGCACCGGCCCATCGTGCTGTCCGATGACGACGGCGACGTGGCCTTCTACGGCATCCCGTATCTGGAACCGGAGATCACCCGGACCGAACTCGGTGTGCCACAAGCGCACTCGCACGCGGAGATCCTCGATGCCGCGATGAGCCGGATTCGTGCCGACATCGCCGCCAGGTCCGGCACGCGCACGGTGGTGCTGGCGCACGCGTTCGTGATCGGCGGCGAGGCGACGGGTTCGGAACGGTCCATCTCGGTGGGTGGTGTGGAGACGGTGTCGATGTCGGCCTTCGACGGCATCGACTATGTGGCGCTGGGGCACCTGCATTCGCCGCAGACGCTCTCGGAGTCGGTGCGCTACAGCGGATCCCCGCTGCCGTATTCGTTCGGGGAGAGCTCCCATCGCAAGGCGGTCTGGATCGTCGATCTCGACGCGAAAGGTCTGGCGGCGGTGCACCGCCGCGAGCTGCCGCAGGTGCGCGGGCTCAGCAGGCTCACCGGCACCATCGATTCCCTGCTCACCGGCGCCGAATTCGCCGCGGCCGAAGAGCACTACGTGTCCGCCACGATCACCGACATCACCCGTCCGGTGGATCCGATGCGTAAGCTGCGCGAGCGGTTTCCGCACGCGGTGCACGTGGAATGGGCACGACCGGAAGGTAATCCGGAGTTGCACTACCGCGAGCGGGTGCACGGTCGTCGCGACACGGAGGTCGCGGCGAGCTTCCTGACCGACGTGCGTGGCACACCGAGCAAGGGGGAGATGGCATGGGTGGAGCGGGCGCTGGCCGCGGCGGTTCGCGAAACCGACTCGGGCCGAGGCGAATCCGCCGAGGAGCCGGTGGCATCGGAGCTGACTGCGTGAGCTCGCGCGCCGGGTTCACGGCGGCGCTCGTCGCCGGGGCCATCGCGTGAGGCTGCACCGGCTCGAACTCACCGCGTTCGGACCGTTCGCCGAGACCACCGTCGTCGATTTCGACGCACTCGGCGCCGACGGGCTGTTCCTGCTCCACGGGCATACGGGTGCGGGCAAGACGACCATCCTCGACGCCATCGCCTTCGCCCTCTACGGCAAGGTGCCCGGGGCGCGCGGCGAGAGCAAGCGCCTGCACTCCGACCACGCCGATTCGCAGACACCACCGAGTGTCGTGCTCGAGGCCACGCTCGGCGGCCGCCTGCTGCGCCTGACCCGCTCGCCCGAATTCGAGCGCCCGAAGAAGAACGGCACCGGAACCCGGCTGCTGCAACCCCAGGCCACGCTCACCTGGCTCGACGGCAGCGGTGAGAACCTCTCGCGCATCACCGATATCGGCGACGAGGTGCTGCGTCTGCTCGGCATGAGCGCCGACCAGTTCTTCCAGGTGGTGCTGCTCCCGCAGGGCGACTTCGCCAAATTCCTGCGAGCCGAGAACGAGGACCGCGAGAAACTGCTCGAAAAGCTCTTCGATACCCAACGTTTCGGTACCGCCGAGAAATGGTTGTCGGATCGGCGACGCGCGGCCGAAAGCGAACTCACCACGCGCGAGCAGGGCATCGACCGCCTGATCACCAAGGTCGGCATGGCGGCGGGATACGGCGGCGCGGAATCGATCGGCATCAAGGACTCGGTGACGTGGTCTCAGGAACTGCTGGCCACCGCGCGTACCGCCCTCGCCGAGGCGACCACGAATGCCGAACTGCGCCACAAAGAATCGGTCGACGCCCGCGCCGAAGCCGAAGAGCAACGCCGCGTCACCGAGCTGCGCACCCGCATGGCCGCGGCCCGCTCCGAACTGGATGCCTACACCGCCTCCGCTGCTCGCCGCGCCGAACTCGAACGCGAACTCGACCGAGCTCGCCTGGCTGAGCCCGTCGTCCATGCCATCGACGAGGCTCGCTCCGCGGTCCGTGGCCTGCGTCGCTCGGAAGCCGCCACCCGCGGCGCCGCAGCTGATCTGGCCGATCGTCTGAGTGCACCGGCGGCGGCCGATATCGCGGGTGTGGGTCTGCAGACCGTCGTACCGGCCGAGCCGAACGGCGATGGGGGCGTGGACGTCCAGGGTGATCTCGATGCGGCGATCAGCCAGTGGAACGCGCTGCTCGGTGTGCTCGGTGAGGTGCGCGCGGATGCGGTGATCGCACGCAGGCTCGCCGACGATCTCGCCGCTCACGAGAGCGAATCCGCCCAGCTCACGCGGCGTGCGGCGGAGCTGGCGCAGCGGCGGGTCGAACTGCCGGCACTGATCGGTTCTGCTCAGGAACAGCTCCGCGAGGCCACCGACGCGGCCGCAGCGCTGCCCGGGGTTCGCAACGAGCTGGCCAAGTGGCAGGACGCGGCGGCGGCCGCTGTCGAGATCGCCCGTCGCCGACCGGCTTTGGACGCAGCGCGCGGCGAACACGACACGGCCTGGCGCGCCCATCTCGACGCCAGGGAGCGTGTCCTCGACCTGCGCACCCGCCGCCTTGCCGGCATGGCCGCCGAACTCGCGGGCGCGCTCACCGAGGGTGCGCCGTGCACGGTCTGCGGGTCCGCCGATCACCCGGAGCCCGCGCAGCCCACCGGCGACGCGGTGTCCAAGGACGCCGAGGACGCCGCGCAGGCGGCCGAACAGGTCGCCGAGGCCGCGCGGGAACGCCTCGCCGAACGCATCAGCGCCATCGAACGCGAGATCGAGGCGCTGACCGCGCGTGGCGGCGACGCCGACCCCGTCGCCCTCGCCGCCGCGGTCCGCACCGCCACCCACCGCTTCGACGACACGGCCGAAGCCGCTGAACGCGCCCCCGCCCTGACCAGCCGCCTGGAGGCCCTGCGCACCGAGGAAGCCGCCCTGCACGAGCAGTCCCGCGACTCGGACGCCCGCCTCGGCACCAGCACGGCCAACATCGCGGCCACCCGCACCCGCCTCGAAGAACTCACCACCCGCCTGCGTGCCGCCGCGGGCGCCGACGCCACCGTCGATGCCCGCACGACCCGCCTCGAATCCCTCATCACCGCCGCCGCCACCCTCCGCACCGCCCGTACCGAGGAGGGCACCGCCCGCGACGCCGTCCGCACCATCGCCACCCGTGTGGAAAACCTCGCCCGTACAGCAGGTCTCGTTCCGGCGGGATACGAGGCGAGTGCGCAGCTCGAGGCACACGAATCGACGACTCGTACCGCCGGGCGAACTGCGGTCGCCGATGCCGATACGGGCGTTCCCAGCCTGTTCGATCTTTTCGATGACGAGCCGCTCGATGACGAGCCGGTCGGCGAAGAGCCGGGCGAACCAGCACCGCCTCGCGACGACATCGCCCTGCTGACCGCCTACGCCCAGGTCGTCACCGCTGCCGCGCGGACCGCGCAGCAGCAGGCCGCGATCGAAGCCGAACTCACCGCCGCGGACCGGGCCCGCGCACATGCCGAGACGGTGCTCGCCGAGCCCCGGATCCAGGCGGTCGCCGAGCAGACGCCGGGCGACCTGAACGCGCTCGAGCAGCGCTTCACCGAAGCGCAGAGTGCGCTCACCGCGGCGGTGGCGGCCCGGTCGGCGGCCACCGAGCGGGTCGCCCAGCTCGAGCAGCTGGGGACGCAGCTGTGGGGTGAGGTCGAGCGGATCGCGCCCGAGCAGCGTGTCTTCGACGAACTGGCGGCCCTGGCGGAAGTGGTCGCGGGCAGGGGCGAGAACAACCGGCGAATGTCGCTGCGCTCCTATGTTCTCGCGGCACGGCTCGAAGAGGTCGCGGTCGCGGGATCACTGCGTCTGCGCCGGATGTCCGGTGGCCGTTACGAATTCGTCCACTCGGACAAGGCGGGCCCACGGGGCAGACGCGGCGGCCTCGGGCTCGACGTCCGCGACGACTACACCGGCGCGATCCGCTCGGCGAAAACGCTCTCCGGCGGCGAAACCTTCATGGCCTCGCTGGCATTGGCACTCGGTCTGGCCGATGTGGTCGCCGCCGAAACCGGCGGGCTGGTCCTGGACACCCTGTTCATCGACGAAGGCTTCGGCAGCCTCGACGCCGACACTCTCGACGCCGTGATGGGTGTCCTCGACGAACTGCGGGCGAACGGGCGCGTGGTCGGCGTCGTCAGCCACGTAGACGAAATGCGTCAGCGCATCCCCAGCCGCCTCCACGTGGTGCGCGGCCGGGCAGGATCGCGGCTGGAAGCCACCGTCGCCTGAGTTCGCCCGGTGAGGCCGTCACCATGTCAGCACGGCGCGGCGGGAGCCTGCGGACGCTCCACGGATGGCGCCGCTTCCTGGCGGGCGAGCGGCGTGAATCCGGGGAGCTTGCCGTCGACGAACGGGATCATCAGCTGGACCAGCGGGCCGATTCCGAAGGCGTAGACCAGCGTGCCGATTCCCACGCTGCCGCCGAGGAACCACCCGGTGGTCAGCACCGAGACCTCGATCCCGGTGCGAACCGACCACACCGGCCAACCGGTCCGCGCGACCAGTCCAGTCATCAGTCCATCGCGCGGACCTGGACCCATTCCCGCACCGATGTAGAGCACTGTCGCCGCCGCGTTCACCACCACCGCGGCGACCATGGCCAGCACCCGCAGCCACACGCCGTCCACGGCGGGGATCGCCCACAACCCGGCGTCGACCGCGATCGCGATCACCACCACGTTGCTGACGGTCCCCAGCCCCGGCCGCTGCCGCAACGGAATCCAGGCGAGCAGCACAGCGATCCCGGTCAGCGCGGTCACCACACCGAAACTCAGCGGCACATGCGCGGCGACCCCTTGGTGGAACACGTCCCACGGGTCGAGCCCGAGCCCTGCTCGGATCATCACTGCCATCGAGGTGCCGTACAACCACAAACCGACGTACAGCGCGACCAACCGACGAGTGAGCATAGGTAACAGAATCCGGCCTACTGGACCTGGAAAAAAGAGCCAATCGGCGATCACTGGCCTGATCGTCTGCCGCTACTCAGCTTTCGTGCGCGAGCAACCAGGCCTTGGCTTGCAGCCCCCACCGGAACCCGCCGAGCGCTCCGCCGATCCGCAGCACACGATGGCACGGCACGAACAGCGCGGCGGAGTTGCGCGCGCAGGCGTTGGCCGCGGCCCGCGTGGCTGCCGGACGCCCGGAGAGTCCGGCGAACTCCGTGTAGGTGACCGGTTCACCGGCCGGTACCTTGCGCAGGACTTCCCAGGCATGGACGAGGAACTCACCGGACTGTTGACGCACCGCGATCGCGTCGATCGCGGTGAGATCACCTGCGTGATAGTCGATGACGGCCTTGGTCACCGCGCCGAGCGAATCCCGTTGCCGCAGTTCGGCCGGGCGCAAGGTCGCGTGGATCAGGCCGGTCAGCGTGGTCGGGTCGCCGGTCCAGCCCGAGGCGAGCACGGCGCCGTCGGAATCGGCGATGGTGGTGAACGGGCCGATCGGCGTGCTGACGGTCGCGACATCGGCGAGGCGAAGAGCAGTGTCAGTCATGGGTTTTCGCTTCCTGAGGAGAGGGTTCACGGACAAGCGCGCCACGATGTTCGAGCGCGGTCTTCCACAAGTGCATGGACAGATACGAGCGCCACGGCGCCCAGCGGGTGGTGTCGCCGAGGTCGATCCCGGCCAGCGCGGCTCCTTGGCGCACGACGAGGTCGGTGTCGAGCAGGATGTCGGGATCGGCCAGCGATCGCATGGTGACGTAGTCGGCCGTCCACGGCCCGACTCCATCGAGTGCGAGCAGGTCGCGCCGCAGATCATCGGCGGTACGGCCGGAATGCAGGACCAGTTCGCCGTCGGCGAGCGCCCGCGCCGCGGACACGATCGCGGCCACCCTGCGCGCGGGCCCGGTCAACACCTCGGCACCGTGTTCGGCGACCGCCTCGGCCGTCGGGAACAGTCGCGGCACCGGTCCTTCGATCGGCTCGCCGAGTGCGTCCACCAGCCGCGCGACATGCGTCCCCGCTGCCCGCACCGAAATCTGTTGCCCGATCATCGTGCACAGCAGCAACTCTGATCCATCGAGGCACCCGGGCACGCGAATCCCCGGCGTGAATCCGTGCATCGCGATTCCGTGCGCAACCCCTGCGGCACCCGAATCGGTTGCGCCATCACCGGATCGGTCGTCACTGCCGAACACGCGGCCGCCGCCGTGACCACCACGGCCGCCGGCTCCGGCCGTTGCGTCGATGCCGAGTGCCGCGTCGATCCCCAGCGGATCCGCGTCCAGATCGAGCAGACGCCGCACCCGGGCGACAGTCGGAGCGAGATCACGCATATCCCGCAATGCCAACTCCGCCCGCACATGACCGGGCTGGAAAGACAGCCGAACAGTCGCGTGCCCGTGCGGAGTACGCAGGCTGCGCGTGTAGACCCCGTCCTCCCACTGTTCCGTCCCGGCCACCGCGTGCGCCGAGAGGAACCAGGTCAGCCACCCGGTATCGAGCGGTTCGCGGTACGGCAGCCGCAAGGTCAGCAATCCGGGGGTGCCGGGTGCGACGACATCGGCGCGCGGCGACCGGCGTAGTTCGGTCCGCATCGTTGTCGGACTCACCGCGAAGACCTCGCGCACGGTGTCGTTGAACTGCCGAATGCTGGCGAACCCCGCCGCGAACGCGATATCCGACATCGGCATCTCGGTGGTCTGGATGAGCAGCCGCGCGGTGTGCGCACGGTGCGCCCTGGCCAGCGCGAGCGGGCCTGCCCCGAGTTCGGTGGTGAGCACGCGGGTGAGCTGGCGCTGCGAATAGCCGAGGGTGGCGGCCAGTCCGGGTACCCCGCCACGCTCGATCACCCCGTCGCCGATCAGCCGCATGGCGCGAGCGGCCAGGTCGGCTCGCACGTTCCACAGGGGTGACCCGGGCGCGGCGTCGGGCAGGCACCGGCGGCACGCGCGATAACCGGCCTGCTGCGCCGCCGCCGCGGTGGGCAGGAACGACACATTGGCCCGCTTGGGTGTGATCGCCGGGCACGAGGGCCTGCAGTAGATGCCGGTCGTGCGTACCGCGGTGAAGAACTGCCCGTCGAAGCGGGAGTCGCGGGTGGAGACCGCCCGGTAGCAGCCCTCGAAGTCCAAAGCAGTGATGGTCACGAGTTCCACAATGGCACCCGCGCGAGCGGGGTGCTAGCGGAAATCGGCCACCGATCCCGCGGGTCTGGGACCGCGATCAGCAGCAGCGATTGGTGGGATTGCGCTCGGCTTCGGCATAGCGTTCGCGCCAGTAGTCGCGCACGGACGGCACCGGGGCCCCCGGATGCGTGCGACGCAAGTGGTCGACATACCGCTGGTAATCCTGGCCGCCGTTGATCGCGCTGTACCAGCGGGCGACTGCGCGCATCGCCGCCCACGCTCGGCCGAGAACCGCCCGCAGGCGTGCCCCCACGGTCGCATCCGAGCTCGCGGTAGCGATCGACGCTGTCCTGTCGACCAGCCCGGTGCGGTCGGTCGTCACGGCCGGGGCGCGGACGGCCGATCCACTGAACCGGCCGTCCGCATCCCTGGTCCCACTCAAGAGACGTGCGCCGATCCGGGCGCGCTCACCTTGCCCTCGGCGATCAGCGCGTCCCACTCCTTCTGCACGTCCTTCTCGGCGGAGGTGGCGACGAAACCGCTCGGGGCGAAGATCTTCGACGGCTGTTCCTCGGACTCGGTGCTGGTCACCGTGCCCGTGCGAATCGCCCTCGCGCACACCAGCACTCCGACGGCGGTGACGATCAGTACCAGCACCGCGAACACGATCGACAGCGTGCCCTGGATGAAGGTGTTGCGGATCGCGATGTCGACCTGCTCGGGCGTCTTGGCGGTCAGGCAGGCCTTGCCCGCGTCCTTGGCGGCCTGGCACAGGCTGTGCTGTTTCCAGTAACCGAGCTTGGGATCGTCGGAGAAGATCTTCTGCCACGACGCGGTCATCGTGACCAGCAGATCCCACGCCAGCGGAACACCGGGAATCCACGCCCACTTCCACTGCCCGCGCTTGACGATGATCGTGAGCACCACGATCAGCGCGATCGCCGCGAGCAACTGGTTGGCGATGCCGAACAGCGGATACAGCGCGTTGATGCCACCGAACGGATCGTTCACGCCCATCAGCAGCACCCCGCCCCAGCCCGCGACCACGATCAGCGAGCACAGCCAGGCGCCGATCCGCCACGACGGATCGCGGAACTTCTTGAACCCGCCGCCGAAGTTGCCCAGCGCGTCCGAGACCAGGAAGCGCGCCACACGAGTGCCCGCGTCGATGGTGGTGAGGATGAACAGCGCCTCGAACATGATCGCGAAGTGGTACCAGAAGGCCTTCATCGTCGAGCCGCCGAGGAATTGGGAGAAGACCTCGGAGATGCCGACCGCCAGGGTCGGGGCGCCACCGGTGCGCGAGACGATCGACTTCTCGCCCACATCGGCGGCCGCGTCGGTGAACAGCTCCGGTGTCGCGGGCGGCCCGGACAGGCCGAGCGAATTCGTGAACTTGGCAGCACCTTCGGCCGTACCACCGGTGAGTCCGGCCGAGGCGTTCATGCCGAAGTACAGGTGCTGGTCGATGATCGAGGCGGTGATGATCGCCATGACCGCGACGAACGACTCCATCAGCATGCCGCCGTAGCCGATCATCTTGGCATTGGATTCCTTGGCCAGCAGTTTCGGCGTCGTGCCGGAGGAGACCAGCGCGTGGAAACCCGAGAGCGCACCGCAGGCGATGGTGATGAACAGGAACGGGAACAGACTGCCCGCGAACGCGGGACCCGCACCGGTATGCGCGAATTCGGAGACGGCGGGCGCCTTCAGCACCGGCATCGTGATCAGGATGCCGACCGCGAGCAGCACGATCGTGCCGACCTTCATGAACGTCGACAGGTAGTCACGCGGGGCGAGCAGCAGCCACACCGGCAAGACCGAGGCGATGAAGCCGTAGGCGATCAGGCACCACGCGATGGTGGTGCGCGAGAGGGTGAACCAGTCCGCGCCCCACTCTGTTTCGGATACCCAGCCACCGCCGATGATCGCGGCCAGCAACAACACGATGCCGATCGCGGACACCTCGCCGACCGCACCCGGCCGCAGATACCGCAGGTACACGCCCATGAACAGCGCGATCGGGACGGTCATCGCGATGGAGAACACGCCCCACGGGCTCTCGCCGAGCGCGTTCACCACGACCAGTGCCAGCACCGCGAGCAGGATCGTCATGATCACCAGAATCGCCACGATCGCCGCGACGCCACCGACGAGGCCGAGCTCGTCGCGCGCCATCTGACCGAGGCTGCGGCCGCGCCGACGGGTGGAGGCCCACAGCACCAGGTAGTCCTGCACCGCGCCGGCGAAGACCACGCCGACGATGATCCAGATGGTGCCGGGCAGATAGCCCATCTGCGCGGCCAGCACCGGACCGACCAGCGGACCGGCGCCCGCGATGGCGGCGAAGTGGTGCCCGTAGAGCACCCGCCGGTCCATCGGCATGAAATCTTTGCCGTTGTCATAGATTTCGGCGGGCGTGGCCACGTCGTCGCGCGGCTTGGTGATCTTCCACTCGATGAACCGCGCGTAGAAGCGGTAGGCGATGATGTAGGTACAGACCGCCGCGATCACGATCCACACCGCGTTCACGGACTCGCCGCGCACGAACGCGATGATCGCCCACGCGATAGCGCCGAGAACGGCGATCCCCGCGAACACGGCCTTCTTGGCGGGCGTGATCGGCGTGCGATCGACGACACCGACCGGAGGCAAGTCCGGGTCGGTCCGCAGATGTTCGATGGTCGCCATTGACTCAACTCTCCTGTATAACGCGCAGAGCCTCGGGTGAAGCAATCGACAACGTAGCCGATCGCCGAACTGCGACGGAGAGGTTCGCACACGATCGTGCGCAGAATGAAATTTTGTTCAGCAGGTCATTCGCCTCGGTACGTGCCGAAGCTCCAGAGGTTGCCTTCCGGGTCGGCGGCGCTGAAGCCGCGGGAGCCGTAGTCCTCGTCGCGCAGGTCGCGAATGATCGTCGCGCCCGCGGCCTTCGCCCTGTCGTAAAGCGCGTCGGGGTTGTCGGTGACCAGGTAGAGGTTGGCGACGCCCGGTGGCCGGGTGCCGAAGGGGGTGTCGTCGCGGCCCGTGGAGCCGAACATGATGATGCCGCCGCCCGGCAGGCGCAGTTCACCGTGTTCGACGACCGAGTCGTCGTTTTCCCTGGCATAGACCGCGGTCGCTTCGAAACCGAAGGCGGTGGTGAGGAACTCGATCATGGCGCGGGCGTCGTCGAAGGCGAGGCAGGGCCAGATGGTGGTGGTGTTGGTTGAAGTGTCCATGCGTTCAGCCTCGCGCTTCCGCCGCGTTCGGGTCTTGGACGGATGGAATCTCCTCGGCGAGCCAGGCGGTGGGGGCCACGCCTGCCAGCTCGGCGAAGTCGCGGTTCAGGTGCGCCTGGTCGTAGTAGCCGCAGGTGGTCGCGATCTGGGCGATGGAGACATAGGACGGGGTGCCCGCCAGCATGCGCTTGGCTCGCTCGAATCGGATGATCCGTGCGGCCAGCTTGGGGCTCGCGCCGAATTCGGCGGTGAACTTGCGGGTCAGGTGCTGACGGGTCCAGCCGATCCGATCCGCGAGCGGGTTGATCGAGCAGGTGCCGCCGGTTTTCACGAGAGCGTGCCAGGCCCACGTCAATTCGGGCCCGGCCAGCGTGTCGGTGCGTGCCGCGGCGGTCAAGGCTCGATCGCACGCGGCGAACCGGCTCGGCCAATCCTGGTGCGACTGCACCGCATCGGCGAGTTGATCGCCCAGAGTTCTCTGCGCTTGGGAGCATTCGATCGACATGTCCCACAGTTCGCTCGCGGGCATGCCGAACAGCACTCGGCAACCCAGCGGGGTCAGCTCGATCGCGACGCCTTCCTGAAAACCGGTGTGCGCGATCAACGCCGGGCTCGCCTGTAGGCCGCTCAAGACACAGCGGTAGCTGCCGGGGGCCTGGTGCGGGTCGGTCTGCTCGACGACATCGATGGTCGGGCCGACGGCGACGATGAACGTCATGTGCCGTGAGGGAAGGCCACGATGCAGGCCCGGCTCGAAACCCGCGAGTCGATAGCCCACGTACCGGTCGATGAACGCTGCCAGCACCGGCGCGGGGGCCGCGGTCACCACCTCCGTGGTCGCCTCCATACGGGCCACGCTACGCCGGGTGTGTGGGATTACCCACGCGTCTCGAGCATCGCCGCGGGGTAACCGGACCGTGAGGGTGCTCTCCGCGGTGCGGCGGAGGCGGTGAGATTTCGCACTCACGGGCTCATGGCCTGTGGAAACGCGAGGTCAGCCGGTTAATCTTGCGCCTTCGCTCAATTTACGTAGGAGGTGTCATGCGGCGGGTTCAATACGAGCGCGGCAGTGGTTCGGAGGCGCTCGAAGTCGTCGCGGCCGAGGTGCCGGTGCCCGGTGCCGGTGAGCTGCTCGTGCGGGTCGAGGCGATCGGGGTCACCCTGTCGGCGATTCGGCGGATCAGTGGCGACGCGGAGCAGGTGCGTGCCGAGGTGGCCGGTGAGGTCGTCGCGGTCGGTGACGGGGTCGACGGCTACAGCGCCGGCTACCGCGTCGTCGGCCTGTGCACCGCTGACGCCTACGCCGAGTACGTCGTGCTCGCGATCGACCAGGTCTCGGCGATCCCGGACGGCGCTTCTGCCGTCGACGCCGTCGCCCTGATGCGCAGCGGTCTCGTCGCCCTCGGCGCTCTCGACACCGCCGTACCGCGCGACGGCGAAACGGCGCTGGTCACCGCCGCCGCGGGTGGTGTCGGCCATCTTGCGGTGCAGCTGGCCCGCGTGCGTGGCGCGAGCTGGGTGGTCGGCGCGGTCTCCGACGAGTCGAAGGTCGACTTCGTGCGTGAACTCGGCGCCGACGAGGTGTTCACCTACGACCAGCTGCACTGCGGTAAGCAGGCCGACTACGCCCTCGACGGTGTCGGTGGCACCGGTCTCGGCGGCACCCTTGCCGGTCTCGCCGAAGGCGGTCGCGCGGTCACCTACGGCACCGGCGGCGGTCTCGTCGACACCGAAGACCTCCTCGCGGGCGGCAAATCCGTCACCGGTTTCCGGATCGGCCGTCTCGCCCAGCGCGACCCGGCTCGCTACGAGGACCTGCGACAGGAGGTGTGGCAGTACTACGCCTCCGGCCTGCTGCATCCGGTGGTGCACGCCGAGTTCGCCCTCGACGACGCCGCTGCCGCCCACGCGGTCATCGAGCAGCGCGCCAACCTGGGCAAGGTCGTCCTCGTTCCCTGACCGATCCGTCGGGAGGGGCCGTTCGCGGTCCGGCTCGCTGGTCAGGTGCCTGACCAGCGAGCCACAAGGGGGCCGCGAACCCGTCGCGGCGCAGGTGCGGCAAGATAATCACAGTGAGCCTCACCCTCGGAATCGTCGGCCTGCCCAATGTCGGAAAGTCGACGCTGTTCAACGCGCTGACCAAGAACGACGTGCTGGCCGCGAACTACCCGTTCGCGACCATCGAGCCCAACGTCGGCGTGGTCCCGCTGCCCGACCCGCGCCTGAACAAGCTCGCCGAGATCTTCGGTTCCGAGAAGATCGTTCCCGCCGTGGTGTCGTTCGTCGACATCGCCGGCATCGTGAAGGGCGCCTCCGAAGGCGCCGGCCTCGGCAACAAGTTCCTCGCCAACATCCGTGAGGCCGACGCGATCTGCCAGGTCGTGCGCGTGTTCGCCGACGACGACGTGATCCACGTCGACGGCCGGGTCGACGCCGCCGCCGACATCGAGGTCATCGAAACCGAGCTCATCCTCGCCGACCTGCAAACCCTCGAGAAGGCCATCCCGCGCCTCGAGAAGGAAGCCAGGGTCAAGAAGGACCGCAAGCCCCTGCTCGACGCCGCCAAGGTCGCCGAGGGTTTCCTCAACGAGGGCACCACGCTGTTCGCCGCGGGCAAGAAGATCGACGCCGACCTGCTGCGTGAGCTCTCCCTGCTCACCATCAAGCCGTTCCTCTACGTCTTCAACGCCGACGAGTCCGTCCTCACCGACGAGGCCAAGGTCGCCGAGTTGAAGGCTTCCGTCGCCCCCGCCGACGCTGTCTTCCTCGACGCCAAGGTCGAAGCCGAACTTCTCGAACTCGACGACGAATCCGCCCTCGAACTCCTGGAATCCATCGGCCAGTCCGAACCCGGCCTGCACGCCCTCGCCCGCGCCGGTTTCCACACCCTCGGTCTGCAGACCTACCTCACCGCAGGCCCGAAGGAATCCCGAGCCTGGACCATCCATCAGGGCGACACCGCCCCCAAGGCCGCCGGCGTTATCCACACCGACTTCGAACGCGGCTTCATCAAGGTCGAACTCGTCGCCTTCGACGACCTGGTAGAAGCGGGATCGATGGCCGCCGCCAAGGCCGCGGGCAAGGTCCGCATGGAGGGCAAGGAATACGTCATGCACGACGGCGACGTCTGCGACTTCCGCTTCAACGTGTAAACCCTTGCGCCTGGGGCGATCGGCGAAGCCTCAGGCGCACGATCTACCTTCGGGAGGTCTTGACCAGTTCTGTCCTGTGCTGCTGACCTCGGCCGCTCGACGGACCGCCGCGCTGCCTGCCCCTGCTCTCGAGATCCCCTTCCGGCGGGTCCCGCGCGCCCTGTGATGTTCGTTATAGCCGTGTGCTATTCGTTGCAACCACAGGATGCGCCGGTTCGAACGACGGAGGGCTGGATGAAACCGCATTACATGTATCGGTGGGTCAACAATCACGGGTTGGTTCTGCTGTTCAAGAAGATGCTGATCCGGCGTGGCAATCCGTTCGCTCGGTTGATCGGCGGCGCGGAGGGTATCGAGAATCCGTACGCGCTGATCGAGGAGATGCGCGGGGAGGGCGGGTTGATCCGTGCCCTTCCGGTATGGATCACCTTCGATCACGACATGGTCCGGGAAATCCTGCGCGACAACCGTTTCGGTGTCGGTATACCGACGGTGTTCGGGATTCCGGGGCCGGTGATGCGCGCGCTGGAGCGGCGGCCCCTCCCGCCGAATCTGATGGATCCGCCGTCGATGCTGGTGGTCGACGATCCCGAGCACAACCGGATGCGCAAACCGGTCTCCGCGGCGTTCACCCCGCGTGCCATCGCCCGGCTGCGCGACCGGATCGAGACGGTCACCGGGGAACTGCTCTGGGCGCTCCCCGACGACGGGCCCACCGACCTGGTCGCGCGGTACGCGGCGCAGGTCCCCATCGCCATCATCTCCGAGATGCTCGGCTTCCCGGACGCCGACCGCGAGATGTTCCTGCACTGGGGTGACGACATCAGTCCGTTGCTCGACCTCGGGATCTCGTGGCAGACGCACCAGCGGGCGATGGAATCCTCGGAGCGACTGCACCAGTATCTCGTCGAGCACCTCGAGCGACTGCGCGCCGAGCCCGGCGACGACATCCTCAGCAGCCTGGTCACCTCGGGGGACCTGTCCACCTACGAACTGTGCGCGTCGGCGACCCTGCTGATGGCCGCGGGCTTCGAGACCACGGTCAACCTGATCGGCAAGGGCATCGTCTGGCTGCTCCAGCACCCCGAACAGCTGGACCGGTTGCGTGCCGAGCCGGAACTCTGGACCAACGCGGTGGAGGAGATCCTCCGGATCGATCCACCGGTGCAGTCCACCGCGCGCACCACCAGGACAGCGCTGGAGATCGGTGGTGTCCGGTTGCGCGAGGGGTCGACGGTGGTGCTGTCGCTGGCCGGCGCGAACCGCGACCCCGCCGTGTTCACCGACCCGGCCCGCTTCGACGTAACCAGGGGCAACGCCAAGAATCATCTGTCCTTCAGCAGCGGTAGTCATGTGTGCCTCGGCGCCGGTCTGGCCCGGATGGAAGCCGCGCATGCCCTGCGCGCGCTGTTCGAGACGTATCCGGATCTGCGATTGACCCATCCGCCCACCCGCCGGCCGCTGTTCACCCTGCACGGTTATCAGCACCTACCCGCGCACACCGGTCCACGCGTCCGCAGCCAGGTCCCCATCGGCTGACCCGCTCAGCACGCCCCGCCACCGGGTGAGCTCGACGAGCGACACCTAGGTGGTGTTCTGCGCACCCTCGGAGGAGCGGTCCAAGCACTCGGGGACCTGCTGGTGAAACCCGTTTCGGTGGAGAGTTGAACCTGTCACCACACGCGAAACCGGAGGCTCCGATGTCGATCATCAGCACAATCGCCCACTCGGCGGAGCGTCGTGTCTCGGTGTCGACCGGTGACGGGGTGGAGCTCGCGGTTCGTGAGTACGGGGCGCGGAACGCGGACATGACGGTTGTTCTCATTCACGGGCATTGCCTGCGGACCGAATCGTGGACGGATGTGCGGGACGCGCTGCTGCGCGAGCACTCCGGTGCCAAGGTCGTCTGCTACGACCATCGCGGGCACGGCGACTCCGCTATCGCGTCGAGGAAGACCTACAACATCGAACAGCTCGGTCATGATCTGCACGACGTGCTCGACGTTGTCGCGCCGACCGGCCCGGTCGTGCTGGTCGGGCATTCGATGGGTGGCATGACCGTGCTGACCTACGTCGACCAGTACCGGCACGAGGTCGGGACGCGCATCGTCGGTGTCGGGCTCGTCGCCACCGCCGCGAGCGGGCTCGCCGACGCGGGTTTCGGCCGGCTGCTGCACAACCCGATCGTCCCTGTCTTCCAGGCCGCGGTGCGGTGCGCACCGCGGCTGATGCAGCACGCGAAAGTGCTGGCTTGCAAGGTCTTCGCCCCGGTCGTGCGCGCCGCCGAGTTCGGTGATCGCAAGGTCAGCCGGCGCGTGCTGGCACTGGCCGAGGCAATGCACAACGCGACGTCGATCGTGACCATGGCCACCTTCCTGAGCGCCTTCAAGACCTTCGACCGCACCGCCGCCCTGGCCACCCTCTCGACCGTCCCCACCATGATCCTGTGCGGTTCCGCCGACCTGATGACGCCGCCGTCGCATTCGGTCGCCATGGCCGCCGCCGTCGACTACGCCGACTTCGTTCAGATCGACGGCGCGGGTCATTCGGTCATCCTCGAACAGCCCGCCCAGGTCGCCCAGGCCATCGCCCGGCTGGTCGCTCGCGCGGACCGAGCCGGTCGACCCGCACGCGCCCAGCTGGCCCTCGCCGCCTGAGTCAGCCACCGGCACAGGATCAGCTCTCGTCGAGCTGGGGACGCCGGACGGATCGGCCGGTGACGTCGGCGAAGTAGCTGCTACGGTCCGATTCTGTGATCGTTTGGCTCAACGGGACCCATGGCGCAGGCAAGACGACGACCAGTGGGCTCGTGCAACAGCTGATTCCGGATTCGCGGGTGTTCGATGCCGAGAAGGTCGGTGAGACGCTCATGGACGTCACGCCGGGGCTGCCCGCGACGAACAACTTCCAGCATTGGCCACCGTGGCGCCCCCTGGTGGTCGAGACCGCCCGGCACATTCTCGACTACACCGGCGGCACGCTGGTGATGCCGATGACCGTGCTGGTCGAGCAGTACTGGCGCGAGATCAGTACCGGGCTCGCGCGGCACGCGATCCCGGTCCGGCACTTCGTCCTGCACGCGGACCAGCAGACCCTGCGCGAGCGTATCGAGGGCGACACCGTTCTCGGTCCGTCGGCATTCCGTCTCGCGTATCTCGAGCCCTACGCGGAGGCTGCCCGTACGTGGCTGCACAGTGAGGCCGAGGTCGTGGACACCACGCTTCTCACCCCTGGTGAGGCTGCCCAGCGGATCGCCGACGCCGTGAACAAGTGACGGGCCGGTCGAGCGAAGACTGCTCGAGCAGTCGGCTAAGCCCTGTCGAGTTCGAGTTCTATTGCGCTGGTGAGGAGCTGGCGAGCTCGGGGGAGGGGCAGCGAGCCGCTGTGCCAGCGTTCGCTGAGGCCTTCCACCAGCGTGGTGAGGCGTTCCGCGGTGATGCCGGCGTCGACGGTGGGCGCGACAGTGCCGGATTGCTGGGCTCGGCGGATGAGGGTTTCCACGTCGGCGTTCCAGGCTTCGGTGGTGGCGCACAGGGGCGCGCGCAGGTCGGGGTGGAAAACCGCGCTGGCGCGCAGTTCGCCCCAGGCGACGCTGGTTTCGCGGACTCGGTCGGTGTCTTGGAGTTCGAGCAGCAGCATGTGCTCGACCTGCGCGCGCGGATCGGTCGCATCGGCGGCGTCCGTGTAGGTCTGGGCGCGGTGGTTGATGTGTTCGAGCGCGGCGCGCAGGATGCCCGCGCGATCCTTGAAGTGGTAGTAGATCAACGCGGTGGACACTTCGGCCGCCGCGGCGAGCTTCTCGACGCGCAGGCCGCGTACGCCGTCCTCGGCGATGACGCGGACGGCGGCTTCCATGATCTGGGTACGACGGTCCGACACGATTCCTCACAGTAGGCGCACGTGATCGCGGCGGTGGTGCCGCTGCCGGGCTCAGCCGGCGGGTTCCTGCTGGGTGGTGCAGTGGATACCGCCGCCACCAGCGGCGATGCCATCGATGTTGATCTGCACCACCTCCCGGCCGGGAAACAGCCGCTCCAGGGTGGATTTGGTGGCGGCATCGGTCGCCGGATCACCGAATTCGGGGCCGACGACGGCACCGTTGCAGACGTAGAAGTTGATGTAGCCCGCGGCGAAATCGTCGTCCGCGAACTGCTCGCGCACCGTGGCCGGACCCTCGAGCACCTCGACTCGCAGCGCGCGACCGTGCGCGTCGGTCGCCGAGCGCAGGATGTCGAGGTGGCGACGGGTGACGTCGTAGTCGAAGGAATCCGGGTCGTTGTCGAGCCCGGCGACGACCACGCCGGGACCGGCGAAGCGGGCGTAGAAATCTGTGTGCCCGTCGGTGATGTCCGCGCCCGCGATGCCGGGCAGCCAGATCACCTTCTCGATACCGAGCAGGTAGTCGAGTTCCTCTTCGACATCGGCCTTCTTCCAGCCGGGGTTGCGATTGTTGTTGAGTACGCAGCTCTCGGTGATGATCGCCGTGCCCTCTCCGTCGACCTCGAGCGCGCCGCCTTCGAGTACCAGATCGGTGTGCAGAGTCTCGACGCCCGCGCGGCCGGTGACGAACTGCGC
The DNA here is from genome assembly GCF_053608345.1 of Nocardia sp. NPDC055050. Classification (NCBI taxonomy): domain Bacteria; kingdom Bacillati; phylum Actinomycetota; class Actinomycetes; order Mycobacteriales; family Nocardiaceae; genus Nocardia; species Nocardia sp. NPDC055050. The sequence goes on from NZ_JBSGVG010000053.1 coordinate 19,058, forward strand.
CACCTTGCTATCGGCGCGGTAATCCTGCTTCTCACCCCAGCCGTTGAAGTTGAAATCCACACCGGCCCTGGCATTGCCGCTTCGTACGAACACCGGGCCGGTGTCGCGCATCCACAGGTCGTCGAGGTCGGTGGTGATCAGCTCCACGTTCGCGTTACCGATCAGGCTCTGCGCCCGTGCCAGATCGCCGGGGCGCACCAGCATCGAGACCGGTTCGAAGCGGGCGATCGTGGTGGCGATGGTGGCCAGGTTGCGCTGGACCTCCGGCACCAGCTTCGCGCCCCAGATCTGCTCGTCGGCCACGAACGCCATCCAGGTGCGCTGGTGCGGCTGCCCCTCCTCGGGCATGAGCCAGGTCCTGTCGTCGCTGTCTGCACTGTCGTCGCAGCCCGCCACCAGCACGCTGAACGCGGCCATCGTGGCCTGGACGAACGTACGTCGTCGCATCGGGTTCTCCTTTCCGCTGTCGAGAACCGTACATCCTGACTGAAAATTTAGTCAAGAATGACGATCCGTGTCAGCCAGGCGACGGCGTCGTGGTTTCACGACTTGACGACCGCCAGCGCGGAGTGGGGCCGGACGTCTCCCACTGCGGGGTGGTGGAGGCGGTCGACCTCGGTGAATCCGGCCGCGCGCAGGACTTCGGCGAGCTGGTCGGTGGGGTAACGGTAGGCGGTGGTGACTTTGTGGGGGAAGGGTTCGACGGTGTCGGTGGACTCGAAGAAGCCGATCACCAGGCGGCCGTTCGGGGTGAGCACCCGGTGGAATTCCGCCAGCACGGTGGGGAGTTCCGCAGGGGGCATGTGGATGAGCGAGAACCAGGCGAGGATGCCGGGGACGGACGCGGTGGGCGCATCGAGGGAACGGATCGAGCCGAGTTCGAACGCGATGTCCGGGTAGGCCGCCCGCGCGTAGGCGATGAATTCGGGGACCAGGTCTATGCCGGTGGCGGGGACGCCGGCGTCGGTGAGGAACTTCGTGAAGTGGCCGGGGCCGCAGCCGAGGTCGAGGACGGGGCCCGGGGCCAGGTGGGTGAGGGCGAAGGCCGCGTCGTCGGGGGGGAGGTCGGAAGGGGAGCCGAACAGATCGATGTAGAGGGTGTGGATGGCGGTGTAGGCGGCTTGGACGGTGTTGTCGGGCACCCGGTCGACGCTAGTCACTGAACAGGGCATGCCCGGTTTCGTCCATCGTTTGTGATGGGAAGACCCGGGTAGTCGAATGTAGGGAGCCGTTTTCCCAGTCGTAGACACGAAGGGATCGACGATGCCGATCAAGCCTGTTCGACGCATTGCTCGCGCACTGCTGGGGACCACATTCGTGGCCGCCGGAGTGAACGGGTTGATGAATCAGAAGCCCCGCGCCGCCGCCGCCAACGCGCTGGCCGACAAGGGCAGGACCGGCCTGCCCGACGCACTCGCGGCACGGGTGCCCGACGATCCGAGTCAATTCGTCCGCGTGAACTCCGCGGCGCAGGTGGTCGGTGGGTTGTTGCTGGCCAGCGGACGCGCGCCGCGGCCCGCGGCCCTGGTGCTCGCCGCGACCGTGGTGCCGGGAACCGTCACCGAGCAGGACTTCTGGGCCGAGAACGACCCCGACCGCAGGGCAGCCAAGCGGGTGGGGTTCTTGAAGGACCTCGGGTTGCTCGGCGGGCTGATGATCGCGGCGGCCGACACCGAGGGCAAGCCGTCGCTGGGCTGGCGGGCCCGGCGAGCGTTCTCGCGTGAGGAGCCCCGCATCGCGGCCGAGGGCGCTGCCATCGCCGCCGCGGCCAAGGTTCGGGGCGCGCACCTCGCCGATGTCGCCCACGAGCAGGGCGCGCATCTGGCGGAGGTCGCGAACGAGCGAGGCACCGCGCTGGCCGAGATCGCCCGGGAACGTGGGCCGCAGCTGGCCGACGCGGTGCGCAGCCGCAGCGCCCATCTGGTCGAGGTGGCCAAGGATCGTGGCCCCGAGGTGGCCGAAGCCGTGCGCAGCCGTGGCGCGCACCTGGTAGAGGTGGCCAAGGATCGAGGTCCCGAGGTGGCCGAGGCGGCGCGCACCCGTGGTGCCCAGATCGCCGACGTCGCCAAGGAGAAGGGTCCCGAGCTGGCCGAAGCCGCGCGCGAACGAGGCACGTATCTGGTGGATACGGCTCGCGAACGCGGTTCGGAATTGGCCACCGCCGCACGGGAGCGTGAGGAGATCGCAGCTCCCGCGCGCCGGTGGTCGAGGCGATAGCACTCGAATCCCAGAGGCCGGGCCGGGCCACGATGACGAGGTGAACCCGGCCGGTCTGTTCGTTATGCCCCGATAATCGTGGTCTGGCGTTCCCACCTGCTGTGGCGCACCATAAATCCGGGGTCGGGCATACCGACGAACTCACCGCGCGAACCTGACATCGGGGCAATCCGGCGAATTAGGTTTGGCGGTGAGTTCTGGTGTGAATACTGGGCATTCGCAATGCTTTTCGACAGAGTGGGATTCATCTGATGTTGTCCGGTCGTGAAACGTCCAAGCCGTATGCCGTTCGAGTCGCAGTGGTGGGAGCGACGGTGCTGATCGGACTGCTCGGTTCGGCGGGAACCGCTGCGGCACTTCCGGGTTCGGGCTCGGCATCCGGTTCGGCCAGTGGTTCCGCGAACCTGGCCTCGGGTTCGGCATCCGGGTCGGGTGCGGTCGATCCGGCGGTCGCTTCCTACCTCACCTGGCAGTCGACGCAGTTCATCCACAACACCCTGCGCATGCTGCTCTCGGTCCCGCTGCGCAACAGTTAGTTCCAGGCTTTTTCCCAGCGCTCCGCTGCCCAGTCGCGCACCTCGCCGCTGAGCAGAATCGCGGGTAGCAGCAGCGCGAAGCCGATCAGCAGGATCGCCAGGCGTACCCACACACTGAGTTCGCCGAGGGCGCGCAGCAGCGCGGGCAGGACGCAGAGCACGGCGAGCGCGACGAGGACGATCGCCGCGAGATTGTGTCCTGGCCCGGCGATCAGCGCGGCGCAGACACCGAAGCACAGGCCGAGGACCAGTCCGCCGACGCCGACGAAGTAGTTGTCCCAGGAAAGCCAGCTCGGGCGGGTAGACCGGTGAGTGACCACGCCGGGCAGCCTAGCGCGCTCAGCTGTCGCTGTGCGGCGGTCTGGGCCACGGGTTTTCCTCCAGCTGTTCGACCGATCGGTTGAACTTGCGCATCAGCCTGCTGAGCTCGGTGACATCGTCGGCGTTCCAGTCGGCGACGACCTTGCCGATATCGCTGCTGCGGTGCCGTCGATCGGCTTCGAGCGCGGCCTTGCCGTCGGCGGTCATCTTGATCTTGCGGGCGACACCGCCGTCGGGATCGGGAACTCGTTGCACCAGTTCCTGCTTCAACATCGCGCCGACCTGGCGGTTGATGGTGGAGATGTCGAGCTGGAAGGACTCCGACAACTCGCGCAGGCTCAGCGGTTCGCCGAGATCGAGCCGGGTCAGGATGAGGAACGCCGATCGGTCGAGCAGGAAACCGGGGCGTCTGCGGGTGGTGGTGGGGAAGTGCCGCGAGATCAGGTTCAGCTCGAACACCAGGCGGGTGAAGGGGGTGTCGTCGGCGGGGCCGGAATCGGGCATGTGCCAACTATGTCGTGTGGGTCACCCCGGCACCAAATTGTGTACTATGCACATGCTGTGTACTGTGCAAATTCGTGTCTGTAACTGCCGAGGCCGCACCGGCCATCCCCGAAACCCGACGTCCGGCCCCGGCCGTGCTGATCGCGGTGCTCAGTACGGTCGGCATCGTCGTCTCGCTCATGCAGACGCTGGTCATCCCGATCATCCCGTCGCTGCCGACCCTGCTGAACACGTCGGCGTCCAATGCCTCCTGGGTGGTCACCGCCACCCTGCTGGCCGGCGCGGTGTCGACGCCGATCGCCGGACGACTCGGCGACATGTTCGGTAAGCGCCGCATCCTCGTCACCAATCTCGGGTTCATGATCGTCGGCTCGGTGGTCTGCGCGACCGCGAGCTCGCTGCTGCCCGAGGTGATCGGCCGGTCGCTGCAGGGCATCGCGGTGGGCGCGATCCCGCTGGGGATCAGCATCATGCGCGACGAACTCCCGCCCGAGAAGGTCGGCGGCGCGATGGCCGTGATGAGCGCGACCCTCGGTGTCGGCGGTGCCGTCGGCCTGCCGTTCTCGGCGCTGATCGCGCAGAACGCGAACTGGCACATGCTGTTCTGGACCGCGGCCGGACTCGGTGTGGTGTGCGCGGTGCTGGTTGTGGTGTTCGTACCGGAATCGCCGGTGCGCACGCCCTCACGCTTCGACTTCGCTGGTGCGATCGGCCTCTCGATCGCCCTGCTCACGTTGCTGATCGGCATCACCAAGGGCGCCGACTGGGGCTGGGCCAGCGGCTCGATCCTCGCGCTGTTCGGTCTGTCGCTGGTGAGTTTCCTCGGCTGGGGCGCCTATGAACTGCGCCGCACCGCGCCGCTCGTCGACCTGCGGGTCTCGGCCCGCCCACGGGTGCTGTTCACCAATATGGCCTCGATCGCGGTGGGCTTCTCGCTCTACGGCATGTCACTGACGTTCCCGCAGCTGCTCATGGCGCCCGAGCAGACCGGTTACGGTTTCGGGCTGTCGATGGTGGTCGCGGGCCTGGTGATGGCGCCGACCGGTCTGGTGATGATGCTGCTCTCGCCGGTGTCGGCGCGCCTGACGGCGAAGAAGGGCCCGAAGTTCACGCTGGCGCTCGGCTCGGCCGTGATCGCTGTCGGCTACCTGTGCGCGGTCGTGATGATGGACACCGTGTGGCAGATCATCCTGTCGGCGGTCATCGTCGCGGGCGGCGTCGGCCTGGCGTACGCGGCCATGCCCGCGCTGATCATGGGTGCGGTGCCGCTGAGCGAGACCGGCGCCGCCAACGGCCTCAACTCGCTGATGCGTTCCATCGGCACCTCGACCTCGGCGGCGGTGATGGGTGTCGTGCTCGCCCATATGACCATGCAGCTGGGCCCGCACATGGTGCCGACCCGGTCGGCGTTCCACACCGCGTTCTTCATCGCGATGGCAGGTGCGGTCGCGGCGATCGCTTTGACCATGTGCATCCCGATGGGCAAGAAGAAAGCCGACTGAGTCAGTCCGCGATCGGCGAGTACACCACCAGCGACCAGTCCCGGCGCGGCACCAGGGCGGCGCCGAGGGAGTGCACCGCCATCGGCATCGCCGCGCCGGTGTGCGGATCGCGCAGCTGCACCACCGGGCCGTCGGGTCCGTGCGCGGCCGGGGGCTCGGTGGTCCAGAACTTCTCCCACTCGGGAGCCTGCGCGCACGTGCCGACGATCTCGGCGATCCGTGCCCGCGCCGCCAATCCCGGCCCCATCACGCGAAACCCGTAGACGCACATGTGCACTTGCTGTTCCCAGTCGACCAGGGCCGCCTTGGCGCGCGGATCGAGGAGCATCCACTCGAGCATCGACTCGCCCGTTTCCAGGCCGGGGAAGACGAGCCGCCACGCGGCATTGGTGGCCAGGACCTCGAAGACCGGATGTAGTTGCAGGCTGGCCGGATGGGTGATCCCGTCGATCAGCACCTGGTCGGCCGGGCGGACCAGCGACGGTGGCGAGTCGTAGCGAGGGGCCACCGACAGCGAGACCAGATGGTCGCGGAACACTTCGGGTACGTCGAGCGCGTCGAACAGCGCGGTGAGCGCCTCCAATGTCGGTGTGCGAGTACCCTGTTCGATCTTCTGGATGAGAGCGGGCGAGATGCCTGCCGCCTCGCCGAGCGCCGACCTGGTCAGGCCCGACGATTCGCGGCGTTCGCGCAGGTACCGCGATATCGACGCGTTCGGGTCTTCCACAATGCACTCCTGTTTCGGTCGCCGGTACAAATTGGGACAGTCGTCTAGCTTGACCGAGGGTAAAGGTTTCGCTGACACTCATGTCAGCCGAGCGGGAGACCGCCTGGCTGCCCGGTCGCCGCGCCCAGGACGATTTTCGGCCTTTGTGCTGGTCGGGCCAGTGTGTTCCGGAGCGGAAGTGTTCGACACCACCCCTGCGCGGACGATTGTCGCCGGAGGGGACGGCGCGCGCGCTCGCCTCGTGCGCGCCGAGAGCGATTGCCGGGCTGATACCCGGGTGGCGCAGGGGTCCATCCGGTGGTCGCCCGTCCGCTTCGGAAAACACGCGTGAGCGGGAACCGAAAGCGCTCGTGATTCGTCCAATAGGTCAGAAGGATGAACGAGAGCGGGGGGCGATGACGCAGATTCGAGCCGAACGACCTGGACGGCGCACGTCCTGGATCGCCGGCATCTCCGGGATGCTGGCGGCGGCGACGGTCGTCGCTGTCGGACTGGTGTGGTGGCAGCACGATTGGGGTGATCAGTTCCCCGCGCTCGACAGCGAACGTCTCGACGAGCAGCAGATCGTGCTCGTGGATGTGTTGCGCCGCGAATACGAGCAGCCCGGCGACGGCCCGAAGTACGCCGAGGGCGTCCAGGAGGCCTGGTGCGCCGACTTCGTGAGCTGGACGATGCGCGAGGCGGGCAGGCCGCTGGCGAACCCGAACTCCGGTTCCTGGCGCATCCCCGGCGTGTACACGCTGCAGGAGTACTACCAGCAGGTCGGCCGATTCACCCGCCCCGACGTCGGCTACCGGCCACGCACCGGCGACGTGGTGCTCTACGGTCCCGACAGTCCGCTCGGTCAGCACACCAACATCGTGCTGAAGGCGGACGGGGACACGATCACCACCATCGGCGGCAACGAGCTGGGCGGGGTTCGGGTACGCACCATCACCCCGGCCGAAACCGCAGATCTGGTCGGTTACGGGCGATTCTGAAATCGATTGGCGCTCAAGACAACTGCGAGGATCCTGGACGGCGGTACCACGCTGATACCCGTACCATGGAACTCGCGGCGCCCGGCAGCGCCGTCGCCGGCTCCTCCGTCCTGCTTCCCCCTCATCGGCAGGACGGGGGAGTTGTGCCACCAGCAGCGGGTTCGCCGACGTCACGTACCGTGTTCGATGTGCGTGTGAAGGTGGACGAAGAGCCACGTCGTGACCCGATGTGGATCGAGTACGCCGATTTCGGCGAACGGTTCGTCACCTACGCGGTGACCGAGGAGCGCATCGCCGCCGCCGTGTCGGGGATGACCGGGCGTGGCGTGAAGATCGGGCCGTTCTCGCTCGGGCCCGCGGGATTGGCCGGTTTCGTCGCCGAGGGCACGCTGGGCACCCCCGTGGTCACCCGCACGCCCGGTGACGCGCTGAGCTTCGGTGTGCGGATCCCGCTGACCCTGGCCGTGAACCTGGTTCTCGGCGGACGCAAACTGCGCCTGGCAGCCGTGGTGGAGATCGGGCTCACGCTGCACGCCCGCACCGCCGCTCCGCTGCTGGTCGTGATCGATGTCGCCCCGGTGACGGCCAAGGATGTCAGCTTCACCTTGCGCGCCGAGGCCATCGACGGTGCGTGGGAAATGCTGCTCGACCCGATCGCGGGCCTGGTGCAGCGCGAGGTCGCCAACCGGGTCAACACCATCGTGGGCGATCCGAAGGTCCGTTCGGAGCGCGTCTTCGACATCGAGGCGATCCTGGACGGCTACCGCTCACCGCATCGCAACGACACCGTTTTCGACTGGATCGACTACCGCGAGTTCGGGCTGCGCTTCTTCACCACCATCGTCACCAGGGATCGTGTGCACGGCGTGGTCGGTCAGCTGGCGGGCAGCGCGATCGAGGTGGGACCGCTGTCCGAGGGCCCGCGCGGCGCGGCCACGGTGACCGTGCGCGGGGCGATCGAGCAGCCACGGGTGATCGATCGTGGCCTCGGTGAGCCGGGTGACCTGCGGATCTTCGATATGACGCTGCCGGTGGGGCTCGATATCACCGTCGACGTGCTCAAGGCCAACCACTACCGTGCCGACCTGGAGATCCCGCTCGTTCTCACGGCACGGGCCGCCGAGCCGCTCCAGATCGTGATCGAGGTGCCGCCGCCCGCGCTCGAGGACATCTCGATGGAGTTCACCGCGAAGGGCCTGCGGGCGGCCACCCTCGGCCGATTGGCCGGGATCAAGAAGCAGGTGATGGCACAGGTCGTCGCGGTGGTCAGCACCGAACTGGCCGATCCGACCGGACGCACCATCGATGTGGGCGCGGCGATCGACGGCGCGGCCTGACTCCTGTGACTCGTGGGGCGAATGTTGCCATTGGTTCTGGCGGTTCCCCTGGGGTTGTGGTGCAATGAGTCGCACGTTCTAGACTCCCGGCGCGCGAGATTCGGGGAAGGCGCGCCGGGTTCGCTTACCGGTTGAAGTCGGGTTGCGCGAAGGAGTCCTGCGATGCGTTCTGTTCCGGTGACCCGGCGGAAGTTCTTCGGCTTGGCCGCCGCCGCGGCCACGATCGGTGCCGGCCTCGCCGCCGCACCCGCCCGGGCCCAATCCTTCGGCACCATGGTCGACTACGCCGCGGGGGTCCCCTCCGCCGCGTCGATCGCGGCCGAAGGACATATCGGCGTCATCCGCTACGTCTCCGAGCGCAGGCCCGGCGCGGAGTGGATGGAAGGTAAACCGCTGCTCGCCGCCGAGGTCGAAGACCTGTGGACGCACGGCCTGTCGATCGTGTCGAACTACCAGTTCGGCAAGGGCCCGACGGCCGACTGGCGCGGTGGCCTCGAAGCGGGCAAGGAACACGCCGAACGCGGTTGGGCCATCCACACCGCCGCGGGCGGACCCGACACCGCGCCGATCTACGCCTCCATCGACGACAACCCCTCGGACGAGGACTTCGAGGAGATGATCGCGCCCTATATCGAGGGCTGGCAGTCGGTGCTCGGACCCGACCTCGTCGGCATCTACGCCAACGCGCCGACCATCGACCGCGCACTCGACGCGGGCCTGGGTTCCTGGTTCTGGCAACACAACTGGGGCACCGAGCGCGGATTCGTGCACGACTCCGCGCATCTGCACCAATTCGAGATCGACAAACGCTCGATCGACGGCATCGGCGTCGACCTGAACCGGGTGCTGGCCGAGGACTACGGCCAGTGGTGAGCTAGGTCTGGCAGTGGCAGGTCGCTCCGCGCCGGATATCGGGCTCGTCGTCGGGCGTCACGCGCAACGCTGACCGTATCTCGGGCTCGGCGAGCACCCCGCGCCACGACATCAGCGACCACCGCGACAGACCCGACAGCGCCGACCCGACGCTGGCGAACGACAGCGAGGAGATCGCGGACCCGAACGACCCGATCGAGCCGATCGACAGCACCGATCCGACACTGCCGATCGACAACACCGAATAGGCCGATCCGATCGACAGGATCGACCCCTCGGATCGATACGACAGAATCGAGCGGCTGCTCCGAATCGACCGAACATTCCGGGAAGAACCGTGCGTGGTCGCCATGGATCCCGGTCTACCACACCGCTCAGCCGGCGGGAACCCTGCGCGAGCACACAGCAACGCAAGCAGGACAACCATGGTCTGGCCGCCGAACTCAAACCTCCCCGCGACTCAGGTCCGGCCTGAAGTCGCGGGGAGGCGGGAGAGCATCTCAGACGGTGAAGAAGCCAAGGGTCGGCATGAACGTGCAGGTGCGCGGTGCGGCGCCCTCGGCGGCGGTGGTGAGCGAACCCGAGATCACCGCGACCACGCGGCCGTGGCCGGTGTCGGCGATGGCCGACAGGGTGGCCGGACCGCCGGGGTTGATCTTGGCCTCGTCGGTCAGCGTCTGAATCGCGGACTGACGGGTGTCGAGGTTGAGCCACTGCACCGTCATCGGCGGGTTCTGCTCGCCGGTCGGGGCCTTGGTACCGAGCGCGGTGAACACGAAACCGGCCTGTCCGGCGGCGGGTCCGGGCGGGGGCAGCTGCGCCGGACCGGCGACCGCGAGCGCGGTGCCGACCGAATCGGCGCCGTCGCCGATGCAGCCCTTGCCGATCGTCGGGTACAGGAACTGCGCGATGGCCGGGCCGTCCTGCGGGAGCTCGGGACCGCCGCCGCCGCTGCCGTCGAGGAAGGTGATGATTCGCTCGAGGGTGGCCTTGATGGCGGGCGGCAGGTTCAGCGTGGCCAGCAGTACGCGCGCCTGATCGAGCAGGGCGGTCTGCGGGCTGGCGACGTCGGCGGGGCCTGCGACCAGGCCCGCCACGGCGGGGGCGAAGGCGGCTAGCGCGTCGACAGGGACGCCTTCCGGCACCATCGGGACGCTGATCGGCGCCGCCTGTGGGGCTGGCGCGGGCGCGGCGATAGAAGCAGGCGCGGCGAGCATGGCGCCTGCCGCGATGGCGAGAGCGGTCGTTGCGATCCGCGATCCTCGGCTACGAAGCACTTGTCTAGCCGTCCTTACCTCGGTTTTGCGATGGGCGAGGGTTGTCGACCCCAACATGTCGGGGGTCACTCTAAGGACAACGCTGCCGTGTTGTACAGCCGCCGGGCCCTGAGCGGATCACCGGCCCGAACCATGTTCATCGACGCTAGCCCTGACCGGTGTTACACCTGGGGATGTTGATGCAAATGTTATCCATGGTGTCGGGGTGGCCGGTGGCCGCCGGTGGCGCGCGGGCGCCTGGTTAAAGTAGCGGAGCACCGCGAAATGGCGCGCGACGCCACCCATCCGACCGAAAGCCTGGCCTTGAACCGACACCTCCGATGGGCTCTCGCGCTGCTCGGACTGTCCGTGCTCGCCAGGCTGGCCTGGATGCTCTTCGCCCCGAACGGGCTCAATGTCGTCGATCTGCACGTGTACGTCGACGGCTCGGCCTCGCTGCTCACCGATCGGCTCTACGACTTCACCTACTCCGAGGTGACGCCGGACTTCCCGCTGCCGTTCACCTATCCACCGTTCGCGGCGCTGGTGTTCTTCCCGCTGCACTATCTGCCGTTCACACTGGTGGCGGTCGGCTGGATGCTGGCCACGGTGGCCGCGCTCTACGGCGTGATCCGGATCAGTTTCGAACTGCTCCTCGGCGCGGCGAAGGCGAAGCAGACGCCGTGGATCACCGCGGCCGTCGGCTGGACCGCGCTCGGCGTCTGGCTGGAGCCGGTGCGAACAACGATCGACTACGGCCAGGTCAATGTGTTCCTGGTGCTCGGCGCGATGCTGGCCGTCCGCAGTGCGCGGTGGTGGATCTCGGGCACCCTCGTCGGCGTGATCGCCGGCATCAAGCTGACCCCGGCCATCACCGGTCTGTACTTCGTGGCGCGGCGGCGCTGGGCGACGGTGCTGTGGTCGGCGGGGGCCTTCGGGCTGACCGTCGCTGTGAGCTTTCTCATCAATGCCCACGAGGCGAAGCGCTATTTCGGCACTCTGCTCGGCGACGCGGACCGGATCGGCCCCGTGGGCTCGGTGTGGAACCAGTCGCTGCGCGGCGCGCTGAGCCGCATCCTGGGTTACGACGTGCAGTCCGGGCCGTGGTGGCTGGCCGCGGTCGCGGTCACGGCGGTGCTGGCGTTCTGCGCGTGGCGCACCCTCGGCCCCGACGACCGGCTCGGCACCCTGGTGCTGGTGCAGCTGTTCGGGCTGATGATCTCGCCGATCTCCTGGTCGCACCACTGGGTCTGGCTGATCCCGACCGCGCTGTGGCTGCTCTACGGGCCGCTGCGCGACGAGCGGGTCGCGCGGATCATCGCCGGGTTCTGGGTGCTGACGATGTTGGTGGGTGTGCCGTGGGTGCTCTCGTTCGCGCAGCCGACGATCTGGACCATCCCGCGCCCGTGGCCGCTGGCCTGGCTCGGCGCGGTCGACGTGATCGGCGTGTTCGTGCTGCTCGGCTGGCTGATCTGGCGCGGTCGCGAGACCTTGCGCGCTCAACTCCCCGGCCGTCGCACGGCCGAGGTGCCCGCGAGCTGACGCTCAGCCGACGAGGTCGTCGATGGTGTGCGCCATCGCCGTATCGAGCGCGGTGAGCCCACCCGCCGAGTGCGTACTCAGCGTGAAACGCAGTGTGCGCCAACGAATATCGATATCGGGATGATGATCGGCAGCCTCGGCCGCGGTGGCGACCTTGCGTACCGTCTCGATGCCGGCGAGGAAACTCGGTGCCTGCACCGTGCGGGTGATCGCGTCACCCTCGCGTGACCACTCCGGCAGGGTGGCCAGCGCGATGGTGAGTTCGGGGGCGGAGAGCAGCGGAGTACTCATACTTCGGTTGTACCCCTCCGCCTACTTGGCACGCGCCAGCTTCAACGCCTTTTTGAGATCTTTACCGCATGTTCCGGCGGCCTCGGCCTTCTTCATTCGCATGATGACGACGGGGCATTTGAAGCAGCGCGTCTTCTTCCTGCAGCACTTTTTCTTCGGCTTCAGGCTCGAGACCTTCTTCGCCTTCACCTTGCCCATGAGAGTTAGCGTAACCTAAGTACAAAGCCTGACACGAGGTCGCGGCGAAGCTACCGGTAGGGTGTAACAGGCCGCGATGCCAGATGAATGCGCGCCAAATACATCAACAGCAGGAGGATTGAGGCGTGTCGTCTTCACGCGATTTTCGCAACGTCGCCATCGTGGCCCACGTCGACCACGGCAAGACGACGCTGGTGGACGCCATGCTTCGTCAGTCGGGCGCGTTCGCTGAGCGAGCCGAACTGGTCGACCGAGTCATGGACTCCGGTGATCTCGAGCGCGAGAAGGGCATCACCATTCTCGCAAAGAACACCGCCGTCCATCGCCATAACCCCGACGGTTCTCTCACCGTCATCAACGTGATCGACACCCCCGGCCACGCCGACTTCGGTGGCGAGGTCGAGCGCGGCCTGTCCATGGTCGACGGTGTCGTGCTGCTCGTCGACGCGTCCGAGGGCCCGCTGCCCCAGACCCGTTTCGTGCTGCGCAAGGCGCTGGCGGCGAAGCTGCCCGTGATCCTGGTCGTCAACAAGACCGACCGCCCGGACGCCCGCATCGCCGAGGTCGTCTCCGAGTCGCACGACTTGCTGCTCGACCTGGCCTCCGACCTCGACGACGAGGCCGCCGAAGCCGCCGAGCTGGCGCTGGATCTGCCGGTTCTCTACGCCTCCGGCCGTGAGGGCAAGGCGTCGAAGGTCGAGCCGGAAAACGGTTCCGCACCCGACGCCGAGAACCTCGATGCCCTGTTCGAGGTGCTGATGGACTACATCCCGGCGCCGAAGAGCAACAAGGACGCGCCGCTGCAGGCCCACGTCACCAACCTCGACGCGTCGGCGTTCCTCGGCCGCCTGGCCCTGGTCCGCATCTACGCGGGCGAGCTGCGCAAGGGTCAGAACGTCACCTGGATCAACGCCGACGGCGCCAAGACGGTCAAGATCACCGAGCTGCTCCAGACGATCGGTGTCGAGCGTCAGCCCGGCGAGGTCGCCGAGGCCGGTGACATCGTCGCCATCGCCGGTATCCCCGACATCATGATCGGCGACACCCTCGCCGATCCGGAGAACCCGGTCGCACTGCCGCGCATCACCGTCGACGAGCCCGCCATCTCGGTGGTCATCGGCACCAACACCTCGCCGCTGGTCGGCCGGGTGCAGGGCCACAAGCTCACCGCCCGCATGCTCAAGTCGCGCCTGGATTCCGAGCTCATCGGTAACGTCTCGCTGCGCGTGCTCGACATCGGCCGTCCCGACGCCTGGGAGGTGCAGGGTCGTGGTGAGCTGGCGCTGGCCATCCTGGTCGAGCAGATGCGTCGTGAGGGCTTCGAGCTCACCGTCGGTAAGCCGCAGGTGGTCACCAAGCAGGTCGACGGCAAGACCCACGAGCCGTTCGAAGAGCTGACCATCGACTGCCCCGACGAGTACCTGGGCGCGATCACCCAGCTGCTGGCCGCCCGCAAGGGCAAGATGGTGCAGATGAGCAACCACGCCGCCGGTTGGGTGCGCATGGAGTTCATCGTCCCCTCGCGTGGCCTGATCGGCTTCCGCACCGTGTTCCTCACCGAGACCCGCGGCACCGGCATCGCCAACGCCGTCGCCCACGGTTACGCCCCGTGGGCCGGTGAGATCCGCGCCCGCCACACCGGTTCGCTGGTCTCCGACCGCGCGGGCACCGTCACCCCGTTCGCGATGATCCAGCTGGCCGACCGTGGTCAGTTCTTCGTCGAGCCGGGCGCCGACACCTACGAGGGCATGGTCGTGGGCATCAACCCGCGTGCCGAGGATCTCGATATCAACGTGACTCGCGAGAAGAAGCTGACCAACATGCGCAGCGCCAACGCGGACACCTTCGAGACCATGGCCAAGCCGTTGCAGCTCGACCTCGAGCTGGCGATGGAGTTCTGCACCGAGGACGAGTGCGTGGAGGTCACCCCCGAGGTGGTCCGCGTGCGCAAGCTGGTGCTGGGCGCCAACGAGCGGGCCCGCGACCTGTCGCGTCGCAAGGCGCGCGACAAGGCCGCCGCGAACTAGTCGGCAGTAGTTTCGAACGGCGTCGGCCGGGTACCGGAAAC
>NZ_JBSGVG010000054.1:0-33278 GCF_053608345.1 Nocardia sp. NPDC055050
GTCGCGGCGGCGCCTTTTCTTCTCGCACGAGAGTTCCGTCAAGGGGCGACGGAAGACCAATCGGCGAAACCCGTGGGGTCGTGGCGGCCCATGGAGGCGTGTTCGAACAGGCCCCAGCCTTCGAGATCACCACAGCGGGCGTAGCCGATGTGGTCGATCACGCCGTAGGGGGTACGGCCCTTGATCGCGGGGTCGGTGAGGTCGTAGGCGCTCGACAGCGACCAGTTCTCGCCCATCCAGCGGCCGTGGGTCCAGTCGGGGTCGGCGCCGTAACCGCAGCCGACGTGCAGGGCGATCCCGGGGCGCGACTCGATCTCGACCTCGAGCGGCTTCCCGTCGGGGGTGGTCATGTCCAGGCGCACGGATTTCGGGTGCCGGGTGCCGGACTCGTAGGTCCAGTGCATGCGCGGCCAGCCCAGTTGTTCCTTGCGCCCGTCGTTCCAGATCCGCACCGCGTTGTTGAGGGTGCGGGTGCCGTCGGGCTCCTCCTGCACGATCACCACGATCGAGAAATCCTGGAACCGCAGCGGCGCGTACAGCCACCAGAAACCGTCCATGCCGGTCGGCCTGCCTGCGGGTTCGGGCTCACCGGAGGGCCGGATGCCCCAGGATCGATCGCGGCTGCCCGTCCACACCGCCGGGTCGACCGGGTAGTCGATGCCGTCGACCGCGAGAGTGCCCTCCCACGAACCCGATTGGGCGAAGCGCGAGGCCTCGATGATCGGCTTGGTGCCGGACAGGATCAGGTGCGGCTGCTCCTGCACGGCGGGCTGCGCACCGGTCCAGGTCAGATCGAACCCGAGATCGTCGTGCTCGCAGACCACTCGGAGCTTCTGGAGCGGCTCGATCACCTCGATCCGGTAGCCGCCGACGGCGGTGGTCAGATCGCGCGAGGTGAGCGCGTCGGAGAAGCGCACGCTGCGCTGGGCGTCACCGTGGCGCACCGTCGCGAACGCGTCGACCACCCCGAGGTTCGGGTACACGCCGAACCCGGTGATCAGCATCGCGTCGCCGGCCGGGTCGAAGGCGTTGAAGTAATAGCGGTCGTAGAAGTTCCGGTCGCTGGTGGCCACCCTGGCCAGCGACAGCGGAGTCTGATGGACCGGGTATTCGTCCAGGGGGACGGGCATGATCGCGCGCATAGTCAGTCCCATTCGTAGGTGCCGTCGAGCAACGCCTCGAGGGTGAGGCGGTGCATCACGTAGTCGTCGAGTTCGGCGGGCACGGTGTCCTCGCCGAAATGGATCATCCGGCACTTGATCCTGGCCATCACGATCGCGTGCCGCAGCGCGGCGTAGACGATGTAGAAGTCCAGATTCCGGACCGAATGCCCGGTCAGTTCCTCGTATTTCGCCACCACCGCGTCGCGGCGCAGGAAGTCCACCAGACCCGGCTGGTCGAAGCGGGTGGCGATGTCCTGGAAGAACCGGTGGATGAAGATGGTCCAGCCGAGGTCGAGTTCGCGTGGCGCGAACGTCGCCATCTCCCAGTCGAGCACGGCCGCCGGGGTGAACCCGTCGAACAGGATGTTGCCGGGACGAGCGTCGCCCCAGTTCAGCACTTCGGGACCGGGATCGGCCGGCCAGTTGGCCTCGAGCCAATCGAAGGTCCGCTCGATCAGCGGCACCTCGACACCGTGGTCGGTCAGTGCCCACCGGTACCAGGCGCGCTGGGCCTCGAAATGCCTGCGCAGCGCGGTGCCCGCACCGTCGAGCAGCGGGAAGCGCTCGGCCACCTTGTCGATGGCGTGCACCTGGGCGATCACCTCGACCGTCGCGTCCGCCACCAGCTCGCGCTCGGCGACCGTCGCGTCGAACAGCCAGCCGAAGAACACGTACGGCGGATTGTCCGACGGCGCCCTG
Organism: Nocardia sp. NPDC055050; assembly: GCF_053608345.1. Classification (NCBI taxonomy): domain Bacteria; kingdom Bacillati; phylum Actinomycetota; class Actinomycetes; order Mycobacteriales; family Nocardiaceae; genus Nocardia; species Nocardia sp. NPDC055050. Next base: position 1,863 of record NZ_JBSGVG010000054.1, read on the forward strand.
CCCTCGACCCGCTCCATCACGATGAAGGGGGAGCCGAACACCGAATCGTCGAGTTCGAGCCAGCGCAGCGTCGGCACGGCGACCTCGGAGGACGCGGCGACGCCGGCCATCACCTGGTACTGCATCGCCAGGTCGTAGGACTCGAACACCGGGAACGAGCTGTCCTCGGGCGCCATCCGGATGACGAAGGACCCCTGTTCGGCGGCCCCGTCCGCCGGCCATTCGGCGTCGAACAGGATGGTTGTGCTCGACATGCCGCCGCTGGACGGTTTGTTCAGATTGCTGACCGTCACGTCGGCGCCGACCCTGTCGGTCAGCCAGCTAGCCAGCTTCCCGGCTAGCTCGTCCAGATCGCGCTCGCTGACGGTGAGCGACATCTGAGCGGCCGGATCCTGATCTTCGGACATCTACGGGGTACCCCTGTCGGCAAAACTGTAACGTGTGTCACTTCTGAGTACCGGACGGCCGACCGGAATGTAAGGGCGGCATCGCTGAGTGAGACTCAGGGTTGACAGCGCAAAGATCGGGGTTTTCCCCGACGCGCTCCACCGTATCTTCCGATTAGCTTCGGTAACAACCGAACTCGATGAGGAGGCGTGGGTGACCACAGGGACCATTGAGCGTGCGCGCGACGACATCGCGAGCCCGCCCTCACCGCCACCGATGTGGCATCCGATCACCCGGCTCGCCTTCCGGTTCAGTGTGGCGTACCTGGGCCTTTTCTGTCTGTGGATGGCTCAGATCACCTTCGTCTTCCTGGGTGTGCTCGCGCTGCGGTTGCCCGAGGAGGCCATGCTCTGGCAGATCATGGCCCTCGATCCGGTGAGTAGCTGGATCGGTGAGCACGTGTTCGGGGTGGAGGCCGAGCTGGCGATGAACGGCAGCGGCGACCAGGCCGCGATCTGGATCCAGTGCGGTCTGCTGCTGGTGGTCGCGGTGCTGATCACCCTGGTGTGGTCGGTGCTCGACCGGCGCAGGCTCGCGTATCCACGACTGCTGAGCTGGTTTCTCACGGCGCTGCGGCTGTGTGTGGGCGGACAGATGCTGTTCTACGGATTCGCCAAGCTCATCCCGACGCAGATGCCCGAACCCGCGCTGACCACATTGCTCGCCCGGGTCGGTGATCTGACGCCGATGGCGATGCTGTGGACCCAGGTCGGATCGTCACCCGCCTACGAGATCGCTTTGGGCGCAGCCGAAGTACTCGCCGGTCTGCTGCTGTTCTGGCCACGCACCGCGACGGTGGGCGCCATGCTGGGCGTGATCAGCATGGCGCAGGTGTTCCTGCTCAATCTGACTTTCGACGTGCCGGTGAAGATGCTGGCCGGGCACCTGCTGTTGATGGGGCTGGTGCTGCTCGCCCCGCAGGCGCGCAGGCTCGCGAATTTCCTCGTGCTGGAGCGTGATTCGGGCCCGGCCGTGCAGCCACCGCTGTTCTCCTCGTCGCGGGCGAACCGGTGGGCGGCGGTGGCGCAGGTCGTGGTCGGACTGTGGATCACGGCGGGCATGATCGACGCGGGAATGCAGAGCTGGCGCGAATACGGCGGCGGTGCACCGAAACCCGAGCTGTACGGCATCTGGGAGGTGCGCGAGTTCAGCGTCGAAGCGACCCCGATCCCGCCGCTGGCCACCGATCCGGTGCGCTGGCAACGCCTCGTGATCGACGTGGGCTCGGCGGGATACCAGCGAATGGACGATTCGGTGGTGCCGGTGTCGGCCACGACCGACCTGGCGGCCGCCACGATGACGCTCGTCGCCGCACCCAGCGGCGCCGACGGAACCCCGGTGCCCTTCGCCACCTTCACCGTCGAGCATCCCTCGGCCGACACGCTGACATTGCGTGGCGAACTGGACGGCCGGCCCGCCACGGTCACTCTCGACCGCCTCGACCTCGAGCGGTTCCCGTTGCGCAGCACAGACTTCCGCTGGGTGCAGAACCAGCCGTACTTCGAATGATCGCGCGCCCGGTGCGTCAGCCGATTGTGATGGCATCCAACCGGATCCGGAGGAATTCGGCCGACACCACCGGCGGCCCCTGCGCCACCCGGCCGATCGGCGGTGCCAGCGGAGTCACCACCGCGTCGTGGTCGAGTTCGTAGAAGTAGATGAGCGAGACCAGGTCCTCCTCGGGGGCATCGGGCTGGGGTGGCAGCACCCGATGCCGACCCGACGGCCATCGCTCGCCGCTCCAATAGGCCAGCAGGTCACCGATGTTCACCGTCAGCGCGGCCGGATCGTAGGGAGCGTCGGCCCACCCGCCTGCCTCGGTGTAGACCTGCAACCCGCCCGCACCGGGTTCTCGGTCGAGCACCGTCACCGTGCCGAAGTCGGTATGCGGACCGATCCGGAACTGGCCGGGCTCCGGCTCACCGACGTCGGTCATCGGCGGATAGTGGTTGATATTGCAGGTCCAGGTCGGGCGTGCGGCCAGGTCGGCGAACGGGTTGACCGGCAGCGCGAGGGCCGCGGCGAACAGGGCGAGCAGTTCGTCGGACAGCGTGCGCACGGCGGCGGTGTACTCGGTCAGCAGCGCGCGCAGCTCCACGACCTCGGTGGGCCACACATTCGGCAGGAACCACATCTGATCGATCGCCGGATCACCGGTCGCGGTGTCGGCGCCGACGGCGAAGGTCTCCTTCAGATCCGGCGGGGTTTCGGTGCCCTCGGCATAGCCGTTGGCCTCGCGGCCGGGACCGATCCAGCCACGACCGCCGACGGCCACCGCGTACCGCTGCTTCACGTCGTCCGGCAGGGCGAAGAACCGGCGTGCGGCGGCCCGGACCGCGGCGGGCAACGCGGGGTCGATGCCGTGGCCGTGCACCAGGAGGAAGCCGGCCCGGCGCAGCCCTTCGTCGACCTCGCGTTCCACGGTGCGGGCCACCTCGCCGCCGGTGCGCCAGCGGGCCAGATCGACCGAGGCGATGCTGCTCATGCGGGTGTCTCCTTCGTCGGCGCGACGCCGATGTCCTCGAACCACAGGTCGGGGCGCTCGGCGATGAAGTCGGTCATCAGCGACACGCAGCGCGGGTCGTCCAGCACGATCACCGTCACCCCGTGTTCGGCCAGCCAGTCGTGGCCGCCGTGGAAGGTCCGCGCCTCGCCGATGATCACGGTGCCGATCCCGAACTGGCGTACCAGGCCGCTGCAGTACCAGCACGGGGACAGCGTGGTGACCATGATCGTCGGCCCGTAGTCGCGGCGTCGGCCCGCGGCGCGGAAGGCGTCGGTTTCGGCGTGCACACTCGGATCGTCGTTCTGTACGCGGCGGTTGTGGCCGCGGCCCAGCAGAGTGCCGTCGGCGTCGAACAGGGCCGCGCCGATGGGGACACCCCCTTCGGCCAGCCCGCGCAGGGCTTCGTCGTAGGCCACGTCCAGGAGTGCGTCCGGCGGTGTCATGGACTCCACTGTCCTGCCTGCTCGCCCGGTCGGCAACGTACATTTCGTCCATACCCGTGCGGTCGATCGATGACAGGATGACCGCATGTTGCCCACCGTCCGACAACTGCTCGCCGACCAGTTCCTGGCGGCCGACCCGCTGGTGCTGTCGGGGCGCTCGTCGCTGGACCGGGCCGTGCGGTGGGTGCACTCCAGCGAGATCTTCGAGATCAGCCCGCTGCTCTCGGGCGGTGAGCTGCTGCTGACGACGGGGCTGGGATTGGCGGGCGTCGACGCCGGAACCCGGCGTCACTACTTGCGCGAGATCGCCGATCGCGCGGTAGCCGGGGTGGCGGTCGAGCTGGGCCGCACGTTCGACACCGTCCCGCCGGACATGGTCGCGGAGGCCTCGCGGGCGGGGCTGCCGCTGATCGCCTTGCGCAGCGTGGTGCCGTTCATCGACCTGTGCCGCGCGGCCAATACGGTGATCGTCTCGCGCGAAGTGGGGATGCGGCGGGTGGTCGACGGGTTGACCTGCGAGCTGCTGGTCGAACTCGGTGCCGGGCACGGCCCGGCGCGACTGCTGTCGAAGGTCGGCGCGGTGACCGGGTGCCCGGTGGTGCTCACCGCGGGCAGTGGCGCGTTGGTCGCGGCGCACGGGGTCGACGATGATCGATCTGCCTGGGCCGCCGTGGAATCCGCCGGAGCTACCGCGAAGATCACGGTGCGCGACAGTTTCTGGGGCACCCTCACCGCCGGTCCCGGTTCACCGCTGGATCCGACGACGCTGGGCGAAGTCCTCGACCGTGCCGCCGCCGTGCTGGGACCGGCGCTCGCGCGATCCGCCGGCCCCAGCGGCCGGCCGCGCCGGGTGGCCACCCGGTTGCTCGCGGATCTGCTGGCGGACAAGCAGATCCGCCCGGCCGACCTCCGTGCGCGGCTGGCCGCGGCCGGTGCCGGTGCGACGGCCGGGCTACGTCTGGTCCCTGTGGCGGTCGACGCACCGGACACGCGGATCGCCGCCAGGCTGCTCGACAGCGCGGTCAAGGAACTCGGGCGCCCCGGGGTGATCGGTGAGGTGCACGCGACGGTGTACGGGGTGCTCGCACCCGACCCCTCGGCGACCGATCCCGTCGCCGAGGTCGCGGACCTGATGCGAAAAGCGTGTGCCACCAACAGCATCGATGGCGTCACCCTGGTAGTCGGTGACCCGGCGGAGTCGACAGCGGCGAGTCTGTCCGCCGCACTCATTGCGACAGGCCCGGCACTACGACTGGCCGTCCGTCAGCGCCGCGACCGCGCCGGGCAGAGCGGCCCCGTCACCACCCGGCGCGCACTGGCCGGTGATCTGCTGGTCGACGCGCTGCCCGCTGCCGACCGAGCCCGCCTCGTCGAGACCACTCTCGCTCCGCTGATCGCCTGGGACACCGCCCATCACAGTGCTCTCACCCCCACGCTCGAAGCGTTCCTGCGTCACGGTGGCAGCGCCACCCGATGCGCCGCCGCCCTCCACATCGGCAGGCAATCGCTCTACCAACGCCTGGACCGGATCAAAGCGCTTCTCGGCTTCGATCCCGCCGCACCGGAACTCACCCCCACCTTGCTGCTGGCGCTCAGCGCGCACCGGGTGTCGAACTGACGCGGATCGCGAGCACGGGGCGGGAAGCCGGTCATCCGGCCGCTGACCTGACCGAGCCGGCTGCCGGCTCGACGGGCCTCACGCCGCGACCACCGCCCGGTCGGCGCTGACACGTCCCCGGGTGAGGAAGAGGTACAACCCACCCGCCAGCGCGAATCCGACGAAGACGGTGATGTCGCCCAGATTCGGGAACTCCCGCACCAGGTAGCCGGTGAACTTCGCCTGGTTGGAGAACAACAGCACCGACACCACCAGGCCGGTCGCGAAGGCCACGACTCCACCCCGGTTGGTGGAGGCGCGGTCGTAGAGCAGTGGGCGGATGTCGGTGCCGCGGCGCAGGTACTGGTCGGCGAACACGACACCGAGCCACGGCCCGATCCAGTAGGCCACGATCAGCAAGAACGCCTCGTAGCCGGCCGCCGCGTCGGGCAGCGCCCACCACGCCACCAGGAAGCCGACCACGCCGAACACCGCCGAGACGAGCGCCCGCTGGGTGCGCACCGGCAGCTTCACCCCGATCGTCACGAACGCCATCGCCCCCGAGTACACATTGAGCGCGTTCGCCGCGATCGCGCCGAGGGTGATGGCCAGCAGCGTCAGATTCGCCAGTGCGCCGGGCAGATTCGCGGTGAACACGTCCGTGGGGCTCCCGGTCGCCGTGCTCACGATGGTCGCCGACGCGGCCCCGAGTGCCGACAACCACAGGCAGGAGACGAACAGCCCGGTCGCCGCGTATCCGCCGGTCGCGACCTTCGACACCGCGGTCGGCAGGTAGCGGGAGTAGTCCGCCGCGTACGGGTTCCAGCCGCCCGCGTAGCCGAAGGCGGTGCCGACGGTGAGCAGGAATCCGGCGATCCCACCCACACCGCCCGCGGGCGCGGCGCCGGTCAGCTCGGCCTTGCTGACGATCACGACGGTCACCAGCACGAAAACCACCGCCAGCAACGGGAAGACGAACCGCTCGAAGGCCTGCACCAGGTTGTGCCCGAAGACCGCGAAACCGGTCTGCAACACCACGATCAGCACCAGCGACGGAACCTTCGGCAGACCGGTCAGCGTGTTCAACGCGAACGCGCCCGACACACTGTTGGTGGCGAACCAGCCGACACCGCACATGATCGCCATGAACGTGGCGGGCAGCGCGTTCCCGCGGTACCCGAAAGCCGTGCGGCCCAGCACCATCTGCGGTACGCCGTACACCGGACCACGCGCGGACAACACGTAGTGCGCCCCGGCACCGAGACCGATACCGACCGCCAGCCCGAGCGCCGCCTGCCAGAAACTCATGCCGAAGACGGTCACCGACAGCACCCCGATGAAGATCGTGGCGAACTCGAGATTGGGCGAGGTCCACGTCCACAGCAGCCCGCGCGGACTGCCGTGCCGGGCGGATTCGGGGATGGTTTCGTTGCCGCCGGGCTCCACCGCGATCACGCGATCGGTGTAGTCCGCGGCGGGCGCGTTGTCTTCGGTCGTAGCCATTCTTGAACATTCGTCGGGTCCCGTGTCGTGGACAACCGACGGATCGTCCGTCAAGACGGGTCCGCCGACGGACAGATCGTCGATCGGCGCCGAGTCTGTCGGCGGGTGCGTTCGGGCCGCACCGAGCCAGGAACTAGGCTGGGACACTGTGCCGAACACCGCTGACACCGCATCGACCCCGCCCGCAGGCGACCCGAACTACCTGGTCGGGCTCGATCTGCGTGCACGCAGAGTAGTGGTGGTCGGCGGCGGAACCGTCGCCCAGCGCCGACTCGGCCTGCTCGTGGCCTCGGGTGCGGAGGTGCACGTGATCAGCCGGGCGGTCACCCCGGCGGTGGAGGGCATGGCTACGGCGGGGCAACTCACCGTCGAACTGCGCGCTTACGCCGACGGCGATCTCGACGGCGCCTGGTACGCGATGGCCTGCACCGACGAACCGGAGACCAACGCCGCGGTGGTCGCCGAAGCCACCGCCAAGCGCATCTTCTGCGTCCGCGCCGACATCGCGCGCGACGGCACCGCGGTCACGCCCGCGACCGCTCGCTACGACGGACTCTCCCTCGGCGTACTCGCCGGTGGCGCGCACCGCCGCTCGGCCGCGGTGCGCAACGGCCTCCTCGAAGCGCTGCAATCGGGTGTGGTGACCGATGATTCGGAACCGGTGACTCCAGGCGTCGCGCTCGTCGGCGGCGGTCCCGGCGATCCCGACCTGATCACCGTGCGTGGTCGCAGGCTCCTCGCGCGCGCCGATCTGGTCGTCGCTGACCGGCTCGCCCCGCCGGAACTGCTCGCCGAACTGGGCCCGCACGTCGAGGTGATCGATGCCGCGAAGATCCCCTACGGCCGGTCGATGGCGCAGGAGGCGATCAACCTCGCGCTCGTCGAGGGCTTCAAAGCGGGCAAGTTCGTGGTCCGGCTCAAGGGCGGCGATCCGTACGTGTTCGGTCGCGGTTACGAGGAACTCGAGGCGTGCACGGAGGCAGGCATCCCGGTGACGGTGGTGCCCGGTGTCACGAGCCCGATCTCGGTGCCCGGCGCGGCAGGCATCCCGGTGACCCATCGCGGGGTCACCCACGAGTTCGTGGTCGTGAGCGGACACGTGGCCCCCGAACATCCCGATTCGCTCGTCGACTGGTCGGCACTGGCCAAGCTGCGCGGCACCATCGTGCTGATGATGGCGGTCGAGCGGATCGACAAGTTCGCCGCGGCCCTGCTCGCCGGTGGTCGCCCGAGCGATACCCCGGCCGCGGTCATCCAGGAAGGCACGCTGCGCACGCAGCGGGTGGTGCGCGCCGACCTCGCCACGGTCGCCGACCGGGTCAAGGAAGAGGGCATCCGCCCGCCCGCGATCATCGTCATCGGCCCCACGGCCGGCTTCGGCCTCGACTAGCTTCACCGACGGCGCGCCCACTCGTTGCCGGTGCGCCAATTACACTGCCTCACTGTGCTCGATAAACCCGCTGCGACGATGCAGTATCCGGTGAAGCAGCGGGCGTTCGGCCTGGCCATCCTCGTGCTGAGCGGTCTGCAGTTCATGGTGGTGCTCGACGGCACCGTCGTGATCTTCGCCCTGCCGCGCCTGCAGCAGGACATGGGGCTGTCCAGTTCGGGCAGTGCGTGGACGGTGACCGCCTACGGGCTCACCTTCGCGGGGTTGATGCTGCTCGGTGGCAGGCTCGGCGACGCGTTCGGCCGCAAACGCATGCTGATCTACGGTGTCGGCCTGTTCACCGCCGCCTCGCTGGCGTGCGGTCTGGCCACCGGTGAGGCGATGCTGCTGATCTCGCGCGCCTTCCAGGGCGCGGGCGCCGCCATCGCGGCACCGACCGCGTTCGCACTGGTCGCGACCACCTTCGCACCCGGGCCGGCCAGGAACCAGGCGATCGCGATCGTGGGCTCGATGGCGGGCATCGGATCGGTCGGTGGTCTCATCGTCGGCGGTGCGCTGACCGAGGTCGGGTGGCGCTGGATCTTCCTGATCAACGTCCCGATCGGCGCGCTCATCGTGCTCGGCGCGGTCTACAAGCTCACCGACACCGAACACCACCGCACTCCGCTCGACATCAAGGGCGCGATTCTGGGCACCCTGGCCTGCGCGACGATCGTGTTCGGTGCCACCGAGGGCCCGGCGATGGGCTGGACGAGCCCGCTGATCCTTGGTTCGCTGATCGGCGGTTTCGTCCTGCTGGTGATCTTCGTTTTCGCCGAGCGACGCGAATCCGATCCGCTGCTGCCGTGGTCGCTGTTCGACAGCCGCGACCGGGTCGCCACCTTCGTTCTGATCTTCCTGGCCGGTGCGGTGCTCGGCGCGATGACATTCTTCGTCGCCCAGCTGCTGCAGAACGTGCTCGGCTACAGCCCGCTGCTGGCCGGTGTCGCCTCGATCCCGTTCACCATCGGCATCGGTGTCGGCGGTGCCGTGGCCTCCAAGGCCGCGTTGGTGATCGCGCCGCGCTGGTTGCTCGCCACCGCGGGTGTGGTGCTCGCCGTCGGCCTGTTCTTCGGGTCGACGCTGGACCGGCACGTGCAGTACCTGCCGACGCTGCTGGCCCTGCTGCTGGTGATCGGCTTCGGCGTCGGGATGGCGATCGTGCTCGCTCCGCTCTGCGTGCTGGTCGGGGTTCCGCCGTCGAACATCGGCCCGCTCTCGGCGGTCGGCCAGATGTTCATGAGCCTGGCGACACCGATCGCCATCGGTCTGCTCAGCCCGATCGCGGCGTCACGCACGCTGTCGCTCGGCGGCAGCGATACCCCCGGCGCGAACACGACGCCCGCCGAGATCGACGCGCTCAACAGCGGCTACACCCTGGTGCTGTTCATCTGCGCGATCATCGCCGCCGTCGCCGCGCTCGTCGCGCTGACCGTGCGCTACACCCCGCAACAGCTGGTGCAGGCGCAGCACGCGCAGGAAGAGGCCCAGCGGAGCTGACTCCGCCGGGCCCGCTGGTCAGAAGCGTCCGGCGACCTTGGTGGGGGTGACGCGGATGACGACGCGTTCGGCGTCGTCCACCGAGGCCGGGTTGAACTCGCGATACGGCTTGCCGGTGTATTTGAGCGACATCTCGTCCGGCAGCGCCCGCTCGGGATCCGGTGTGGTGGTGGCGGTTCCGCGTACCTCGGCGTACAGGAACGGCCGCTCCGGCGGGTTCACCATCACGGTGATCCGCGGGTCACGCACCAGGTTCTTGGCCTGCTGCCGTGAGACGGTGGTGGAGAACAGCAGTTCGTCGCCCTCGCGTTTGATCCAGACCACGGTCAGATGCGGATGCCCGTTGGGCCCGACGGTGGCGACGGTCGCGTAGACCTTCTCCTCGTCGAGGTACGACTTCAGTTCATCGGAAAGCACTGCGGTATCGGTCACGCTCTTGGACAACGCATTGCCCGGCCGGGGAATTCCGGTCAGGATTCGATCGGTGGTCACGCGTAGCCGGAGCGCGTCGACCAGTCGCGCGGCGCGGAAACGCCGCCGCCGGGCGCGGTGTCGGTGTGTCCACGCGGCGGCGTGGTAGACGTTGCGGCCATGAGTCGCACGCTGGTGTGGGTACTGGAGCTCGGGCTGACCGTCCTCGGTGTGGTCTGGTTGTCGCTCTTCTCGTGGACAACCGGCGGGATCGGCCTGCTGCTGGTCTGGGATCTGCTGGCCGTCGCCTATGTCGCGTCGGGCTGGCTGCTGTTGCGCCGCGACCTGCCCGACGACTCCATCGACTGGATCGGTCCACGCTGGTACACCACCACTTTCGCGGTGGTGGCCAGTGGCGCCGGGCTGGCGGCCGGGATGATCATGATCGGTGCCCGCGACAGCGATGCCGACAATGCCGTCGCGGCGGCGACGGTGCTGATGTCGTGGTTGCTCCTGCACACCGCGTTCGCGCAGATCTACGCGCGGGCCCAGTTCGCCGACGGGGGACTGCGTTTCCCGGAGTGCCCGGTGCCGCAGCTGTCGGAGTTCGTGTACTTCTCGTTCACCATCGGTACGTCGTTCGCGGTATCGGATGTGAAGGTGGTGCACCGGTCGATGCGCCGGCGCGTCACCGCCCACAGCGTGCTGAGTTTCTTCTTCAACGCCGCCGTCGTCGCCATCGCGATCGACTGGATCAAGGGGTAGCGACGGTGTGCGCGTCGGCGACGGTGAGGGCTTGGTCGAGGATGGCGAGCCCCTCCTTGGCCTCGGCCTCGGTGATCACGCACGGCGGGACCACGTGCAAGCGGTTGAAATTGACGAACGGCAGCATCCCGCCTGCGCGGCAGGCGGCCACCAGTTCGTTCATCGCGGGGCTGGTGCCGCCGTAGGGGGCCAGTGGCTCGCGGGTGGCCCGGTTCCGGACCAGCTCGACGGCCCAGAAGACACCGAGCCCGCGGACTTCGCCGATGCTCGGATGCCGTTGCGCCAGTTCACGAAGGCCGGGCCCGATGACCGTCGCGCCGATGTCGGCGGCGTTCTCGACAATGCCTTCCTCGGCCATCGCGTTGATCGTCGCGACGGCAGCGGCGGTGGCCAGCGGATGACCGGAATAGGTGAGCCCGCCGGGATACGGGCGGTGGGCGAAGGTCGCCGCGATGGCCGCGTTGATCGCCACGCCGCCGAGCGGGACATACCCGGAGTTCACGCCCTTGGCGAAGGTGATCAGATCGGGCACGACATCGAAATTGTCGATGGCGAACCACTTTCCGGTCCGGCCGAAGCCTGCCATCACCTCGTCGGCGATGAAGACGATGCCGTGCTTGTCGCACAGCGCGCGCACTCCACGCATGTACTCCGTGGTCGGCACCATGATGCCCGCGGTGCCCGGGACCGACTCCAGGACGACCGCGGCGATGGTGGCCGGACCCTCCATCTCGATGGTGCGTTCCAGATGTGCCAGCGCGCGTTCGGTTTCCTGCGCCTCGTCGGTGGCGTGGAACTCCGAGCGATACAGGAACGGGCCGAAGAAGTGCACGGTGCCGGTGTTGCCGTGGTCGTTGGGCCAGCGGCGCGGGTCGCCGGTGAGGTTCACCGCGGTCTCGGTGCCGCCGTGGTAGGAGCGGTAGCGCGAGAGCACCTTGTAGCGGCCGGTGTGCAGTCGCGCCATCCGGACGGCGTGCTCGACGGCGTCGGCGCCGCCGTTGGTGAAGAAGATCGTGTCGAGGTCACCGGGCGTGCGTTCGCTGATCAGACGGGCCGCTTCCGAGCGGGCATCGTTGACGAACGAGGGTGCGACAGTGCACAGCTTGGCCGCCTGCTCCTGGATCGCGGCCACGACCTTCGGATGCTGGTGACCGATATTGGTGTTCACCATCATCGAGGAGAAGTCGAGCAGGCGGTTGCCCTCGCCGTCCCACACGTAGCACCCCTCGGCGGCGGTGAGCACCGTCGGCGTGAGAGTCGCCTGCGCGGACCAGGAATGGAAGACGTGGCGGCGGTCGAGCTCGTAGGCGCGAGCGGCCTCTTCGGAAAGCGTCATGGCGAAGTCTCCTGGAGTCACTTGTTCTGTGGGAAACCGAGTTCCAGCCCACCGTGGCTCGGGTCGAGCCAGCGGGTGGTGACCGCTTTGGTGCGGGTGAAGAAGTGCACGCCGTCGGTGCCGTGCGCGTGCGAGTCACCGAACAGGGAATTCTTCCAGCCGCCGAAGCTGAAATAGGCCATCGGCACGGGGATCGGGACGTTGATGCCGACCATACCCACCTCCACCTCGTGCTGGAACCGTCGTCCCGCGCCGCCGTCGTTGGTGAAGATGGCGGTGCCGTTGCCGTAGCGGTTCGCGTTGATCAGCGCCACCGCCTCCTCATAGGTGCCGACCCGCACGACCGACAGCACCGGGCCGAAGATCTCGTCGGTGTAGACGCTCATGGTCGGAGTGACCTCGTCGAGAATCGTGGGGCCCAGCCAGAATCCGTCCGGTGCGCCGTCGACGGTGAGATTGCGCCCGTCGAGCACCACCCGGGCACCGGCCGTCTCGCCCGCGTCGATGTACTCGGCCACCCGGTCGCGGTGCGCCCGGGTGATCAGCGGGCCCATCTCGGCGCCACCGGTGCCGTCACCGGTGACGATGTTCGCGGCTCGTGCACTGATCTTGGTGACCAGATCGTCGGCCACCCCGCCGACGGCGACGACCACGCTGATCGCCATGCACCGCTCACCCGCCGACCCGAAACCGGCGTTCACGGCGGCATCGGCGGCCAGGTCCAGATCGGCGTCGGGCAGTACCACCATGTGGTTCTTCGCGCCGCCGAGCGCCTGCACCCGCTTGCCCGCCGCGGTGCCGCGCTGGTACACGTACTTGGCGATCGGGGTCGAGCCGACGAACGAGACGGCCTTGACGGCCGGGTTGTCCAGGAGCTCGTCGACGGCGACCTTGTCGCCCTGCACGACATTGAACACACCGTCGGGCAGGCCTGCCTCCTGCCACAGCCGCGCCAGCCACAGCGCCGCCGACGGGTCCTTCTCGCTCGGCTTGAGCACCACGGTGTTGCCCGCGCCGATCGCCAGCGGGAAGAACCACATCGGCACCATGGCGGGGAAGTTGAACGGTGCGATGATCGCGACCGGACCCAGCGGCTGCCGGATCGAGTAGATGTCGACATCGGTCGAGGCGTTCTCGGTGAAGCCGCCTTTGAGCAGATGCGGGACACCACAGGCGAATTCGACGACTTCGAGCCCACGGGTCACCTCGCCGAGCGCGTCGGCGGCCACCTTGCCGTGTTCGGCGGTGATCACCGCGGCCAGTTCGGTCTTCCGCTCGGCCAGGAGTTCGCGGAAGCGGAACAGCACCTGGGTGCGGCGGGTGAGCGAGGAGTCACGCCAGGAGGCGAAGGCCATCGTCGCGGCGTCGATCGCGGCGCGGGTGTCGGCCACATTGGCCAGCGCCAGCTCCCCGGTGACGGCGCCGGTGGCGGGATTGGTCACCGGCGCGGTGGTCTCGCTGCTGCCGCTGACCGATTTGCCGTCGATCCAGTGCCCGATGGACTGCATGAATGCCTCGTTTCGCCGGTGGTGTGGTGCTTCCACCCTGGTCCATCCTGAGCTGCTGGCGGGCCGACGATATGTACACAATCACGGCATTCATATTACGATTCGTCAATGCTGATGACCGTGGCCGATGTGCTCGCGACGCCGGTGATGCAGGCCGGGCAACCCGAGGTCGTCTGTGCCGCGAACCTGGACCGGGCGGTGCGCTGGGTGCATGTCAGCGACCAGGCCGAGGTGGCCGACCTCCTGGTCGGCTCGGAGTTGATCCTGACCACCGGGCAGGCGCTCGCCGCTCCCGAGCAGGCGCGGATCGTCTACCTGAGATCGCTGTCCGCCGCCGGCGTCGCGGGACTGGTCGTGGAGCTGGGCAGCTACGTGAGCGAGCTGGGTCCCGTCGTTGCCGCCACGGCCGCCGAACTCGGGTTGCCGGTGATCGTGCTGCACCGGGTGACCCGCTTCGTGGAGATCACCGAAGCCGTCCATCGGGCGATCGTCGCCGACCAATACGCCGAACTCGAATTCGCGCGCACCGTGCACGAGACCTTCACCGAGCTGAGCGTGCGCCGCGCCGCGCTGGCCGAGATCGTGCACACGGCCGCGAGCATGCTCGACGCGTCGGTGGTGCTGGAAGACCTGTCGCATCGGGTGCTGGCGGCTACCGCCCGCCACACCAGTTCGGCCGCGCTGCTCGATGATTGGGAATCGGTGTCGCGGATGCTGCCCGACGGGTCCGGTGTGGTCGGCGTCGGACCGCACACACAGCGCTGGGGCAGGCTGATCCTGCGCACCGACCATGCCCACACCGCGCGGGTGGGCATGGTCCTCGAACGCGCCGCGCAGACCATCACCCTGCACCGGATGATCGACAAGGACCGTTTCGGCCTGCACCGCCAGGCCCAGACCGGCCTGATCGCCGATTTGGTGGAGGGCCGGGTGATCGACGAGCGCGACGCGCAGGCGCGCGCGGCCGCCCTCGGTCTGCACCGCCGGGCTCGTTATGTGCCGCTGGCGATCGAGATCGATACCGAGCCGGCGCCGGATCCGGTGGCGGCGCAACGACGGAGCGAGGCCATCGTCGAAGCGGTGACGCATGCGCTCGGCCTGGTCGACGCGTCGGCGCTCAGCGCGGCGGAACATCGGCGAACCCGCGGTGGCTCCGATGGGGAGCAGGTCACCGTGATCCTCGCGGTGCCGCGGGGCGGCGACGTCGACGGCCGACTGGCGACGGTGTGTTCGGCGGTGCTGGCCGAGGTCGGCCGGGTCGACAACGTGCGTCGTGCGGTCGTCGGCGTCGGCGCCGACTCCGATTCCCTCCTCGACACCGCGGGCAGGCTCGCGCATGCCGCGGGTGTCGCCGAGGTAGCCCTGTCGATGACCGCGGCGGCGAATCGCGCGTTCTTCCGCAGCGCGGATATTCGTCTGCGCGGTCTGCTGTCGCTGATCCGCGACGAGCCCGGCGTGCAGAGTTTCGCCGAGGCCGAACTCGGGGCACTGCTGCGCTACGACATCCGCCACACCGCCGACCTCACCGGTACGCTGCGCCGCTTCCTCGACCTGGCGGGCAACAAGACCGAGCTCGCCAAGGCGCTCGCGATCAGCCGGCCCACCCTCTACGACCGTCTCGCCCGCATCGAACGCGTCCTCGCCGTCGACCTCGACGACGGTGAATCGCGCACCTCCCTGCACGCCGCGCTGCTCGTGCGCGACCTCACCGCGGGTGGCGCGAAGCTCTAGACCGCAGGGGTCAGCGGGAAAGGACTCCGGTCGACTCGACGGCGGCGACGATCAGGTCCGCGACGCCCCGTTGGCCCGCGAGGGTGGGGTGATAGGGGAGCAGGGTCTGATCGGCGAGAATCGGATCGAACCAGCGGACGCCAGGGTCGGCGCACATCCCGAATTCGCGGGAGGCGGTGACGGTATCGATGTACACGGCGCCGTGGTCGGCGGCCGCCCGCGCGACGACGGTGTTGAGGCGTTCGAACTTGGACTGGATGTAGGCGGCGTCGGCGGGAAGCAGGCCGAGCATGGCCGGGCAGCTGGTGTTCGTGAGATAGGTGGGCCACCCGTCGACGAAAACGGTCGCCTCGGGTGCGCGCCGGGTGATGTCGGCCAGCGCGGCGGCGTAGGCGGGCGCGATCGCGTCTATCCTGTTGTCCCACTCCGGATCTGCCTCGGCGGCACAACCACCGCTGAGTGCTCCCGCGTGACAGTGGCCGAGGATGAACTCGGTCATGCCGGCGTCGTTGGCGCCCATGTGCAGGGTGACGATCCGGGTGGCGGGACCGAGTGCGTCGAACTGGGGGTCGATCCCGGCGCCTTGCGACCCGTACAGATCCGGGATCTTCGCCGAGCTGCAGGTCCGGTCGTCCAGCCCGAGCCCGAGTTTTTCGGCGACCAGCTTCGGCGCGTTGGCGGTGGACCGCACACAGCGCAGCGGAGCCGTCACGTCGAGATCGACCGCACCGGTGGTGGCTGCCCCGGAATCACCGAGCGCGACGTAGGTGGCGCCCGGCCGCACCTCGGCCTGTGCCACCGCATGCGTCGACACCGAGACCATCAGCGCCACAGCGCCGGTGAGCAGCAAGCTCTTCATCGAAGATCCTGACGGTTGTGGTTCAGTCTTTGCGACCGGTGAGAGCGAGTGACGTGCCGAGCCCGATCATCACCAGACCACTGGTACCGCCGATGGCGGCGAGACGGCGTGGCGACCGCGCGAACCAGGACCGTGCCGACCCGGCCGCGAACGCCCAGAGCGAGTCGAAGATCAGGCCGAACACGGGAATGCAGAGCCCGAGGATCAACATCTGCTGAGGGACCGCACCGTGCGTGGTATCCACGAACTGTGGCAGCAGCGCCGCCAGGAAGACGATGGTCTTCGGGTTGGCGGCCCCGACGATCACGCCGTCGCGCAACGCCGCCATCGGACTGTGCGCGGCCACGTCCTGCTCGGCGTGAAAGGCGGTCCGTAGCGCGTCACGATGGCGAATCGCCTGCACGCCGAGATAGACCAGATAGGCGGCGCCGACCAGTTTGATCGCGGTGAACACCGCCGCCGACGCCGCCACCACCGCGCCCAACCCGAACGCGACTGCCACGACTTGGCCGTACACCCCAACCGCATTGCCCAGCACGGTCATCAGCGCCGATCGTCGCCCGACGGTGAGTGCCCGGCCGATCGTGAACAAGACGCTGGGTCCGGGCACGATCACCAGCAGAAACGCCAAACCCGCGAACGAGACCAGATGAGCCGACGACACCATCGCCCCACGCTATCCGGCGGTGGGCGCGGTGACAACGGCCGCGGTGCGCGGGAACAACGATGCGGTGGTGGCGGTTGTGCTGCGCATGACGACACTCGGATTGATCGGTAGCGGACATATCGGATCCACCGTCGCGCGGCTGGCGGTGGACGCGGGTTATGACGTGGTGCTCAGCAACTCACGCGGACCGCAGACCCTGGCGGATCTGGTCGCCGAGCTGGGTCCGCGGGCCCGGGCGGGTACCCCGGCCGAAGCGGCCGAAGCGGGCGACTATGTGGTGGTCACGGTGCCGTTGAAGGCGTATCGGGACGTACCGGTCGCACCGCTCGCGGGCAAGGTCGTGTTCGACACCAACAACTACTATCCCGACCGCGACGGCGCCTTCCCCGAACTCGACGCCGACCAGACCACCACCAGCGAACTGCTGCAACGCCACCTGCCGGAATCGAAGGTGGTCAAGGCGTTCAACAACATCGCCTACGCCAACCTCGCCGAACTCGCGCGCCCGGTCGGTGCCGCGGACCGGTCTGCCCTGCCCGTGTTCGGCGACGACCCCGACGCCAAGAAGCTCGCCACCGACCTCATCGACGCCATCGGCTATGACGTGGTCGACGGTGGGTCCCTCGCCGAAAGCCGCCGCTCCCAACGGGATACCCCGGTTTACGTACGCCCCTATGCCGCCGACGACAACTGGCCGCCCGCCTCGAAGCCCGCGGGCGCCGAGGAGGTGCGTGCGGCCCTCGCCGCCGCCGAGGTCTGAGCGCTGAGCGTCGTCCGGCCGGCCGCGGTCGGCCGGACGACCAGTTTCGGGGGGTTGTGGGTGTCGGTACCGACGACGAAACTTGTTGTATGAGTGCGTTGTCACAGAACCTGATGGACCGGTGGATCGCATTGGCCGGGATCGGGGCCGAACAGATCGGTGCCGGAGTAGTGGGGCGCTACAGCGAACCGCACCGCCGCTACCACACCGGCACGCACCTGGCGGTGATGCTCGCGGCCATCGACGAATTGGCCGATGCCGCAACCGATATCGACGCCGTGCGCTACGCGGCGTTCTTCCACGACGCGATCTACGCCGTCGCCCGGGCCGACAACGAGGAGCGCAGCGCCGACCTGGGCCGTGACATCCTCGAATCACTCGGTGCCGCACCGGAATTGGTCGAGGAGGTAGTGCGGCTCGTGGTTGTGACCCGTGGGCACCGTCCACAGCCCGGTGACGCGAACGGCGCGGTGCTCTGTGATGCCGACCTCGTTGTGCTCGGCGGTAGTCCGCAGGAATACGCCGCCTACACCACCGCGATCCGCGCCGAATACGCCCACGTGCCCGACGATCTGTTCCGGGCCGGGCGCGCCTCGGTGCTGCGCAATCTGGCCGACCAGCCTCGCCTTTTCCGCACCGACCTCGCCCACGACCGGTACGAGGCGATCGCTCGTGCCAACCTCGCCGCGGAACTCGCCGAACTCACCGCGGAGATCGGCTGACCGGCCGACTGCCCCTGTCTCGGTGGCTCCGGTGGTCCCGGGTTACCGGACAAGGCGGCACCGGCTGCGGTCGTCGACGGCCGCAGCCGGTCGATACGGCGCTGTCTGTCAGAGGGCGGTGAGCATTTCGGCGGCCAGCGGGCCCGCGGAGGCGGGGTTCTGGCCGGTGTAGAGATTGCGGTCCACCTCGATGTGCGGGGCCCACGGGTCGCCTTCGCGGTAGTCGGCACCGAGTGCGACCAGTCGATCCTGAAGCAGCCACTTCGCCTTGTCGGCGAAGCCCGCCTGGGTTTCCTCGGCATTGCTGAACGCGGTGAGGCGGTAGCCGGCGAAGGGGGAGTTGCCCGACTCGGCGGTGGCGAGTAGCGCGGCGGGGGCGTGGCAGACGATGCCGAGCGGTTTGCCGGAGGCAAGGGCGTTGACGAGCAGGGTGCCCGAGACCGGGTCGACAGCGAGATCTTGCATCGGGCCGTGTCCGCCGGGATAGAAGACGGCGTCGTAGTCGGCGAGGTCGACCTTGTCGAGAGTGAGCGGATTCCGCAATGCGTCGGCGCCGGACAGGATTTCGGCGACCGCCGCCGCACCGTCGGCGCCACCGTTGACCTCGGGGGCCAGGCTGGCCTGGTCGACGGTCGCGACAACGCCGTCCGGGGTCGCCACGGTAACGGTGTGGCCCGCGGCGGTGAAGGCCGCATAGGGCGCCGTGAATTCCTCGGCCCAGTAGCCGGTGGGATGTTCGGTGCCGTCGGCCAGTGTCCAATGATCAGTGCCGGTGAGAACGAACAGGATGTGTGCCATGGGAACAACGCTAGGGTTGATGGCATCTCCTGACCAATAGGATTGCCTATATGAGACATAGGTCAGCCGATGGGTCGATGGATCTGGTGCAGCTGCGGACCTTCCTTGCCGTGTTCCGCACCGGCTCGCTCACCGCGGGCGCCGCCCAGGTCGGGCTGTCCCAGCCGACAGTGACCACGCAGATCCAGGCGCTCGAACGGCACCTCGGCAGGCCGCTGTTCGAACGCCTGCCTCGCGGGGTGACGCCGACCGCTGCCGGTCACGAGCTCGCGGCGCGGGTGGGCGGTCCACTCGAGGAGCTGGAGGCGGTCGTCAGCGGTGCGGCGACCGCTCAGGCGGCCCCGCCCGAGCCGCCGGTGCTGCTCGGTGGACCGGCGGAGATGCTGGCCGCCAAGATCGTGCCCGCGTTGTCGCCGTTGGTCGCCGACGGTGTGCGGCTCACGGTCAGTACCGGCCTGACCGACGAGTTGCTCGCTCGATTGCATTCGGGGGCGCTGGACCTGGTCTTCGCCACCACCCGCCCGCGCGGTCGGACCGTGCTGGCGGAACCGCTCGTCGACGAGGAATTCCTGCTCGTCGCAGCCCCGTCGATCGCCGACCGGATCGACGCCGACCGTCTGCGGACCGAGGGCCCGATCGCGCTCGACGGCATCCCGCTCGTCAGCTACGCCGCCGATCTGCCGATCCTGCGTCGCTACTGGCGCCATGTCTTCGAGACCCGCCTGGAAACCGAGCCCGCCCTGATCGTCGGCGATCTGCGCGCGGTACTGGCCGCTGTCACCTCGGGGGCGGGGATCAGCGTGCTTCCGCACTACCTGTGCGGCCGGGAACTGGCCGACGGAACGCTGGTCACGCTGCTCGATCCCGCCGACCCGCCGATCAACACCGGCTTCCTGGCCCGCCGGATCGGCGCACCGTCGCGACCGCACGTCGACGTGGTTCGCGCCCGGTTGGTGGAGGCGGCGCGAGGTTGGCGGGCGGGGTGCGGCGCTTGACAGGCAAGCGAGCACTTGCGCTTGACAGGCAAGCTCGCACTTGCCTATGGTTCGAGGGGAGTGAACGGAGCGTGCAGAGTGACCGATATCTTCACCGCGTTGGCGGATTCGACACGACGCGCGCTGCTCGACGAACTGGCTGATCGCGACGGGCAAACCCTGTTCGAATTGTGCGCCCGCCTCGTGAACAAGCACGGCATCAGCTCGTCACGTCAGGCGATCACCCAGCACCTGGGCGTGCTCGAGGAAGTCGGTCTCGTCCATACCCGCCGGCAAGGCCGATACAAGTTCCATCACGCCGATTTCACGCCGCTACAGGCGATTTCGGTGCGTTGGCCCATCCCTCAGGAGGACACATGATCCGCATCGGAGTGACCAGCGTTTTCGTCGACGACCAGGCCAAGGCCGAGGCCTTCTACACGGACGTGCTCGGCTTCCAGGTCAAAGACAAGGTCTCGCTCGGCGAATTCGACTGGCTCACCCTCGTCTCACCCGCCGATGTCGACGGCATCCAGCTGTTGCTCGAGCCCGACCAGCATCCGGCCGCCAAGGCCTACAAAACGGCACTGAGCGCCGAAGGTATCCCCGTCATCGTCTTCACCGTCGACGATCTCGACGCCGAATACCGCCGCCTGCTCGACCGCGATGTCTTCTTCACGCAGGCCCCCGCCCCGATGGGCGCGTTCGCCACCGCGGTGTTCGACGACACCTGCGGCAACCTCATCCAGCTGATGGCGCCCGTCACCGAGTGATGATCAGAAGTTCGGTGGGGGAGGCGATTTCGGCACGCAGGCCTGCCTTGGTGGCTACCCGGGCAACGGCGCGGATGTCGGTGGGGTCGGCGCGGGTGAGGACCAGCGCGCGGGCGAGCAGACCCTTGTGATGTTTGTTGAAGTGGCTGACCACCGTGCGTGAGCCGTCCGGGTGCTCGGTGAGCACATTGGCGGTGATGGCGCCGGGGACTCGGCCGAGTTGCTGGTAGGTACCCGACCGCAGGTCGATGACGAGCTCGCCCGCGGCCTCCGCGTAGAGAGCGTCGGGCAGCACGTCGCGCCAGAGGGCCGAAAGTGTCGGCAGCCCTGGCAGTTTGGTGCCGCCGGAGAGGCGGTAGGCGGGGATGGGGTCGGCCGCGCGAACCGCGCCGAACAGGGCCGATCCGATCCCCAGGCGGGCGAATGCCTTGGCCCGCTGCACCGTGGTGAACGACTTCGCGTCCAGGGCGTCGTAGAGGACCCCGGTGTAGCGCTCGAGGGCGGGGCGGGTCGCCGACGTGCGCAGGCTCGCGTTGCGGGCGATCTCCGCGTCGGCGCCTTTACCCAGACCGAGCACCGCGGCCGAGGCCGCGGGGTCGGCCGCCAGCTGGACGACCTCGGTGATCAACTTGTCGCGAATCGCGCTGAGCTGCGGCATCGCGAGATCGGCGAGTTCCAGCGGCACGCCCGATCCGCCGTCGGACTTGGTTTCGGAGGGAGGCAGCAGCACCAGCACGATCGACAACGGTAATCGTCGCCGCAACCACCACCGCGCCCCGCCCCGCCGCGGACCGGTCGTCCGGCGGTCAGCGGCCTCGCTGGACCCGCCCCGATCCGCTGTCCACGTGGTTCAGCGCACGGCTTCGAGGAACTTGCGCGTGCGCTCGTTGGTCGGTGCTTCGAAGATCTGCTCCGGCGGGCCCTGTTCGACGATGCGGCCGGAATCGAACATCAGGACCCGATCCGAGACCTCGCGCGCGAAACGCATCTCGTGGGTGACGATCAGCATGGTGATGTCCGTGGTTTCGGCGATGGTGCGCAGCACGTCGAGGACGTCGCCGACCAGTTCCGGATCCAAAGCAGACGTCACCTCGTCGAGCAGCATGACCTTCGGATCCATCGCGCAGCACCGGGCGATCGCGACCCGCTGTTGCTGCCCGCCCGACAGCTGCGAGGGATGCGCGCCGGCCTTGTCCGACAGGCCGACGACGTCGAGCAGATGGCGAGCACGTTCGCGCGCTTCGTCTTTCGACTTGCCGAGCACATGGATCGGCGCCTCGGTGATGTTCTCCAGCACCGTCATGTTCGGGAACAGGTTGAACTGCTGGAACACCATGCCGATCTTGGTCCGCACCGCGCGCAGGTGTTTCTCCTTGGCGGGCACCAGCTTTCCGCCGCGCTCGGTGTGGGTGAGTGGTTCACCGTCGACCCAGATCACGCCGTCGCTGATCGTCTCCAGGGTCATCAGCAGCCGCAGAATGGTGGTCTTGCCCGACCCCGACGGCCCGATCAGGGTGACCTTCTCCCCGCGGCGCACGCTGAAATCGAGGTGATCGAGCACGGTGAGGTCGCCGAAGCGTTTGACCACCTGATCGAATCGGATCATCTCGTCAGTAGTAGGCAAGTCGCTTCTCCAGTCTTCTGATCAGCACAGACGTCGGGTAGCTGGCGACGAGGAAGAACACCCCGGCCATCGTGATCGACTCCAGGTACGCGAAATTGCGTGCCCCGAATTGCTGTGCGGCGGTCACCAATTCGACGACCGAGATGGCGAACAGGAACGGTGTGTCCTTGAACATCGAGACGGCGTTGGTGCCGAGCGCGGGCAGGCTCGCCCGGATCGCCTGCGGCAGCACCACCGCGCCCCAGGTGCGGGCAGGCGGCAACGACAGGGCGCGCGCTGCCTCCCACTGTCCCTTCGGCACCGCCTCGATCCCGGCCCGATACACCTCGGCCAGGTAACTCGAATAGTGGATGCCCAGCACCACGATGCCGATCTGCAACGCCGAGAACTGCGTGAACAGTGTGTAGGCGAACAGCAGCTGCACGACCAGCGGGGTGAGCCGGACGAACTCGCTCACCGCGTGCACCGGCGCGGCGATCGGGCGCGGCATCGTGCGACGGATGATCGCGATCGCCAGCCCGAGCACCGCGGCCAGGGCGAAGCCGAGCACCGTGGCCAGCAGTGTGATCTGGAAGCCGTCCCACAGCACCGGCAGCGCCTCGCGGGCGCGCTCCCAACTCCATTCGGCTCTCATGGCGCCACCTTCGTGTCGTCGGGCGCCAGGCTGAGGACCTCCTTGAGCGACGCGCCGCGACCCAGCTTGGTCTTGGCGCGGGTTTCGAGCAGGTTCATGCCCAGGG
This sequence comes from Nocardia sp. NPDC055050, assembly GCF_053608345.1. Classification (NCBI taxonomy): domain Bacteria; kingdom Bacillati; phylum Actinomycetota; class Actinomycetes; order Mycobacteriales; family Nocardiaceae; genus Nocardia; species Nocardia sp. NPDC055050. Next base: position 24,956 of record NZ_JBSGVG010000054.1, read on the forward strand.
TGAGCAGGTAGCCGAGGACGAAGTAGATGACCAGGCCGACACCGAAGGAGAACAGCGTGTCGCTGGTGGTCTTGCGCAGGTCACCGATCTCGTAGGTCAGGTCGTGCAGGGTGATGTAGGACGCCACGGCGGTGCCTTTGAGCAGGTGGACCAGCAGATTGGTCAGCGAGGGCAGCATCAGCGCCCATGCTTGCGGGAACAGCACCCTGCGCATCCGCTGCCACGGACTGAAGTTCAGCGCGACCGCCGCCTCGAACTGCGCGCGCGGCACCGCGTTGAGCGCGCCGCGCACCACCTCGGCGCCGTAGGCGCCGTAGTTGAGGCCGAGCGCCAGGATGCCGCAGAACAGCGGGTCGAGCTTGTAGCCGAGCAACGGCAGTACATAGAACAGCCAGAAGATCTGCACCAGCAGTGAGGTGCCGCGGAAGAATTCGATCATGACCCTGGCACTGCCGCGTGCCGCGAGGTTGCGCACGCGGGCGGTGGTGCCGAGGGCGAGGGCGAGGACGAACGCGAGCAGCGCGCCGCCGATGGTCAGCTCCAGCGTGACCGCGATGCCCTGCCACAACGAGGGCAGGGCATCGCGGACCGCATCGACATTGCTCATGCGTGGATCAGATTTCGCCCTTGCACAGCGCGGCCGTCGTGTACTTCGGATCGGGCAGCTCGCGCTCGGTGAACCCGAATTTCCCGACGATCGACAAGTACTTGTCCTTGTCGCCGGTGATCTTGGCCAGCTCGGCGTTGTAGGCGGCGAGCAGATCGGGATCGGTGGTGCGGAACACGGTGCCACCGGCGCCGACCTGCGGTTTGCCGTCGATGACGGCCACGAACGACGGTGTCACGTCGACCGCGGCGTTGGGGGTGTGGCTCTTGAGCCAGTTCAGCGAGATCGCGGTGAGTGCGAACACGTCGGCGCGCCCGGAGGTGACCGCGTCCATGCCGTCCTGCGGGGTGCCGACCTGGGTGGCGTCGATGCCCAGCGAGCTGGCGTAATCGGATTCGATGGCGCCGGTCATCGCGGCCATCTTCGCGCCACCGGCCTTGATCGACTGCATATCCGTCAAATTCATCGGATTACCGGGTTTCACCATCAGCGCGGTGGTGTACATGAATTCCGGTTCGCTGAAAGATGCCTGTTCACAGCGTTTCGGCAAGATCGACATCCCGGCGCTGACCGCGTCGAAGCGATTGGCCTGCAGACCGGGGATCAGTGCGCCGAACTCGGTCTGCACACCGTCGACGGTCTTGATGCCGAGGTTGGCGAAGATCTCCTTGTGCAGGGCCACCGTGGCACCGGTGAGCTGGCCTCCCTCTTCGAACGAATAGGGCGCCTCACCGGCGAAACCCACGGTGATCGTGCCCTTGTCCTTCAGCGACTGCAGGAGCTGACCGCTCTCGGTGGTCTCGGTCTTGGTGCATCCGGCGAGGGCCGCGGCCACCAACGCGGCTCCGGTGAACACCGCTGTACAGCGCTTCGACATGGATTTCGTCTCAGCCATTGTGACCTCTCGCAAGGGCAGCGTCGCCGCCACCAATTTTCTGTTGTAAGTGCGTAATTGACTTATAGAGAAAATCTAGTCACGTAAGAATTGCCAGATGCGGTTACGTTATCAGGTTGTTATCTGATGATTGAAATAGATTTGTACTGGGTAACCTGATATGCGCTCTTTTGTCGGAACCGGTTTTCGGGGGCCTGCGGGCGCCCAGGTGGTAATCGGCTGTCGCCCCGCGCGGACCAGGGACTACCCTGTGCATCCGTGATCACCCGCCTCTCCCGCCTGTTCCTGCGCACCCTGCGAGACGATCCCGCCGACGCCGAGGTGCCCAGCCACAAACTGCTCGTTCGCGCCGGCTACGTCCGCCGGGTCGCCCCCGGCGTGTACTCGTGGCTGCCGCTCGGTCTGCGCACGCTGCGCAAGATCGAGGACGTGGTGCGCCAGGAGATGGACGCCACCGGCGCCCAGGAGATCTCGCTGCCCGCGCTGCTGCCGCGCGAGCCCTACGAGACCACCAACCGGTGGACCGAGTACGGGCCAGGCCTGTTCCGGCTCAAGGACCGCAAGGGCGGCGACTACCTGCTCGGGCCCACCCATGAGGAGCTGTTCGCGCTCACCGTCAAGGGCGAGTACAACTCCTACAAGGATCTGCCGGTCACGCTCTACCAGATCCAGACCAAGTACCGCGACGAGGAACGTCCCCGCGCGGGCATCCTGCGCGGGCGCGAGTTCGTGATGAAGGACTCCTACTCCTTCGACATCGACGACGACGGTCTCACCAACAGCTACGCCACCCACCGCAAGGCCTACCAGGCCATCTTCGACCGGCTCGACGTCGAGTACGTGATCGTGGCCGCCACCTCCGGCGCCATGGGCGGCAGCGCGTCCGAGGAGTTCCTCGCCGCCAGCCCCGTCGGTGAGGACACCTACGTGCGCTGCGTCGAGTCCGGCTACGCGGCGAACGTGGAAGCCGTGGTCACGCCCGCGCCCGCGCCGCTGCCCATCGAGGGCCAGGCCGCCGCGGTCGAATACGACACCCCGAACACCCCCACCATCGCGACGCTGGTCGACTGGGCCAACGAGGTGAAGGTCCTCGACCGCACGGTGACCGCCGCCGACACGTTGAAGAACGTGATGGTGAAGCTGCGCCACCCCGACGGCAAGACCGAGATCCTCGGCATCGGCGTCCCCGGTGACCGCGAGGTCGACGACAAGCGTCTGGGCGCCGCCGTCGAACCCGCCGAGGTGGAACTGCTCACCGAGGCCGACTTCGCCGCCAACCCGTTCCTGGTGAAGGGCTACATCGGCCCGAAGGGCCTGGCCGCCAACGGTGTTCGTTACCTCGTCGACCCCCGCGTCGTCGACGGCACCGCCTGGATCACCGGTGCCGACGTGGCGGGCAAGCACGTTGTCGGCCTGGTCGCCGGCCGCGACTTCACCCCCGACGGCACCATCGAGGCCGCCGAGGTCCGCGACGGCGATCCCTCGCCCGACGGCGCGGGCCCGCTGGTGTCCGCCCGTGGCATCGAGATCGGTCACATCTTCCAGCTCGGCCGTAAGTACACCGACGCCTTCGATGTCGACGTGCTCGGCGAGAACGGCAAGCCGGTGCGCCTCACCATGGGTTCCTACGGCATCGGTGTCTCCCGCATGGTCGCGGTGATCGCCGAACAGCAGCACGACGAGAAGGGCCTGCGCTGGCCCGCCGAGGTCGCCCCGTACGACGTGCACGTCGTCATCGCCAACAAGGACGCCGCCGCCCGCGACGGCGCCGAACACGTCGTCGCGGGCCTGGACGCCGAAGGCCTCGAGGTCCTCTTCGACGACCGCACCGCCTCACCCGGCGTGAAGTTCAAGGACGCCGAACTGCTCGGCATGCCCTGGATCCTGGTCATCGGCCGCGGCTGGGCCGAGGGCAAGGTGGAGCTGCGCAACCGCTTCACCGGCGAAGCCGAGGAGATCCCGGCCGAAGACGCCGTCAGCGCGGTCACCGCCAAGGTTCGCGGCTGACCTCGTCGCACCGATCGCGCTGTCCCACTTCCGGTGGGGCAGCGCGATGTGCTGTTTTCGGGCGCTGAGACCCGCTGAAACTCGCTGGAACCGAATGGGTCTATGGCGCGTCCAATCCAGTGGACGGAGCCGAAAGATCGCCCTGAGATTTGCGTGGTGTGTGTTTCGTTGACAGAGTCTGGTCCGACAGTTGTCGTCAGGGGAGGTACCGATGGTCGGCTTCGATCCGAGCCGTGCCGCAGAGGAATTGGCGCGGTTCGCAGCCGATTTGGAGCAGAAAGCGCAGCGGTACGAAGAGCTGCAGGGGCAGATGGCCATGACGTCGGCGACCGCGTCCAGCGCGGGCGGGCGCGTGAGCGTCACGGTGGACAGCACCGGGGTGCCGACGGCGATCGGCCTGGGACCGGCTACGCGGAGTATGGATCCTGACGCACTGTCGGCGGAAATCCTGTCGTGTATGCGTAAGGCCCAGGTGACGTTGCGGTCCGAGGTTGCTGATGTCATGAGTCGGGTCGTGGGCGAAGACCCGGCGGGTGAGTCGATTCTCGACATTCTCGCCGAGCGATTCCCGGACGTCGAGGCAGAGCTCGCGGGCGAGCATCTTCCGCCCCGACCCCAGTACGCGCCTCCGCCGGCCAGTTCCGCGCCCGCGTCACAGTCGACATGGGAACCGCCTGCCACGGAAACGCTCAGCCGCAAGCCGGATCGGGATCAGATCGTCACACCTGACGAGCCGGACGAGGACGACGAGTACTTCAGCAAGAAGTCATGGCTGGAATGAGGACGTAGATGTGGAACAGCGATGATGTCGTCGTCAAACCGGAGAGCGTGCGTGCGCACGCCGGCGCGGTCGAATCGACGCTCGGGAACCTCAGTGCGGCCAAACAAGCGGCCGACTATCTGTCCACGCTGGACGACGGCTACGGCCTGTTCGTCGGGTGGTACGCGGACCTGACCGTGAGCTCACTGCACGAGCGGATCACCGACAGCCTGCAGAAGATCGTCGAAACGACCGAGACGCTGCCGAAGACGCTGCGGTACTGCGCGGACACCTTCGAAACCCTCGATGCCGACCGTCAGGCCGCGATCGAGCGTCAACAAAGCCAGATCAAATAGGGGGAAACCATGCCGTTCGACGACGACGCCCCGCCCGCGGGCAACGAACTGATCGACGGGAAAGTCGACGACGACGAGGCGTATGGGTTCGACCAGAAGGCTCTGCTCCCCAGGATCAACAGCGATGGCGCTGAATCAGGTCTGTTCAAAGGCACACCGGTGGGTGATGGTTGGGAAGCCGCCGGGCTCGTCAAGGAAGCGGTGAACGGGGAAGACCCGGTCAAGAACCTGTATGGCGCAGCCCTCAAAGCCTCCGCGGTCGCTGTGGCCGCCGCGGACGTGCTGGAGTACCAGAAGCGCATGGCAACAGGGGTTCCCCTGGCGAAATTCGATCCGTTCAATATCGTGGGCGCCCTGCTGATGGGCTGGATGCTGGAGAACGTCGAACCACTGCGCAAGGGGCTCGATTGGGTCACCGGTAACCCGGATATGGTCAAGGCGTATTCCAAGTCCTGGGAGAACATCTCCACGGCGCTGACGCAAGCCGCGGCGACATGGAACACCGAACTCCAGAAAGATGTCAGTGAATGGGGCGGCGCCGCCAGCACCGCCTACAAGACCAAGGCCGACGCGTTCATGGCCGACATCGAGGCCCAGTCCTCCCTCGCCTCCTCGCTGAGCAAAGTCAACGCCGCGCTCGGTGACCTGGTGGAGGGGGTGCGCGGTGTCGTGATCGAACTCCTGAACTGGCTGGCCGGCGTACTCGTCGAGGCCGCGGCGATCATTATTTGCACCGGGGGGACCGCATCTTTGGGGGCCGTCGCACGCGCCAGTCTGAGCATCTCCGGCGCGGGATCGAAGCTGTCGCAGATCCTGCTGGCACTCGCGAAAGAAGCGTCGACGATCATCGGCATGGTGCCGAAACTCATCCAAGCGGTGCAAGGTGCGACAGAGGCCGGAATCAGATCCGCGACCGCGTAGGCGCGGATCGTAATGGGGGCATTGTGGGTAGGTATCGGAGTACGTCTGACTTGCCGTTGCCGGGGGAGTGGAAGCGGAAGGCGTTCGGCGCGTATCGCTATGCGGTGTTGCCGTTCGCGTGTGCGCTGGTCTTGTGGCCGGTGACGCTGGGGCTGGTTTCGACGATGGTGACGGAGCCGGGATCGGTGGCACCCGGACTCTTCGGGCTTGTGCTGCTCGGTCCCCTGACTGCTGTTTTCACCGGTTGGGGATGGTCGGAGATCCCACGAGCCGCTCCGGTGGCCGCTGAGATTCGTGCCACCGACGACGGCCCGGCACTTGTGTTGCCGGTGCCGCGGCCGTCCTCGACCGGAAGTCTGGTGGCTATTGCGTTCGGAGTGGCCGTGCTCGGAGCTGGGCTGTGGCAGTTCATCGCATCGTTGAACGACGACTGGTCGATGGGAGCGGCGCTCTTTTTCCTCATGTCCTTGCCGGCCGCGGTTGCGCTGCTCCTCGGTTTCGGCACGTACCGCTCTCGCAAGACCCTCGGCAACATCGGCATCGAACTCACCCCGCGGTACATCTCGATCGACTTCGGCAACGGCCCGACCAGGGTTGGCTGGCAGGACGTCTCGGCGGTCGGCGCCCGCAGCCGCCGGGAAGCGTTCAGATTCGGTAGCGGAACCAACCTGACCAGTCTCGTCACCGGCGATGCCGAAACCGGCTACCGGACGATCGACATCGTGCACACAGACCTCGAGACCGACCCGACCCGGGTCTACCACCTGTTCGTCTTCTACGTGCGCAACCCTGGGAGGCGAGCGGAGCTCGGGACAGAACTCGGGCTGAATCGCTTCCGGCGCGCCGGATATGTCGGCGAACCGACCCCCGCAGCACTGTAATCGCCCAGCGCCGGGTGTCGTCGAACAGGAGGCCTTGGCCGTTCGAACTTACGGCTACGTAGGCGAAAGTGCTGGTAGAGGGTGTGAGGGTCGGCGTGGCGAGTGGGCGGCGCTGATAAGTTAACGGCATGACGAGTTCGCCCAGCCTGCTGTTCAACCCGGCCACCTACGACCCGCAGCACTTCGACGCCGAGACGCGGCGGCTGTTGAAGGCCACCATCGAGTGGTTCGAGTCCAAGGGCAAGGCGCAGCTGCTGGTCGAGGATCGCGACGCGGTGTGGACCTCGGAGTTCCTCGAGTTCGTCGGCAAGGAGAAGCTGTTCGCGACCTTCCTGACCCCGGCCGCCTACGCCGACGGCGACCCGAACAAGCGCTGGGACGCGGCCCGCAACGCGGCGCTGGCGGAGATCTTCGGGTTCTACGGACTGGCGTACTGGTACGCCGAGCAGGTCACCATCCTCGGCCTCGGCCCGATCTGGCAGAGCGATAACGAGGTCGCCAAGCGCAAGGCCGCCGCCGATCTCGACGACGGTCAGGTGATGGCGTTCGCGCTGTCCGAGCGCGACCACGGCGCCGACATCTACAACACCGACCTGATCCTCACCCCGAGCGAGCCGGGCAGCGCCGACGCCGAGGCGGGCATCCTGTTCCGGGCGAGCGGCGAGAAGTACTACATCGGCAACGGCAACGTCGCCTCGATGGTGTCGGTGTTCTCGCGCCGCGCCGACGTCGAGGGTCCGGCGGGCTACATCTGGTTCGCCGCCGACAGCCGCCACGACGACTACCACCTGATCGAGAGCGTCATCCACGGTCAGATGTATGTCAGCCACTTCCGGCTGGAGAACTACCCGGTGACCGCCGCCGACCTGCTGCACGAGGGGCCGGAGGCCTTCTCGGCCGCGCTCAACACCGTCAACGTCGGCAAGTTCAACCTCTGCCACGGCGGCATCGGCATGGTCGAGCACTCGTTCTTCGAGGCCATCACCCACGCCAACAACCGCATCCTCTACGGCAACCCCGTCACCGACTTCGCCCATGTGCGCGGCAATTTCGTCGACGCCTACGCGCGGTTGATCGCGATGAAGCTGTTCAGCGACCGCGCCGTCGACTACTTCCGCAGCGCCTCGCTCGAGGACCGCCGCTACCTGCTGTTCAACCCGATGACCAAGTCCAAGGTCACCTCCGAGGCCGAGGTCGCGATGACCCTGCTGCTGGATGTGCTGGCGGCCAAGGGATTCGAGAAGGCCACCTACTTCGCGCAGGCCTCGCGCTACATCAACCACCTGCCGCGCCTCGAGGGCACCGTGCACGTGAACGTGGGGCAGATCCTGAAGTTCATGCCGAACTACCTGCTCAACCCGAAGGAATACCCGGCGATCGGCACCGACCTCGCCCCCGGCGACCAGCCGTTCTTCTGGCAGCAGGGTCCGGCGCGCGGCGCGGGCAAGGTGCAGTTCGCCGACTGGACCCCCGCCTACGAGCAGGCATCCGCGGTCCCGAATGTCGGCCGGTTCTACGAGCAGGCCCAGGCGCTGCGCAGCCTGCTGCTCACCGCGGCACCCGATGCGGACCAGCAGAAGGACCTGGACTTCATGCTGACCATCGGCCACCTGTTCTCCACGGTGGTCTACGGGCAGCTGATTCTCGAGCAGGCCGAGCTCACCGGGCTCGACCGCGATGTGCTCGATCAGATCTTCGACTTCCAGATCCGCGACTTCAACACCCAGGCGGCGGCGCTGCTCGGCAAGCCGTCGGTCACCGAGGCCCAGCGTGCCTGGGCGATCGGGGCCCTGCGCAGCCCGGTTGCCGACGCCGAGCGGTTCGGCCGGGTGTGGCAGCAGGTCGAGGCCTACGACGGCGCGTACGCGATGCGCCCGTAGTCGGGCCCTCGGTTGC